>JAEZEZ010000061.1 GCA_023432855.1 Pseudomonadota bacterium | reverse complement strand
TCGCCGCTGATGGCGGTCACCAACGCCGTGTCCTCGGTCATCATCGTCGGCGCCCTCATCGCCGCCGGCCCTGAAGGCTTCGGCTTCTCCAAGATCCTGGGCTTCCTCGCCGTCATCCTGGCAAGCGTCAACATCTTCGGCGGCTTCCTCGTGACCCAGCGCATGCTCTCCATGTTCAAGAAGAAGGGCAAGTAAGACCATGGAAACCTTGTCGGCCCTTCTCTATCTGGTCGCCTCCGTCTGCTTCGTCATGGCGCTACGCGGGCTGTCCAGCCCGGAGACCTCGCGCCAGGGCAACATCTACGGCATGGTCGGCATGACCATCGCCATCCTGACCACGCTGGCCTCGCCCATCGTCCAGTCCTATTGGATGATCGTGCTCGGCATCGCCATCGGCGGCGCCATCGGCTATGTGGTGGCCAAGAAGATCGAGATGACGGCGCTGCCGCAGCTGGTCGCCGCCTTCCACTCGCTGGTCGGCCTCGCCGCGGTGTTCGTGGCGCTCGCCGCCTTCTACTCGCCGGAGGCCTACGGCATCGGCGTGGCCGGCGCCATCGCCACCGGCTCGCTGATCGAGATGGCGCTCGGCACCGCCATCGGCGCCATCACCTTCACCGGCTCGCTGGTCGCCTTCGCCAAGCTGCAGGGCCTCGTCACCGGCAAGCCGCTGGTCTTCCCGATGCAGCACCCGCTGAACGCGGCGCTGGGCGTGCTGACCGTCATCCTCATCATCTGGCTGGTGCAGTCGAACTCGTCGGCGGCGATGTGGATGATCGTGCTGGTGGCTCTGGCGCTCGGCTTCCTGCTGATCCTGCCGATCGGCGGCGCCGACATGCCGGTGGTGATCTCGATGCTGAACAGCTACTCCGGCTGGGCGGCCTGCGGCATCGGCTTCACCCTGCAGAACAACCTGCTGATCATCACCGGCGCGCTGGTGGGCTCCTCGGGCGCGATCCTGTCCTACATCATGTGCAAGGGCATGAATCGCTCCTTCATCTCGGTCATCCTCGGCGGCTTCGGCGGCGACAGCGGGGCCGCTTCGGCGGCGGCCGGCGGCGGCGAGCGCGGCACGGTCAAGGCCGGCTCGCCGGAGGACGCGGCCTACATCATGAAGAACGCCCAGTCGGTGATCATCGTGCCGGGCTACGGCATGGCGGTGGCCCAGGCCCAGCACGCGCTGCGCGAGATGGCCGACCTGCTGAAGAAGGAGGGCGTGGAGGTCAAGTACGCCATCCATCCGGTGGCGGGGCGCATGCCCGGGCACATGAACGTGCTGCTGGCCGAGGCCAACGTGCCCTACGACGAGGTGTTCGAGCTGGAGGACATCAACTCGGAGTTCTCCACCGCCGACGTGGCCTTCGTCATCGGGGCCAACGACGTCACCAACCCCTCGGCCAAGACCGACCCCCAGAGCCCCATCTTCGGCATGCCGGTGCTGGACGTGGAGAAGGCCGCCACGGTGCTGTTCATCAAGCGCGGCATGGGATCGGGCTACGCCGGCGTGGAGAACGAGCTGTTTTTCCGCGACAACACCATGATGCTCTTCGGCGACGCCAAGAAGATGGTCGAGGGAATACTGAAGGGGCTCTAGCCATGGCCGAACCCAAGACCAGGCCCACCGGCGCCAGCGTCGACGACTTCATCAACTCGGTGGATCACGCCGGCCGCCGTGAGGACGGGTTCGCGGTGCTGTCGATGCTGCGGGACGTCACCGGCCAGCCGGCGGAGATGTGGGGACCGTCGATCGTGGGCTTCGGGCGATATCCGCTTTCCTATGCCGACGGGAGCCGCGCGGAATGGCCTCGCATCGGCTTTTCGCCGCGCAAGGCCAACATGGTCCTCTACGTGCTCACCGGCGACGAGAAGGAAGCCGAACTCCTGTCCCGCCTGGGCAAGCACAAGACGGGAAACTCCTGTCTCTACCTCGGGCGGCTGAAGGATGTGGACCAGGATGTGCTGCGCCGGCTGTGCGAACACACCTGGTCGGTGATGGACCGGCGTTATCCGGCATAGGCGACTGAATTCGCGCCGGAAATCCGAGCCTGGGCGACATGGCCGTTCAGTCACACGGCGCGGCGCATGAGCAACATCGCTGGACCGAACGGTCAAGTCTGAGATGTTTTGAGATTACCGCTTCGTGCGACCTCGGGTCGCCTTTTGACTCGCGGTTAATTCCTGCATATAGACCCCCGCAACCCCGAACTGCTTTCGGCAGGCGACCGGTATTTGTGCTGGCCGGCGTCGGGGGCTGTGACTGATTTCCCCAACAGAAAAAAAGTACTGATGCAGTCTATCGAACTACTGGCGCATGAGTTCGGCCGTGTGGCGAGCATGGGACTGGCGGGCGCTCTCGCCGCCGCGGGGGCCCTGAACGCCGCCATCGCCGAGAGCCCGGCTCCCGCGCCCCGGTCCATAGCCGCACCCGTTCCCGCCGTTCAGACGCTCGACGCCCACCAGACGCACGTCACCTTCACCCATCCGGTGAAGGGTTTCGAGATCAACTCGCAGTACGGTTACCGCCGCCTGCCGGGCGAGCCGAAGGCCCGTCTGCACGCCGGCATCGACATCGCCGCGCCCTCGGGCGTGCCCGTGCACGCCTCGGCTGCCGGCGTCGTCATCGAGGCGGGCCGCAGTCCGACCTACGGCAACTACGTCGAAGTCGACCACGGCGAAGGCGTCAGCACCTTCTACGCCCACCTGACCCGCGCCGCCTCGGGCGTGCGCGAGGGCGTGCGGCTGGACGAGGGCGACACCCTGGGCTTCGTCGGCTCGACCGGTCGCTCCACGGGCCCGCACCTGCACTTCGAGGTCCGCCAGGGCGAACGCAAGTTTGACCCCATGAAGGTGCTGGGCCGCACCTTCGCCAGCATCCAGGACCTGCCGTTCGTTCGCGCTTCCGCTTCCGAGAAGCCGCCCTACACCATCCTGCGCGGCCGCGTCCGTCAGGGCTGACCGCCCCGACAGCCCGGTTTCAATCGCCCCTCGTGGACACGGCGTCCGCGAGGGGTTTTTCTTGCCCCGGCGTCGCCGTAATCGCGCGCGAGCGTGCGGCTTCGAATGGGGAGGAAACCATGTCCGAACAGACCCGCCGCCTTGTCCTGATGTCCGGTCTGGCAGCCGCCGCGGCCGGCCCCGCCCTGGCCCAGGCGGGACAGAAATCCGTCGAGGTCGCCAAGGCGTTCCCCTACCTCGAGAACTATCTGAAACTCGCGCCGGCCGAGCGGTCGCGGTTCACGGTGGCCTACTACCTCGCTACCGAGGGAAAGCCGGCGGCGGGGATGAAGGGCTGGATCGCCCACGGCGGCGCCCGCACCCCGGTCACGGTCCGCGCCGACGGCCGCGTTCTTCCGCTCCCGACCCTGGCGCAGATCCGCGGCAACGCGATGCTCCACCTCGACGCCCCGGCGAGCGCCAAATTCAATGTCAGCATGACGGTCGAGCCGATCGTCCGACCGGCCGCGGAAATGCCGGCGGCCGACCTCGCCCAGAGCATCGACCAGGCGGCGCGCGGCGCCAAACGCATGGCCGGCCTGCTGGGCGTGGCCGTGCCGAAGTTCGACCGGGTGGTGTTCCGCGGCGTGGCGTCGGGAACGGCGGTGCTGGCCGGCGGCCGCACCGCGGCGCTGCCCGTGGTCAAGGGAACCCCCGTGTTCGAGCCGGCGAAACTGAAGACGGCCCAGACCCTGCGCTTCCCCAGGGCGCCGAGCCAGGTGCTGATCGGCGCCTAGGCGTCCCCCCGCGGCGGCATCGGCGTCCACCGCGGACGTTCCGGCTCGGCCGGTTCTGCGTGCTCGGAGGCAGGGGCGGGATCGTCGTAGCCCTGGGACGGCCAACCCTGGGCTTCGGGCGCGTCGTAGGGGGGCGGGGCGAGCGCGTCGTCCTCATCGACGGAGGGGCGGCGGGCCCCGGCGAAGATCTGCCCGCTGAACCAGCCTCCCGCGGCGATCAGCACGACGGACCCCACGATGAACCAGACCGGGTGGGGCAGCATCATCACGTTGGCGACGGCCGACACCAGCAGCAGCACCGCGACCGCCCAGGCTCCCCAGGGCTCGCGCACGACGGCGGCGGCGGTGAAACCCCCGGCCAGGCTGCCGGCCAGGTAGGAGAGCAGCACCCCGATCAGGGCCATCGCAGGCATGGCCTGCATGTAGGCGGCGGGGTCCTCGATGGGGTCGATGCCCACGGGGCCGGCGAAGTAGGGGATGACCGCCTGGGCCGCACTGATGATGACCACCGCGATGATCGCCCCCGCGACCACGCCCAGGATGTTGCGAACCATCGTCGTCCTCCAGCCCCGGCGTCACCGTAAGGGCGCCGCCGGCGGCGTCAACTCGACGCAACCGGGAGACGGCGCGCGCCGGGGCCTGCTAAGAGTTCTCGTATCGCTCGGAGGGGACGAATGGATTCGGCACTGAGGCTCGACGGGGTCTCCAAACAGTACGGCCGGTTCGAGGCCGTGAAGGATCTCAGTTTCGAAGTCGAGCGCGGGACCATCTGCGGTTTCCTCGGCCCGAACGGGGCGGGCAAGACCTCGACCCTGCGCATGATCCTGGGCCTCACCGACCCGAGCGCCGGGCGCATCAGCGTCCTGGGCGCCGAAGACGGCCGCAAGGTGCGCGACCGCATCGGCTTCCTGCCCGAGGAACGGGGTCTCTACCGCAAGATGACGCCGGTCGACGCCATCGCCTTCTTCGCAGGGCTGAAGGGCCTGCCGCTGGGCGAGGGCCGCAAGCGGGCGCGCGTCCTGCTCGAGGAGCAGGGGCTCGGCGCGTCCATGAAGAAGCCGATGAAGGCGCTGTCCAAGGGCATGGCCCAGAAGGTCCAGCTGATGGCCTCGATCGCCCACGAGCCGGAACTGGTCATCCTCGACGAGCCGTTCTCCGGCCTCGACCCCGTGAACCAGCAGGGGCTGGAGAAGATGATCCGCGACCTGGCCGATCGCGGCGCCACGGTGCTCTTCTCGACCCACGTCATGCAGCACGCCGAGCGGCTCTGTCAGAAGGTCGTGCTGCTCGCCCAAGGCCGCAAGGTATTCGAGGGTTCGGTCGCCCAGGCGCGCGCCGCCGCGCCGAGGCACCTCGAACTCGAGGGCCGCATCAGCGCCGAGGAAGTGGCGGGACTGCCTGGAATCGCCGCCGTGGAAAGCGTCGCCGTGGAAGGCGAGGAGCCCGGCGTCTTCAGTCACGCCGCCCACATGGCCCCCGACGCCGACCCCCAGGCCGCCCTGAAGGCCGCCTTCGCCCGCGGGCTCGACGTGCGCCGCTTCGAGATGCGCCAGCCGACCCTGCACGACGCCTTCATCGTTCTGACCGGAGGCGACCGATGAGACGCCTGTTCCTGATCGCCCGCCGCGAGTACTTCGCCTACGCCCGCACCATCGGCTTCTGGCTCTCCATGCTGGTGCTGCCGGCCTTCGTCCTGCTGGGCGCGAGCCTGCCCGGCTACATGAAGAACGCCGCGCCCACGCGCTACGTCGCCATCGTCGACCAGTCGGGTCAGGCGGCGGGGCCGGCGCTCGAGCGCGCCATGGAGCGTAACCGGCTGAAGGACATCGCCACGAGCCTACGGGCGGCGGCGATCACCGAAGCCGGGCGCGTCGAAGCCGACGCCCTGCGAGAGCTGACCGAGCGCGAGGGCGTGGAGGCCGGCGTGGCCAGGCTGCGCCAGATCGCGCCCAACGTCGCGCGTGGCTGGTCGCCGCCCAAACAGAAGGTCATCCTGGTCGCCGCGCCGCCCGAAGCTGCATCCGCCGCCACACCCGAGGAGTCCGAGACGGCCCTGCGGCCCTACATCTCCGGGGATCGCGAGCTGCCCGGGGGCCGCACCCTCGACGCGGCCGTAATCCTGACCATGCAGGACGGCGAGCCGGCCGGCCGTTACTGGTCCAAGGGCGTCACCGACACCCGGGCCGAGGACGCGGTGCGCGACGGCCTGACCGAGGTGGTCAAGGCCAGCCGCCTCGCCGAAGCGGGCGTCAGCGAGGAGCAGGCGAGGCGCTTCGAAACCATCCGGCCGAAGCTGGAGGTCTTTTCAACCCGCTCGGCCGGCGGCGGCGCCGTCAGCCTGCGCGACCGCCTCCCCGGGCTGATCGGCTTCGTTTTCGGAATGATCCTGTGGTCGACGGTGATCACCGGCGCCTCGATCCTGATGAACAGCGTCATGGAGGAGAAGTCCAATCGCGTGCTGGAGGTGCTGCTGTCGTCGGCCTCCACCACCGAAATCCTGGCAGGCAAGGTGCTCGGCGTCGCTGCGATCACGGCGACGGTGCTCGGGGTCTGGGGCGGCTTCGGCGCGCTGCTGCTGGCCGGGTTCGCCGGCGTCGCGCCCGGCATCGTGGGCGACTTCGTCTCGGTGCTGACCAGCGGCGGCCTGCTCTTCTACATGCTCATCTACCTGATCGGCGGCTACCTGATGTACGCCCTGCTGTTCGCGGCCATCGGCGCCTTCTGCGAGACGCCGCGGGAGGCCCAGACCCTGCTGGGGCCGGTGATGATCCTGCTGTCGGCGCCGATCATCGTGCTGCAGCTGGCCATCCGTACTCCAGACATGCCCCTGGTGCAGGCCTTGAGCTGGGTGCCGCTGTTCACCCCCTTCATCATGCCGGCCCGCCTCGTCGCGGAACCCCCGATGATCGAGATCGCCGGCACCATGCTCGGCATGGCGCTCACCGCCGCCTTCATGATCTGGCTGGGCGGCAAGGCCTTCCGCGCCGGCGCCCTGTCGACCGGCAAGCTCGACTGGAAGGGCGTGATGGCCCTGATCCGGCGGGAAGGGTAGCCAGCGCCATCCCCGTCCCGGGCCGAGGCGCGGGACGGGGGCGCGGCGCCCGAACGTTGGACAGCAAAAAAGGCCGCCCCTTGCAGGGCGGCCTTTTCGTATCTGACTGGGTCTGAAGCCTAGCGCTTGGCGCGGGGCTTCGGCGCCGGGGCCAGGCCTTCGCGCTGCAGGCGCTTGCGCGCCAGCTTGCGCGCGCGGCGCACGGCTTCGGCCTTCTGGCGGGCGCGCTTTTCCGAGGGCTTCTCGTAGGCGACGTGCCGCTTCATTTCGCGGAACGAGCCTTCGCGCTGCATCTTCTTCTTCAGGGCCTTCAGGGCCTGATCGACGTTGTTGTCGCGGACGAAAATCTGGACCAGGGTCGTCTCTCCATTCGACTGCCCGCCGCAAGCCTGCGCGGCAGGCGGGCGAATAAGTTATCGCAACCGGAAGGCTCGGGCCCGCCGGATTGGGGGCGGGGAATACATCAAGCCCGCCGGGCTGTCCAGCCGAGACGGCTTGCGTGGCTTGGGATATGTTGCCGCCATGACACCCTCCCAGGACGAGACCGCCGATTGGGCCGGGCGCACGGAACAGGCCCTGCTCGACGCCTTCCTGCTGCATGTGGCGGCGCGGGGCTGGACCCAGGCGGCCATCGACCGCGCCGCAGCCGACATAGGCATCAGCTGCGCCGACGCCGCCCTCCTTTGCGGAAACGGTCCCCGTGACCTGGCGGCGCTGTTTTCCCGACGGCTGGACGGGCTGGGGCTCGATGCGCTGAAGGTTCTGGAGCCCGGTCAGCTGAAGATCCGCGAGCGCATCTTCAAGGGCGTCGAGGCCCGGCTCGAGGCGGCGGCGGCCTATGATAAGGCGGCCAGGTCGTGGACCGGTTTCCTCGCCCTGCCGGTGAACGTGCCGCTCGGCCTTCGCCTGACCTGGGCGACCGCCGACGGCATCTGGCGCTGGGCCGGGGACGTCGCCACCGACGAGAACCACTACTCCAAGCGTGCCATCCTCTCCGGGATCCTGATCCCGGCCCTGAACATCCGGCTGGCCGAAGACAAGGCCGCCGCCGACGCCTTCGTCGCCAACCGCATCGAGAACGTCATGCAGTTCGAGAAGTGGAAGGCCGGGTTGAAGAAGCCCTCCGAGACCGCGGGCCGGGTGGCCGGCGTGCTGGCCCGGATGCGATACGGAGCGACGGCCCGGACCGGGGAACGCGGAGACGCGCCCGCCGGTTGACCTCCGCCCAGCGAAACGGAGGACGACATGGCCGACAGACAACGCTCCGACGCCGACAGGCCCGGCGGCAATCAACGCTCCAGCGGCGCCGGCGGCGGCAAGGGGGCCCACGGGGTCATCGAGGTCGACGCCGTCGGCAATGCGCGGCTGCGGGGCGAGGATCCCTCGCCCGACGATCGTGCGCGCGGCCAGACTTCGCAGGCGGATCAGTCCAGCCGCCGCTGAGCCCGGGCTTGCGACGCCGGGCGGGCTGGCCTAGCCACGGGCGTGCCCACGTCCCAGCCTGAAACCGAAAGCCTCGACGTCGCCGTCATAGGCGGCGGCCCCGCCGGCCTGATGGCCGCCGAGACCCTGAGCGCCGCCGGCCGCAAGGTGACGGTTTTCGACCGCATGCCGTCGGTCGGGCGCAAGTTTCTGATGGCCGGACGCGGCGGTCTCAACCTGACCCACTCGGAAGACGTGGAGGCGTTCCTTCGGCGATACGGGGAGGCGGCCGAACGTTTGCGCCCGCTGGTAGAGGCCTTCAGCCCGGCCGATCTGGTCGCCTGGGCCGAGGGCCTCGGCCAACCTACCTTCATCGGAACCAGCGGCCGCGTCTTTCCGGCCGCCCTCAAGGCCTCGCCGCTGCTGCGCGCGTGGCTGGCGCGGCTGCAGGACCGGGGCGTGGAATTCCGCCTGCGCTCGGCGTGGCGTGGCTGGGAGGATGGCGCCCTGGTTTTCGATACGCCCGGCGGAAGGGTGCGTGTGAAGAGCGCGGCGACCATCCTGGCGCTCGGCGGCGCCAGCTGGCCGCGACTGGGCGCCGACGGCGACTGGGCGGACCTGCTGCGCGAGAGGGGCGTAGAGGTGACGCCGCTCAGGCCCGCCAACGTCGGCTTCGACATAGTCTGGAGCGATACCTTCCGCGATCGCTTCGCAGGCCAGCCCCTGAAGACCGCCGCCTTCACCGTGGGGGGGCGCACGGTGCGGGGAGAGGCGATGGTCAGCCGCTACGGGATCGAAGGCGGCGCGATCTACGCGCTGTCAGCGGATCTGCGCGACGAGGTCGAGGCCGGCGCCCAGGCCACGCTGACGGTGGACCTGGCGCCCGACCTGTCGGCGGAAGCCCTGGCGGCGCGGCTGGTCAAGGGGCGGCTGGGCGATGCGACCACCAATGCCCTGCGCAAGGCGGGGCTGTCGCCGGTCGCCATCGGCCTGATGCGCGAGGCGCGGGGGGTCGTGTTGCCGACCGAGCCGGCCCGGCTTGCGCGGGTGGCCAAGGGCGCGCGGCTCAAGGTGATCGGCGTGCAGGGCCTTGAGCGGGCGATCTCGACCGCCGGGGGCGTGGCGCTGTCGCAGGTCGGCGACGACCTCCAGCTCAAGGCTCTCCCCGGCGTCTTCGTGGCCGGCGAGATGCTGGATTGGGAAGCGCCCACGGGCGGCTACCTGCTGCAGGCCTGCTTCGCCACGGGCGTGGCGGCGGCAAAGGGTGTGCTGGCGCCGAGCTAGCGCTTGCGCCCCAGTTCGGCGGCGATGTCCTTTGTCAGGCGACCGACCTTGCGGTGCGCCGCCGTCAACTGGTCGCGGGTCACGCCCCAGCGCTTCATCCAGTATTCCACGGCCTTGCGCTCGGATAGGTCGAGCCGGTCCTTGTCGATGAAGCCGCGCTTGTCCTTCAGTCCGGCCATCGTCGGCGCTCCGTTGCGACTCACACCTTAGCAGGCGTCCGCCGAAAACGCGGCCACAGCACGATCACCGCCAGCCCGGCCATGACCAGGGCCATGGCCACCAGCTTCCAGGGCTGGAGCGGCTCGTGCAGGATGACGGCCGAGGCCGCCATGCCGAACACCGGGACCAGCAGGGCGGCGGGTGTGATGGTCGCCGCCGGATGCCGCGCCAGCAGCCAGCCCCAGGCGGCGAAGCCGAACATGGTGTTGCCGACCGACTGCCAGAGCACCGCCGCCCAGGTCAGGGCGTCCGCATCCGAGAAGCCCTGTCGGATGGCGGGCAGCCCTTCGAACAGCAGCGACAGGATCACGAGCGGCGGGATCGAGAACAGGCTGGCCCAGACCACATAGGCCAGGGCGTCGATCCGTCCCGACGCCTTCATCACCATGTTGCCGCCGGCCCACGACAGCGCCGCGAGCAGGCTGAGCCCCAGCCCGAGCCAGCTGGTCTGGGCGTCGGTGTTCAGGCCGATGACCAGGAGGCCGGCGACGGCGAGCGACAGGGCCGCGACCTGGAAGGGACGCACGGTCTCCTTCGCCAGCCAGACCGAAAAGCCGATGGTGAAGAAGACCTGCACCTGCATCACCAGCGACGCCAGGCCGGGAGAGATGTGGCCGTCCATGGCCAGGAAGAGCAGGCCGAACTGGCCGGCCCCGATGAGCACGCCGTAGGCCGCCAGATGCCGCCACGGGACCTGCGGCCGCCTGAGGAAGAAGACGGCGGGAAACAGGGCCAGGCAAAAGCGCAGGGCGCCGAACATCAGCGGCGGCAGGTCGTCGAGCGCGATGCGGATGACGACGAAGTTCGTTCCCCAGACCGCCACCACCGCCAGCGCCAGCAGCACGTGTGTCCAGGGCAGGACGGGCGATGACGGGGCGGGCGCACTCACGGTCGAGGACATAGGACGGCGCGAGGCGAAAGCGTAGCGATTTGAACGCGGCGGAAACTCCGCCGGCCGCCGCTCCCGCGGCTTCCGGCGGAGCTCCCTCTCCGGACCGGGGCTCAGGGCTGGCGGCGACTACCCCCCGTAACGCCGCCGGCTTCCGATCCGGAGGTCCCCTCTACTCCCCCTTTTGAGGAGCTGGCGGGCACCTTGGCGCCGAACGGGCGGCTCCGCCGTGACGGCCGTCACGCGTCGCGCGCCGGGCCGAATTGCTCACATGCGGCGGCTCTGGCACGGTCGGACGCGCTTGGGGGAGCCAGGGGAATGGCGGACACGGCCGGGGACGCAGCCGCGCGCTATCGCGCCTTCATCAGCTACAGCCACAGGGACGCCGCGTTCGGCCGTCGCCTGCACCGACGGCTGGAGGCCTACGCCGTGCCGGGGCGGCTCGTGGGCCGGGAGACGCCGCGCGGGGCCGTGCCCCGGCGGCTCGCGCCCATCTTTCGCGACCGCGAGGAACTGCCGGCCGCTCACGACCTGACCGAACAGGTCAGGACGGCGCTGGCCCAGTCCGGCGCGCTGATCGTGGTGTGCTCGCCGGCCGCGGCCGCCTCGGTCTGGGTGTCGCGGGAAGTCGCCCTGTTCCGCGAACTGCACCCCGGCCGGCCCGTGCTGGCCGCCCTGATCGAGGGCGAGCCGGCCGACGCCATGCCGGCGGAGCTGCGCGCGACGGACGCCCAGGGGCGGGAGGTCGAGCCCCTGGCGGCGGACTTTCGTCCGGGAAGGGACGGCGATCGACTTGCCTTGCTGAAACTTGTCGCCGGCGTCGTCGGGGTGGGGCTCGACGAACTGATCCAGCGCGACGCGCACCGCCGGCTGCAGCGCGTGACGGCGGTCACGGCGGCCTCGGTGGCGGGAATGGTAGCGATGGGCCTGTTGACGGTCTTCGCCCTCGACGCCCGAGCGGAAGCCGAGCGGCAGAGGACCGAAGCGGAGGGGCTGGTCGAATTCATGATGACCGATCTGCGCGGCAGGCTGGAGGAGGTGGGACGGCTCGACGACCTGGCCGCCGTCAACCAGCGCGCGCTCGGCTACTATGAAGGTCAGGACCTGGACCGGCTGCCGCCCCTGTCGCTCGAGCGACGCGCGCTCATCCTTCACGCCATGGGCGAGGACGACGAACGGCGTGGGGATCTGGACAAGGCGCTCGGCCACTTCCGCGAAGCGCGGCGTACGACCGCGGCGCTGCTCGAGGCGGCGCCGGGCGATCCCAAGCGCATCTACGCCCACGCCCAGAGCGAATACTGGGTGGCCCTGATCGACTGGCGCCGGGGGCGGATCGATGCGGCGCGCACCGGCCTGCGCCGCTACGCCGACCTGGCCGCACGGCTGCTGGCGATCGACCCTAACAACACGGACTGGCGGATGGAGGCGGGTTACGCCGACAGCAACCTCGGCACCCTGGCCCTGCGCGACCAGGGCGATGCGGCGGCGGCCGAAGCGGCCTTCCTGCGCGCCCAGGCCCACTTTGAGGCCGCCGCCCGGGCGCGCCCTGCCGACACCGACATCCAGCGCGACATCGCCGACGGCCATGCCTGGCTGGCCGACAGCCGCCGCGCGCTGCGCCGCTTCGACGAGGCCCGTGCGAGCCGGTCGGCCGAGGCGCGCATCCTGACGACGCTTCAGGCGGCCGATCCGAAGAACCGGGCCCTGGCGCGCGACCTGCTCGGCAACGCGCTCGGGCGGGCCCAGATCGAGATGGACGCGGGCCGCCCGGCCGAGTCCCGATCGCTGCTCGAGGACGCGCGCCGCCGGGCCGCCGCCCTTGCGGCGCTGGACCCCGCCGACGAGAAGCTGGCCAAGCAGCGGGTCGCGATCGACCTGTTCCTGGCCCGGGCGGCGCTGCTCGACGGGGCCGGCGACGCAGCCGTGCGCCCGATGCTCGCCGACTGCGATGGCCCGACGGCGAAGGCCGACGAGGAGATCCGCGACCTCTGCGCCGTCCTGTCGGCGCGTCTGGCGCGCGCGGAAGGCCGGACCTCGGACCCCGCCCTCGACTACCTCCGCCGCCATCGCGAGCGCCTGAACAGGATCAGCCGCTCCCAGCGCTGGGGCGTCGATTTCAAGAGTGAGTTGAATGCCCTGGCTTTGAACTGACGGAACTGGAGAGGGTGATGGACACGAGGAACAACCTGCCGACCGGCTTTATCGACATCGACATGCTGGGCCCTCCGCATGTTCTGCCCGCTTCGCCAGTATTGAGGCAGGGAGAGACAGGGCCTCAGCCCATCACGCGCTCGCGGGCGATGGTTGTGGAGGACGCCACAAGTGCGACGAAGTCCGCCAAACTCTCACCTGTGGTTTCCCAGAACCTGAGCACCCTGACGGATGCGCAGATCATCAACTACCTTTCGGGGGTTGGGAACTGGAGCAAGCATGTTCACAGCTCCCAGTGGACCGCGGCGCCGCGGACGCCTTTCGACATCGAGCTTTCGCAGGGTGGATCTCACGCGGGCGAAGGCTGCTTCGTCCTTGTCTGGATCACCGATCCGAATGCCTGGTTCATGGCCAACGAGCTGGCGATCACAGCCGGAAATCCAGCATCGGCGAACGAGTTGTATGACCTGCGGATCCACGACTTCGATGCTCAGAACCCCGGCCAGGACCCCAAGCCGAGAGTCGCCAGCTTCAAGATGCAGAGCCGGCTGAACCCACGCTATGCGTCCTACAATCTCGGCCTGATCCTGGAGCAGTCGGACGGCCTTCGGCTGCCGACCTTCTACGACCCCAAGATCAAGAACGACGGCTGACCTCCTCCAACAACCTCGCGGGTAACCTGACCGTGCAGCCTTCCCAGTCTCCCCTTCTGGCCATCGTCGCCCATGCCCGCTCCGGGGCGCTGGATCATGCCTGGCGGCAGTTCGAGGCCGGCGGATTCGCGGCCGTGGACGACGACCCCGCCGTGCTGTCCGTGCGCGGGCGGCTGCTGAAGGACCGGGCGGTCGCGGCGGAGGACGACGAGCGGCCCACCTACTATCGTGAGGCGGCGGAAGCCTACGGGCGCGCCGGCGAGCTCGGGGGGACGGCGACCTACCCCTTCATCAACGCCGCCACCCTGTCGCTGCTGGCCGGCGACGAGGCGGGTGCCCGCGCGATGGCGACGCGTGTGCTGGAACTGATCGAGCGCGGCGAGGATGGTCCGGAGACGCCCTATTTCCGCGAGGCCACCCGCGCTGAGGCGCTGCTGCTGCTGGGCCGGCGGGACGAGGCGAGGGACTCGCTGGCGGCGGCCATGAAGCTGGCGCCCCGGGCCTGGGAGGATCACGCCACCACCCTGCGGCAGTTCGCGCTGATCCTTGCCGCCCGCGGCGAGGAGACCGCCTGGCTCGACCCGATGCGGCCGCCGCGTAGCCTCCACTTCGCGGGACACATGGACGTGGCGGCCGATGACGAAGCCTTGGCTGGCGAGGTGCGGGCGGTGGTCGAGCGCGAGGGGGTGGGCTTCGGCTACGGCGCCCTGGCGGCCGGCGCCGACATCGTGGTGGCCGAGGTCCTGCTGGACCACGGCGCCGAGCTGCACCTCGTCCTGCCCGCCGGCCCGGCCGCCTTCCGCACCGCCTCGATCGCGCCCTGGGGAGAAGCCTGGGAGCGCCGCTTCGAGGAGGTCGTCGAGCGGGCCGACAGCGTCACCATCGTCGGCAGCCCGTTCGAGATTCCCGACCAGACCGGCAACCAGCTGGCGGCCGAGGCGGCCATGGGCCTTGCGGTCATGCAGGCGCGCAACCTGACCACCGAGGCCGTGCAGCTGCTGGTGCTCGACGGCGACGAGGCGGATGCGAGCCGCGTGGGCGGCAGCGCCTGGGTGGGTTCGGTCTGGCGCGAGGCCGGCCGGCGGCAGGACGTGCTGATCGCTCCGCGCGAGGACGGCCGCCGGGCGGAGCCGCGTCCGGCCCCGTCCACGGCCCTGGCGGCGCTGGTGCTGATCCAGACCTCGGGCATGGGCGCCGCCGCCTGGGCGGACACCGAGCCGCTGGTGGAAAAAATTCTTCCGCGCCTTCAGGAGACCATCGCCGCCTTGCCGGTGAAGCCCGACACAGTGCGCTGGCGCAGCGACGGCCTGATGCTGGAGTTCCCCGCCCCCGCGCCCGCGGCCACGGCGGCGCTGGCGGTTGCGGAAGGCCTGCGCGACATCGCGGGCTTCAGGATCGCAGGCCACTATGGCGTGGTCCGCAAGACGAAGGACCCGTTCGGCGGACCGAAGCTGCTGCTCGGTCCGGCCGGCAATCTGGCGGGCCGCATCCTGGCCTCGGTCCCTCCGGGCGCCGTCCACCTGTCCGGCGACTTCGCCGCGGCGCTCCACGCGGGCCCGTCCAGCGACATCGGCCGGACGGACTACGTCGGCGACCTGCAGATCGACGAGAGCGAGGACCTTCGCCTGTTCTCGCTGGCGCGCTAGGGCCTCAGACGATCAGCGCCTCGAGGCGGTGGGGGGCGACCACGACGATGGCGTCGTCCTCGCGGCGGATCACCCCGCGCCGTTCCAGCGCGCTGATGGTGCGCGACACTGTCTCACGCGTGCTGTTGACGCGCACCGCCAGGGCCGAGAGCACGGGGGTCGGCCGGATGGCGAAGCCGTCGCCGGCCTGGGCCAGGCGCAGAAGCTCCGCGTGGATGCGGCCGACCGCCGACAGGGTGACCTGCTCGACCATGCGCCCCGAGGTGGAGCGCAGGCGTTTCAGCAGCAGGCGGGAAACCGCGAGCCCGACGCTGGCGTGGGTCTCGAGCAGCGCAAGGAAATCCGCTGACGGGAAAATGGCGGCCCGGACATCCTCGACGGCGACCACGTCGGCCTCGTGCCGTTCCGGCCCGGCCGCCGCAATGGCGCCGAACAGATCGCCGGGCGCGAACTCCTGCAGCAGCACGACCTGGCCCTCGGCCCCATAGGTCAGGGCGTGGGCGGTCCCCTCGACGAGCAGGACCGTCTCGCCACCGTCGTCGCCTTCGCGGAGGATGATCGAGCGAGCGGGAAAGCGGCGGTCGGCGGCCCGTTCCCCGATGCTCTGCGCGACCTCGCGTGAACAGACGAAGGCGCCTTCGATGAACCGTCGAAGCTCTTCGTCGAGAACCACCGTGCCTCCCCAGGCGCCGCAGCCCGACTATCGGCGGGCGGAGACCGCCCCGCAAGGCCGGGCGCCGGCCTCAGAGTGGCCGCATCAGCCGGTTGACGTGACCCATCTTGCGGCCGGGCCGCGCCTCGCCCTTGCCGTAGAGGTGGATCCGCGTCCCGGCCTCGTGCGCCAGATCCGGCCAGGCGTCGGCCTCGTCGCCGAGGAGATTGGTCATTTCGGTCTCGAACAGGGCGCGCGTGTCTCCCAGCGGCCAGCCGGCGACGGCGCGTATATGCTGCTCGAACTGGTCGCAGGCGGCGCCGTCCTGGGTCCAGTGGCCGGAATTGTGGACGCGCGGCGCCACTTCGTTGACCAGCAGCGTCCCGTCGCCGAGTTCGAACAGCTCGACGCCCAGCACGCCGACGTAGTCCAGGCCCTCCAGCACCTTGCGGGCGATGGCCTCGGCCTGGGCCCGCACCCTGTCGGCGTGCGGCGCGGGGGCGGTCGTGCGGTGCAGGATGCCGCCCTCGTGCCGGTTCTCCCCGACCGGATAGCAGGCCACGGCGCCGTCGCGTCCCCGCGCGGCGATCACCGAAAGCTCGCGCACGAAGTCCGCCTTAGCCTCCAGGATGGAAGGCTTGCCGCCCACGGCCGCGAAGGCGGCCTCGGCGTCCGCTGCGGAGCGCACCCAGGCCTGGCCCTTGCCGTCGTATCCCTCGCGGCGGGTCTTTAGCAGCGCAGGCGCGCCGAGCCGATCCAGCGCCCCGCCGATCTCGGCGGCGGAATCGATCGCCTCGAAGCCGACTGTCGGCGCGCCGTTCTCGTTGAGGAAGCGCTTCTCGGCGACGCGATCCTGGGTGAAGGCGAGCGCCTTCGGTCCGGGCGCGACCTCGGCGCCCAGGCCCTGCAGATACTTCAGGGCGTGGGCGGGGACGTTCTCGAACTCGAAGGTGATGACGTCGCTGACCTCGGCGAGCCGCTTCAGGTCCGGCTCGTGGTCGTAGGGGGCGATGAAGCTATGGGCGGCCAGCCGGGCGTCCGGCGCCCAGTCGCGGGGCGTCAGGACGGCGACATCGAATCCCAAGCGGGACGCCGCCAGGATGAGCATGCGGCCCAACTGGCCGCCGCCCAGGATGCCGATGGTGGCGCCGGGCGGGAGAGGAAAGCACGCGTCGGCCATCAGTCGGCGACGGTCTCGGGCACCGAAGCGGTCTGCCGGGCGCGCCAGTCGCTGATGCGGGCCGCCAGCGCGTCGTCGGACAGGGCCAGGATCTGCGCCGCCAGCAGGCCCGCGTTCTTCGCCCCGGCCTCACCGATGGCGAGGGTGCCGACAGGAATCCCGAACGGCATCTGCACGATGGACAGCAGCGAGTCCTGGCCGTTCAGGGCCTTGGACACCACCGGCACGCCCAGAACCGGCAGGTCGGTCATGGACGCGCACATGCCGGGAAGGTGCGCCGCGCCGCCGGCGCCGGCGATCACCACCTTGAAGCCGGCCGCCCGGGCGCCGCGCGCGAACTCGTAGAGGCGCTCGGGCGTACGGTGGGCCGAAATGACCCGGGCGTCACAGGCGACGCCTAGGCTCTTCAGGACATCAACCGCGCCCTGCATGGTGGGCCAGTCGGAACGACTGCCCATGATGACGGCGACCTGCGGCTTGCTCATGGGCGGATCTGCTTCCCCGGGCGCGAGAAAGCGGCGGAGTATAGGCACGCGCGTTGCGCCCGCAACCAGCGTCGCTAGCATTGGTCGCGGCGCGTTCGCTGATGACTCGCGCTACGGAGCATGCATGACCGCCGAACGCGCCCGCAGACGCACCGACTCCGCGCCGGAAACGGCCGAGGTCGAGGCCCTGCGGCAGGAGGTCGAGCGCCTGAAAGCGGAGGTCGAGCGCCTCGGATCCCTGGCCGACCGCGACGTGCTGACGCCGCTCTACAACCGCCGCGCCTTCATGCGCGAGCTGTCGCGCGCCATCGCCTTCTGCCGACGGTACGGAGCGCAGGCGACCCTGCTCTATCTCGACCTGGACGGGTTCAAGGGCGTCAACGATGCGCTCGGGCATGCGGCCGGCGACGCCGCGCTCAAGCGCGTGGCCGGATTGCTGAGCGCCAACATCCGTGAGAGTGACGTGGCCGCCCGCCTGGGCGGCGACGAGTTCGCGCTCCTGCTGTTCCAGGCCGGCGAGGCCGACGCGCGGGCCAAGGCGCAGTCCCTGGCCGACCTCATCGCCGCCGAGGACGCGGGCGGCGGCCTCCGACTCGGCGGCACCTTCGGCGTCCGCGCCTGGGAAGACCACCAGGATCCCGAGACCTGGCTGGCGGAGGCGGACGCCGCCATGTTCCTGAGGAAGCCGGGGCGCTAGGCCCGCTCAGGCGATGATGTCGGGCCGGATGCGGTCCTGCAGCTGGATGATCTCGTCCTTCACCGCCAGCTTCTTGCGCTTCAGCCGCGCGATCAGCAGCTGGTCCGGCACGGGCAACAGTTCGAGCGCCCGAATCGAATCGTCGAGATCCTGGTGTTCCTGCTGGAGATCGGCGAGACGGCCGTTGACGACCGTGAACTTCACGCCAGATGACGGTCCGTCGTCGTTCATTTCAGCTGCGAGTCTCTCGGCGCGCGACAGGGCGCGAAGGCCGGCCGACCATACAGGAATCGGCGCTAGCCCGAAAGCATGGCGGCGAAGCTCGTCAGCGCCACCCGGGGCGTGGTCCTGCCCCAGACGCGGGCCACGGTGATCAGCGCCCGGTCGATCGGCAGGCTCGCCGGGCCAGGCCTGGGGGCGATCGGCTCCAGCTCCTCGAGCAGGGCGCGTTCGGCGGCGAGCTCGACAGCCTTCACCTGGGCGCGCAGGGCTTCCCGGGCCTCATTCTCCATGTCGGGGATGGGCTTCTTGAGGTTGCGGCGCAAGGTGCGCAGCGGCTGGATCGCGGACACGTCCCAGGCCCGCGCCACGTCGCTGCCCTCCTCCGCCGTGGCCTCGTCGACCGGGCGTCCGTGAACCGCCGCCCAGGCCGCCCAGAGCAGCAGGCAGGTGTTCTGGCCGTGGATGTCCTGCAATTCGAGGCAGGCGGCCTCGACCCCCGGGCGGACGTAGGCGGCTACGGCCCAGTCCCACAGCCGCATCAGTCCGCGCCCCTGTCCCCGAGGTCGCCCGACCAGCGCTTCACGCGCGACCAGTCGAGACCGAAAAGGTCGAGGACCCGGCCGACGGACTGGTCGACCATTTGCTCGATCGACCGGGGGGCGGTGTAGAAGGCCGGCAACGGCGGAGCGATGGTCGCACCCATTTCCGCGAGGCTCGCCATCGTCCTCAGGTGCCCGAGGTGCAGCGGCGTTTCGCGCACCATCAGCACCAGCGGCCGGCGCTCTTTCAGGGTGACGTCGGCGGCCCGGGTCAGGAGGGTGGTGGTCACGCCCGTGGCGATCTCGCTCATGGTCTTCACGGAGCAGGGGGCGACCACCATGCCCAGGGTCGGGAAGGATCCGGACGCCAGCGACGCGCCCACGTCGGTGACCTTGTGGACCACCGACGCCCGGGCGGCGACATCGGCGACGGACAGCCCGGTTTCCTGCGTCAGGGTCAGCGCCGCGGCCTTGCTGATCACCAGATGGCTCTCGACGCCGAGCTCGGCCAGGGCGTCGAGCATGCGCACGCCGTAGACGGCGCCGGAAGCCCCTGAAATCCCTACCACCAGGCGGTTTGACGTCTCGGCCACGGCCGCTCCGTAACATTTATCGCGTTAATGTGACTCCACACGCCGGCCTAACGGGTGTGTCCTTTGATCGTCCTAACCAGAAGGAGGCGCAACCCATGGCGATCGACGCTCGCATACGCGAACTCGACTCCCGTCACCGTTCGCTCGAAGAGGCCATCGACGATGAGATGTCCCATCCGGCGGCCGACTCCTTGCGACTGGCGGAGCTCAAGCGTCGAAAGCTGAGGCTGAAGGAAGAGATTGAGGGCCTGCGGGCCCCGCAGCAATAGCCTCAAGCCAGGCCGGGCCGCCCATCGGGCGGCCCTTTTAGTTTCAGGCTTCCTGATCGACCGGCCAGTCGGCGGACTGTACGTCGTCTTCCAGCGCGCCCGTCTCGGAAGCGGGGCGCAGGGTCTCGCCGTCCTCCGCAGGCCCGCGCTTGGCGGCTTCCTTGGCCTTCTTGTCCGCCGCCTTGCGCACGACTTCGTCTAGCTCGAGCTGGCCCACCAGGCCGAGCGTCACCGGATCGACCGGCTTGATCGCGCCGATGTTCCAGTGGGTGCGGTTGCGCACCTGGTCGATCGTCGACTTGGTCGTGCCGAGCAGCTTGGAGATCTGCGCGTCGGTCACTTCCGGGTGGTTGCGCAGGAACCAGGCGATGGCGTCCGGCCGGTCCTGGCGGCGCGAAACCGGCGTGTAGCGCGGCGCCTTCTTAGTCGGCTTCAGCAGTTCCTGGTGCTTACCCACCAGGGCCTTCATGCGGTACTTGGGATCGGCTTCGGCCTTCTCCAGCTCTTCGCGCGACAGCTGGCCGTTGGCGATCGGGTCGGCGCCGCGGATGTCGCGCGCCCCCTCGCCGTCGGCGCTGCCTTTGACTTCCAGATGGTGCCGGCCGCAGAAGTCGGCGATCTGCTCGAAGGTCATGGAGGTGTTGTCCACGAGCCAGACGGCGGTGGCCTTCGGGTAGAGGATTTGGTCGGCCATTTTCGGCGCTCCAGAAACGACGGCGCCCGGCCTTTCGGCCGGGCGGGTATGGTGCACCAGCATATAATCCGCTTCCGCCGTCAAGGGAACGCCTAACCGTTCCGCGCCGCCATCAGGGCCTTCAACTGCGCCGCGTCGGCGGGCGCCGCGCTTTTGATATCGTTGTCGAAATAGACGTAGACGTCGCGTCCCTCGCGGCTCCAGTCCCCGATCCTGTCCGCCCAGTCCGCGGGCGCGCGCGCGCCCGTGCGGCCGGGGGCTTATAAA
>JAEZEZ010000017.1 GCA_023432855.1 Pseudomonadota bacterium | reverse complement strand
TCGTGCGACAGTCCGCGCCTCCCCCCGCCGCCGTCGCCCGTCCCGCGCCCGTGAGAGCTGCTCCGGTACCCCCGCCGCCGCCGCCTGCCATTGTCGCGACGCCCGCACCTGCCGTCGCCGTCCAGCCTGCAGCGCCCGTCATGGCGGCGCCCGTCCAGACTGCACCCGTCCAGGCTGCGCCGGCTACAGTTGCGGCGCCGGCCGCGGGGCCGATCGACGTCGGGCCTGCTGTCGAGCCGCCCCGCAGCTATGAGGACTTCCGCCGTCCGCTGAGCGCGCCTGCGGCGCCCGCCGCAACCGCGCCCGCCGCCCCGGTCGCGTCGCCCGTCATCGCCCAGCCGGAGCCGACGGCTGCGCCCCCGCGTCCCTACGAGGCCTTCCGGCGTCCCGTGGGCGCGGCCGCGCCCGCTGCGCCCGCCGCCGCCAAACCGGACGACCGGCCGCGCTACTACTCGCTGCATCGCGAATACGGCCGCCAGCCGGACCAGCCGGCCCTGCCCGAAGAGTTCTTCCTCGACGGGTCGGCCGGCGAGGACCTGGCCGCGCCGCCGCCGCCGATCCCCAGCGAGCGGGACGAGCGCCGGGCCCGCGCCGCCGCCGCCGATCCGGACGCGCCGTCCGCGCCCGGCTCCTGATCCTCACCGAGCCCCCGATGGAACGATCCCGCCTCCTCGACCTGATCGACCTGGCCAAGGAAGACTCCAGCGCCAAGCGGCGTGAGCTGCTCCGCGAGATGACCGACCTTTTCTTCTCCATCCACGCGCCACAGTCGGACACCGAGATGGCCTTGTTCGACAGCGTGCTGGTGCAGCTGTCGAGCGAGATGGAAGCCGCCGTGCGCGCGGAACTGGGCGTGCGTTTCGCCGACGTCTCGGCGCCGCCCCGGGGCCTGATGCGCAAGCTGGCCACGGACGAGATCATCGTGGCCGAGCCGGTCCTGACGCGGTCTGCGGCGCTCAGCGAGGAGGACCTGCTCGCCGTGGTCCGCACCCAGGGCCAGGATCACCTGCGCGCCGTCTCCAGCCGCGAGAACGTCTCCGAGGCGCTCTCCGACGTCATCGTCGAGCGGGGCGATGACCAGACGCTCGGCGTCCTGCTCAGCAACGAAGGCGCGCGGCTGTCGCGCACGGCCAGCGAAACCGCCGTCGAGCGCGCCCAGAAGAACCGGGATCTGCACGAGGCGGTGATCAATCGCGCCGACCTGCCGGTCGACCTGCTCAACGAGATGTATTTCGTCGCCGAGGCGCGCCTGCGCCAGCGCATCCTCGAGCAGAACGCCCGCATCGACCCTGCCCTGCTCGAGCAGGCGCTCAGCAAGAGCCGCAAGCAGGTGGCCGCCAACGACGGGACGCTGCCGGCCGACTACGACGAGGCCGAGGCCTACATCACCGAGCTGCGCAACGCCGGAGAGCTGACGCCCAAGGTGCTGGCGCGCTTCCTGCGCTCCGGCGGCATGACCCACTTCCTCGTGGCCCTGGCGCAGCTGTCGGACATCGACTTCCACACCGCCCGCCGCATCGTCGAGAGCAAGCAGCTCGACGCGCTCGGCGTGGTCTGCAAGGCGGCGGACCTCGATCGCGCCCTGTTCCTGACCTACGTGGTCGTGCTGCTCGGCCAGGAAGCCGACGCCATCGGCCGGGCCCAGGAGTACGGCAAGATGTATGCCGCCCTGCCGCGGGAGACCGCCATGCGCACCCTGCGCTTCTGGCGCCTGCGCCGCCAGGAGGGCGGCCTGGCGGCCTGACCTCTACTGGCCGGATGGCGACGCGGGGAGGTCTTGCGCCTGGTCATCGACGAATCCCACCGGAATCCGCAGCCTCTGCCCGTCCACCGGGCGACCTTCATAAGTCCACGGATTGACCGCGAAAAAGTCGGCCGCCTTCAACGCTGCCTCACCGAACCCGGCGCCTGTCGGAACTTCCGTGACCGCCCGGCAGTCCTCCAGCACGCCCTGGGCGCCGACCATGCAGTCCACGGTTGCTTTGCCGCTTTCGATGCCGGCGCTGCGCGCGGCGGCCGGATAGACGATTTCGCCGGGACCCGGCAGCGCTCTCCAGACGGGCTGTTGGGTGATCGGCGGCTCGCGGTCTCTAATGGCGGGGTCGAGTAACTGCACGGGAAGCATCACGTGCGCTCCGGCGAGTGAAGCGCCGCCCTGCGCCTGAAGGGGCGCTCGGAACAAGGGCAACAGCTGACGAGCGGCATCGACGAACCGGCGATTGTCGGGGTCCTTCGCCAGGGGCTTGCAGCCGCTGAGGCCGCCCGTGGTCGTGATGGTGCAATCAAAGATGATCCGGGCATCCCCAGACAGACCTGCGGGATACGCTGCCTCGACCTCGGCGGTGGTGGGAGCCGCCGTCCAGATCGCCCGGGAGATGACAGCCGTTTCCCTGGTAGCCCCGGCGCCTTTCCAGTTGATGGGTATCCGGACCACGACCGGCTCGTCGCCGCGGTTCTCCACGGAGAACTTGAAGAATGGGGCGAGCGCCAGCGCCGCGCCTCCGTAGTCCATCTTGGCAGGTCGTTCCTCGATGACCTCGCAACGCTTGAGCCAGCCGTTCAGGGCGACCTCGCACTCGAGCGTTGCCCCTCCCTCCCTGATGCCGGCGGCATAGGCGGCATTCGGTCGAACGAGCTCCATTTGTCGGTCTGTCGGCCGCTTGAGCCAGGCCACCTTGTAGTCGTGTGGCTCCGGCCCTGGATGAGCATGGGATGCGCCGGCGCAGAGCGCGAGCGCCAAGGCCATCGCAATCTTAAAGGATGTCTGCACGCGTGATGTCTCCCCCCGGTTGAGCTAAGCGGCTGACCAGGGTGCTCGTCAATGCGGAACCCCCTGCTCCTCTCCTCGGTTTTCCCCGGGACAGCCGCGCGCAGCCGCGCGCGCGCCCTCAGCCGGAAGGAGCCCCGCCATGAACGAACGCTATCGCTGGAGAGACGAACACGGGCCGCAGGGCAGGGAGCCTCGCCGGGGCGACGACTATTACGGCGCCGGCAGGGATGGAGATCGGGGACGCCGAAGCGAATTCGAGGAGCGCGCCCATCGTCTGGGCGAGCGCGTCCACGACATGATGCACGACGACCGTCGCGGGCAGCCGGCCCCCAACAGTTCGTGGCAGGGCCGCGAGCCCTACGCCAAGGATCTCGGCGGCATCAACCGGCCGGGCCAGGAGGGGCGGAGCTTCGACCCGCTCGGCGGCGACCGCGGCGAATATCGCGCCCGCCCGAACGACGGCTATAGCGGCCAGACCGGCACGGGTTACACCGGCGGCCAAGGCAGCGGCTTCCAGGGCTCCCGGTTCGGCGACGCCTACGGCTCGGGCGCGCCCTATCGCGGCGGCTCCGACTACGGCGCGCGTCAGGCCCGCGACTTCAGCCACCAGGCGTACGGCCCGCGCGGCCCCGAACGCTACGCCGAGGGCGGCTGGGAGCCCCCGCACATCCGCGAGGAACGCGAGCGCGAGGCCCGGGGCTGGTGGGCCAAGGCCCGCGACGAGTTCCGCGCCTTCATGGGCGACCGCGAGGCCGAACGGCGCCTGCGCATGGATCACGACCGCGACGACGAGTACGGACGCCGCGGCGGCGACTGGCGCGGCCATGACGACGACACCGGCTGGCGCGACCCGGTCTCGGCCGGCGAGCGTGACTTCGACGACCGCCGCCACGATCGCCACCATGGGGGCCGCTTTCCCGAGCACGAGCCGCGCCAGCACCGGCCCGGCTGGTTCCGCGATCCCGACCGGGGCTACTGAGCCCCGCCCGGGGTCACATCCGCTCGCGCGTCTTGTGGAAGCTGACCTTCGGGTACTTTTCGGCGACGTAGCCGGTCTCCCAGGCCGACTTGGCCAGGAAGACCGGCGCGTCGTCGATGTCGCGCGCCATCGCGGTCTTGTGCTTGTTGGCGAAATCCTCGAGGTCGGCGCGCTCGCCCGAGACCCAGCGCGCCTCTGCGTAGGGTGAGGGCTCGAAGACCACGTCCAGCGAGTACTCGTTCGACAGCCGGTCGGCCATCACCTCGAACTGCAGCTGGCCCACAGCGCCGACGATGAAGTCCGACCCCAGTTCGGGGCGGAACAGCTGGGTCACGCCCTCCTCGGCCAGGCCTTCGAGCGCCTTCTTCAGGTGCTTGGCCTTCAGCGGGTCCTTCACGCGCACCCGCTGCAGGATTTCCGGCGCGAAGTTCGGCAGGCCGGCGAAGCGGACGGTTCCCGTCTCCGACAGGCTGTCGCCCACGCGCAGGACCCCGTGGTTCGGAATGCCGATGACGTCGCCGGCGAAGGCCTCCTCGGCCAGTTCGCGGTCCGAGGCGAAGAACATGATCGGCGCGTTCACCGACAGCTGGCGGCCGGTGTTCTGGACCTTCAGCTTCATGCCGCGTTTGAACTCGCCCGAGCTCAGCCGCAGCATGGCGATGCGGTCGCGGTGGTTGGGGTCCATGTTCGCCTGGACCTTGAACACGAAGCCCGTGACCTCCTTGCCGCCCGGTTCGATCTCGACCAGCGCGCCGGCGCGCTCGGCCTTGAGCGGCTTTGGCGCGGGGGCGTTGTCGCCGATGACGCGCAGCAGCTGGTCGACGCCGAAGTGGCGCAGCGCCGAGCCGAACAGCACCGGCGTCATGTGCCCCTCGCGGAAGGACTGCAGGTCGAAGGCCGGATAGCCGCCGGCCGCCAGCTCGGCGCCTTCCTCCAGCTCGGCCTTCTCGCCCTCTTCGAAGTAGCGGTCCGCCTCGGCCAGCGGCAGGGCGTCCGGATGGCCCTCCCCCTCGGCCTGCTGGCCGGCGACGAGCCGGGCGTACGGCAGGAACTGGCCGCTGGCGATGTCCGCCATGCCGCGGAATCGGTTGCCCGACCCGGCCGGCCAAAACAGGGGCGCCGGGTCCAGCGCCAGCTTAGAGGCGATCTCGTCGAGCAGCTCGATCGGATCCAGCGCCTCGCGGTCCATCTTGTTGATGAAGGTGACGATGGGAATGTCGCGCAGGCGGCAGACCTCGAACAGCTTCAGCGTCTGCGGCTCGATGCCCTTGGCCGCGTCCAGCACCATGATGGCGGCGTCGGCGGCGGTCAGCGTCCGGTAGGTGTCTTCCGAGAAGTCCTCGTGGCCCGGGGTGTCGAGCAGGTTGAACACCTTGCCGTGCTGCTCGAAGGTCATCACCGAGGACGACACCGAGATGCCCCGCTCGCGCTCGATCTTCATCCAGTCCGAGCGGGTGCGGCGGTTCTCGCCGCGCGCGCGCACCTGCCCCGCCGCCCGGATCGACCCGCCGGCCAGCAGCAGATGCTCGGTCAGCGTCGTCTTGCCCGCGTCGGGGTGCGAGATGATGGCGAAGGTCCGCCGGCGGGCGGCCTGTTCTGCGAGGGTCAGTTTCGACATGAGGGGGCGGCGATAGCAGCCGCCCGCCCCGAACGCCAGCCGGCCCGTCCGCACGCTAGCCCGGCGGGCCGCCGCTGGTGTCGAAGTCGAAGCGCTCCGGTTGGCGGCGCGGCGCGCCGAACGTCCAAGTAAGGCCGACATAGAGGGCGCGGGCGTTGAACTCGCGCTCGGTCCGCTCGCGCAGGACCGGAGTGTCGATCACCTGCTCCATGCCCAGGGTGCCGAAGAGGTCCTGGGCGGTGAGCACGAAGGACAGCTTGTCGCTGAACTTGTGCCGGTAGCCCAGGTTGAGCATGCCGCCGGGCTCCATGTAGCCCTGGGGCGTGAT
The DNA here is from genome assembly GCA_023432855.1 of Pseudomonadota bacterium. Lineage (GTDB taxonomy): Bacteria > Pseudomonadota > Alphaproteobacteria > Caulobacterales > Caulobacteraceae > JAEZEZ01. The sequence goes on along the minus strand of JAEZEZ010000017.1, from coordinate 31,194 downwards.
GGTCTCGCCCCGCACGAAGCCGCTCAGCTGCAGGAAGTCGTTGGGCGTCACCTGCCAGTTCAGGCTGCCCGACGCGCGCAGGGACGTCCCCTCGCGGTCGCGGCCGAAAGTGAGCCCGCTCGCGTCGATCTCGTTCCAGAACAGGTTGCCGTTCAGGCTGTAGGTGAGGGTGGAGGTGAGGCGGCCGTTCGCCACCAGCTCCAGCCCGCCGCTGCGGCTCCGGGCGAGGTTCTCGCGCGTGGTCAGGAAGACGCCGCCTCCCAGGTCCTGCACCACGTCGGTCACCCCGTCGCGCGCCTCGCGGTAGTAGACGGTGGCGAGGTAGTAGGTCTGGCCCTTGCGGTGCTGCCAGCCGGCCTCGAAGGAATCGGTGATCTGGGGGTCGAGGTCCGGGTTGCCCGAGCGCAGGTTCTGCGGGTCGATGTAGACCACGTAGGGGTTCAGGTCCTGGGGCCCCGGGCGCTGGATGCGCCGGCTATAGCTGGCCGTCAGCTGCTGGTTCTCAGCCACGTCCCACGACAGGTGCAGCGACGGATAGAGGCCGGTGTAGTCGTTGTCCTCGACGATGCCCGAGGTGACCTGGTTGATGTCGATGCGCACCGCCTCGGCGCGCAGGCCGAACTGGGCGGTCACCGCATCGCCGAAGGGCCGCTGGAAGGTGACGTAGGCGGCCGCGATGTCCTGGTCGTAGAGGAACAGGTTGGTCAGCGCCGGATCGGCCACGATGGGCCCGCCGATCGGCCCGCGCTCGCCGTAGTTGTCGTAGCGGCTCTCGGCTGTCTCGATCTCGGTCCCCAGCTTCAGCTTCGCCGCCTCGCCGACCGGACGGTTGTAGTCGAGCTTCAGGCGCCAGAGGTCGCGTTCGGTCCTGCCGCCGATGCCCTCGAACTCCGAGGGCCGCACCGGCGCGGCGAAGTCGATCACCGCCTCCATCTCGCGCTCGACCTCGAAGTGCTCGAACGTCAGGTCGCCGGACAGGTCGTGCTCGCTCCCCTCGAACTGGCGGCGGAAGCGCAGGGAGCCCGAGCCGTTGCGATGGGTGAACTCGCTGTCGGCGAACCGGCCATAGGCCAGCGGGGTCGACAGGAACGCCTCCTCGGATTCGGAGCGGAACGAGAACTGGGCGCCGCGTAGCTCGGCGCTCAGCCGGGTCCTGTCGTCGAGGTCGTAGTCGACGGCCCCGCGCGCATTGACCGAGTCGCCTTCGCCCTTCGCATCGGCCGACAGGAAGCTGTCGACCCACTGGTCCGTGACGCTGTCGTAGCGGCTGCGCTCGCTGTCGACCGCGAACTCCCGCGTGTCGTGACGCACGCCGATGTCGCCGGCGAAGGTAGCCTTGCCGCGGGTGGCCGAGCCGCTGATCCCGCCGTTGTAGCGGCCATCGGTTCCGACGTTGGCGCGCACCGTGGCCGAACGGGTCGCGCGGCGGGTCTTCTTGGTCACCAGGTTGATGATCCCGGCCGTGCCCTCGGGGCTGTAGGCGGCCGAGGGGTTGGTCATCACCTCGACCCGCTCGATCTGGTCGGCGGGCAGCTGCTGCAGGGCGTCGCCGCGGTTCTCGCCGCTGAACAGGGCCGACGGCTTGCCGTCGATCAGGATGGTGACGTTGCTGTCGCCGCGCAGGCTGACGTTACCCTGCACGTCGACCTCGACCGAGGGAATGTTGCGCAGCGCGTCGGAGATGGAGCCGGTCGTCGCCTGCAGGTCGTTGGCGACCGAATAGCTGCGGCGGTCGATGTCCACGCGCAGGCCGTCGCGCTGGGAGGTCACGGTGACCCCGCGCACCTCCGTCGCATCTTCGGCGCTCTCGGCCTTCTTCTCGGCCGGTGGCGGAGCAGGCGCGGGCTCTGCCTGCTCGGCGTAGGCGGCGGCGGGCGCCAGGATCGCGGCCGTGGCCAGCAGGATGACTCTTCGGTCCAAAACGTCCCCTCTGCCGGCGTTTGCGCCGGTCGTCTGCGGATTGTGCGCGGGCAGGCTGGCGCCTGGCCCTCGCGGCGGCATGAGCGACTTCTGAGCAATCGCTGAAAGCCGCGCGGCGCCCACGGCGGGCCGCCGACACATCGGAGCGCAGGAACCTCACCCGCGTTTTGCGGGCAAATGTCTTTTCAGCAATGTTGGGGGGCGTGTGGTCGCAGCCCGGTCAGGCGGCCAGGCGGCGCCACACCTCGCGGTCGGCCGCCATGGCGTCGAGCAGGCCGGCTTCGGCCTTGGCGTGCAGGCTGGCCAGCACGTCGAAGGGCAGGGCGCAGAAGCGCACCGCGATGTCGTCGAACCGGCAGCCGCGGGCCGGCGCGACGAACAGGGCCGCGTTCAGGTCGGGCTGTTTCGTCGACAGCAGCCAGGCGAGCCGGCGGGCGCGCTCGGGCTGGCGCTTCTGCAGCAGCGGCTCTTCCGAGAACAGCTCACGGCCGAGCTGGGTCACATAGGCCAGGCTGACCTTCTCGAAGCGCTGCGAATCCAGCGGCGAGGCCATGGCCGTCGCGTCGATCTGCAGCAGGGTATCGTTGAGAAGAAAGAACAAGGGGCCGACCTTCTGTACGCCCGGAAACGAGCGAACAGACTAGCGGGCCCCGCTTGCGGTCCCGTTCACGAACGCGGTTAACGATTTTCCACCGGCTCGGTCAGGAAGTGGCGCCCCTCGGCGTCGTCTATCTCGATCAGCCAGATGTCCGGGTCGATGCGGGCCTGTCGCTCCACATAGGCGTCCAGCGCCGCCTCGTCGTCGGCCTTCACCGGCTCCATCCAGACGCGCTCGCCGTCGCCGCGGAAGGCTTCCGAGTACAGCCGGGCAGACCGGTCGCGCCGGTCGATCACCTTGACCAGCACCGCGCCGGCCCGGGTGTCGCCCTTGCGGATGACCATGGCGAAGGCGCCGGCCTGCTCGGCGCGCCGGATCAGGGCGCCCGCCCAGACATCTGTGGAAAGCAGCAAAGGCTTAACCCTGATTGGAAACGCGACCGCAACGCAGCGGCCGTAGGCTGTCACGCGTCCATGATAGAGGAAAGCGGATCGATGGGCAGCGCCCGGCGCCCCGGCATCAGACTTGCGGCCAGCCTCCTTGCGGGGGCGGCGATGCTTGCGCCGGCCGTGGCCTTCGCCGCCCATCCCGCCAGCCTCTATTACGAGCGCGCCCTGATGAGCGCCGCCGGCGCCCGCTGCGGCCTGTTCACGCCGCAGATCGCCTCGGCGCTCTCCGCCGCCGCGGCCCAGGCGCGCGGCGCGGCGCTGCGGTCCGGCATGGCGGCCGCCGAGGTCAAGGACGTCGGCGCGCGGGCCCTGGCCAAGGCGGCGCGCACGCCCTGCGGCTCCCAGGACCTCAAGATCGCCGCGGATCGGGTGCGCACGGCCTTCGAAGGCTGGACCCGGCTCTCGCGCATGACCTTCGCCGGCGAGAACGCGCCCTGGCTGGCGGACCGAGGCGCCTACCGTTCTCCCCGCTGGCGCCTGTCCCAGGCCGGCCGGGCGGGAGCCGTCCCCGCGACCTTCGGCGTGGCCGGCAATCTCGACCGTTCCGCCCTGCTGGCCGTCGCCGCCTTCCCGGGCGGCGAACAACCCTACGCCGCGCGTCTTGTCATGCGCGACGAGGGCCGCTCGCCCCTGCCGTGGCTCGGAGCACCCCGGGCGCGGCCGCTGCCGCCGCGCTCCGCCTCGCTGGTCATCCTCGCCGAGGCGCGAGACGACGCCGATCCCGGCCTTCTGGGCGCGGGGACCGACAGCGGCATCGCCTTCCGCTTCCCCCAACGGGCCTCCGACGCCTTGGCGGAACTGGATCCGCGCGAGCGCTTCGCGGTTGAGTTCCTCTTCCGCGGCGACCGCGTGCAGATCGCCGTCTTCGAGGTTGGGGATTTCGCTGCGGGCCGGGCTTTCCTGGCGGCCGCCCCGGCCGCCGCTAGCGTCCGACGTTCAGCGGGATGATCTCGGCGCCCTGACGGGGCTCGGCGCTGACTTCGCGCCGCACGACCACGGGCATGCGCACGGTGACGGCGGCGCCCTCGCCGAGGGTGCTCTCGATCGCCATCGAGCCGCCGTGGAGTTCGGCGAACGCGCGCACCAGCGACAACCCGAGTCCCGTCCCCAGCGAGCGGGCGACCGTATCGCCGGCCTGCTCGTAGGGCTTGCCGAGCCGTTCGAGGTCCTCCGGCGCGATGCCCATGCCGGTGTCCGCGACCGTCAGCTCGAGCATCTGGGCGTGCGCCTGCAGGGAAACGGTCACCGAGCCGCCGGACGGGGTGAACTTCAGCGCGTTGGACAGCAGGTTCAGCACGATCTGCTTCACGGCCCGCTCGTCGGCCTCGACCATGACGGCGTCGGCCGGCAACAGGCTGCGCAGCGAAACCGCAGCCTCGTGGGCCTGAAGCCGGACCAGCCGCAGGGCTGCGGAGACCGGCTCGCGCGCGTCGAACAGGCTGCGGGACAGTTCGTAGCGCTCGGCCTCGATCTTCGACATGTCGAGCACGTCGTTGATCAGGGCCAGCAGGTGCCCGCCGCTCTCGTGGATGAGGCGCGCGTATTCCAGGTACTTGTCCGACAGGGGGCCGAACAGGCGCTGCTTCATGATGTCCGAGAAGCCGATCACCGCGTTCAGCGGGGTGCGCAGCTCGTGGCTCATGTTGGCCAGGAAGCGCGACTTCGAGGCGTTCAGGGCTTCGGCTTCCGCGCGGGCGGCCTCCAGCGAAACTTCACGGGCGTGGCTGGCGGTGGCGTCGCGCAGGACTCCCGCCAGCCGCCCGTCCTGAAGCCGTTGCAGCGAAAGCTCCACCCAGCGGTCCGGTGCGCCGCGCGGGGCGAAGCCGACCGTGGCGGCGCCGTGGGCGGAGGCCCGCAGGATCGCTGTCTGCACGCCGGCCCGGTCCGGATGCCAGGCCGAGGCGATCAGTCCCTGGGCGAACAGCGCGTCGACCGGCACGCCCTGGGGCGCGGCGCCGAAGGCGGAGCCGAGCTGGCCGAGCGCGTCGACGGTGATGACGAGGTGCGGCTGGCCGGCCAGCAGGGTCTCGAGCCGTCGCGCGGCCTCTTCCGCCCGCTCCGCGCGCTGGCTGCGCCGACCCATCGACAGGGGCAGGGCCCAGGCGAGCCCTCCGACCAGCACGCCGACCGCCAGGGCCGTAAGCCAGGGCGCTAGGGAAGGCGCGGGCGGGGCCACGGTCCCGGTGAGCGAAACCCACAATCCGGTCGCGAGCAGCACCAGCGACAGGGCTGCGCCTCCGGAGACCACCTTGCGCCCGTCAAGCGCGATGGCGGCGGCGAGCGGGGCGGCGCACCAGACGCCCAGCGGCCCCGCCACGCCCCCCGTCAGGGTCATGGCCAGCCCCGCGCACAGGGCCCACAGCCCCAGTTCGAGCATGCGCGCGTTGTCGCCGTCGCGGCGGCGGAGCCACTGGCCCGCCAGCCCTGGCGCCGCGCCCAGGACCAGCGCGCCCCAGACGGGGGCCGGCAGGCCGCCGAAGCTCACGAGCAGGGCGAGAGTGGCCGCCAGCACCACGCCGCTCCAGGCCAGCCGCCAGCGCAGCGCCGTTTCCAGCTCCGCGGCGGGCGCGGAGGCGGCGGCTGGCGCGTTCGGCGGCGTGTCGATGGCGGGCAAGATGGAATCGCTGCTGCGTCTGACGATCGTGCGCCCATCGTAACCGGCGCCCGACGGTCGCGCGAGCGCGCTCCCGCGCCAGTGGAAGTATGAACGGGGTTGAAATGCCGGTTTCTGTGGAAACCCGCTGGTAAGGCGGCCGTGGGAGGCTTCCGGAAGGAAGTCTGGATCGCGCGGTCAATGGCACACTCGGCCCCCAACAATGGCCGTTCCGGAGCTCACGAGCGCCGGGAGGACGCGCCTGACGAGGCTGTGGCCGACCATGCGCGCCGGTCGTTCGTGCGCATGGTCTCCCACGAGCTGCGCACGCCGCTCAACGCCATCATCGGCTTTTCCGAGATCATCAGCGGCGAGATGTACGGGCCGCTGCAGACCGAGTACCGCGACGCGGCGGAGGTCATTCGCCTGAGCGGCCACAAGCTCCTGCGGCTGGTCAATCAGGTGCTGGAGATCGCGCGCCTGCAGGGCGGCGGCGCGGACCTGGACCTGCGCGGCGAACCGCTGGACGTGATCCTCGACGACGCCGCCGCCGCGCTCGGCGAGGAGGCGTTCGCGCGCTCCATCAGCGTCAGCGTGGACGTTCCCGACCCTGCCCCCCTGTGCCTGTGCGACGCCCGCGCCATGCGCACGGCGCTTTCCAACCTGGTGCAGAACGCCGTCGCCTTTTCGCCCGAAGGCGGCGTCATCCGGCTGGTTGGAAGGGCCGAGGGTCCTCTCGTACTGATCGAGGTGTCCGACGAAGGGCCGGGCATCGACGCGGCCGAGCTGCCCCGCCTGATGGAGCCGTTCCAGCAGGGCGAGAACGCACTGACCCGCCATCACCAGGGCGCCGGCCTCGGCTGGGCCATCGTGCGGCTGCTCTGCGAGGCCATGGGCGGCAGCTTCGAGATTTCTCCGGCTCCGGGCCAGGGGCTGAAGGCTGTCATCTCGCTTCGCCGCGCGGGTTGAGTTTGCCTGCCGGGGCCCGGCTGTCTATCTCACCCCCATGGGCGCAAGCATTCAGGACGATCTGGACGAGATGGCCGAGGAGTTCGATCTCCTGGGCGACTGGGAATCCCAGCTCGGCTACGTGCTGGACCTCGGGCGGGAATTGCCCCCGCTGAACCCGGAAGAACGCGTTGAGGCCAACCGGGTGCGCGGCTGCGCCAGCCAGGTGTGGCTGGTGTCGACCCGCCGCCCCGACGGCCGGCTGGAGTTCCGGGCCGAATCCGACGCCCAGATTCCGCAGGGGCTCATCGCGGTGCTGTTGCGGCTCTATTCCGGCCGCCGTCCCGAGGAGATCGTGGCCTTCGATCCGCAGCGGGCGGTGGACCGGCTGAAGCTCGGCCACATGCTGACCTCCCAGCGGGCCAACGGCCTGGCGTCCATGGTCGAGCGGATCCGCCGCGAGGCCTCTGCCGCCGCTCTGCCGGCCGCGGGCTGAGCCTCAGGCGGCGCGAATGCCGGTCGGCGCGTAGCGCGGATCGCCGATGACGGCGTCGTAGCCCAGGATCATGTCGACCTCCGCCCCGTTGGAGGCGAGCGGCAGGCGCAGCCACATGACCGACAGGGCGTCGGAATCCCGGCCGGGCAGGGGACGCAGACCGGCGGCGGGCCGCGCCGTCGTCACCACTTTCTCCAGCTCCGAGGTCCAGTAGGGCGCGTCCCTGGGCCCATAGGCCTCGACCACGGTCAGCCCGGTGATCTCGCGGCTGTGGAGGCCGTATAGGGCGGTGCCGGCCAGGCGGATGCGGAAGTCCAGTTTCTCGCCGCGAATGACGTCTATGAGACTGACGGTCGGCAGGTGGCGCTTGAACCGGCCGGGATCGATGTCGGCTCGGGCGGGGAGGCGGCCGGCCGAGCGCAGCGACGCCCAGTAAGCGAACATCTCCTCGTGCGCCCTGATCGCCGAAGCCGGCGCCGCGACCTGGGCCAGCATGCCCTACGCCCCCCTGAATCCCTTTGATTCCCCTTGGAATCCTTATGAGGTGATGCGGGAATCGGCGGCAAGCGGAAAAAGGTTAACGGACTGCGACCGTTCGACTCGCCAGGCCTGTAAGACATGAAAAAGCCCGCTCGGGCGGGGAGCGGGCTTCTTCGGTCTTTCAGCGCTGAAGGTCGGCTCAGCGGCCCTTGCGGGCGGGTTTGCGGCCGCCCTGACCCAGGCCCATCTGCTTGGCCAGGTCCGAACGCGCCTTGGCGTAGTTCGGGGCGACCATCGGATAGTCCTTCGGCAGGCCCCACTTGGAGCGGTATTCCTCGGGGCTCATGTTGTACTTGGTGCGCAGGTGGCGCTTCAGCGACTTGAACTTGCGGCCGTCCTCCAGGCACACGAGGAAGTCCGGGGTGATGGACTTCTTCACCGGCACGGCCGGATCCTTCGGCGCGGGCTGGGAGGCGTCGACGCCGGACGACACGGTGCTGAGCGCGCGGTGGACGCTCTGGATCAGGCCCGGCAGTTCGGCGGCCGCGACCGTGTTGTTGGCGAGGTAGGCGGACACGATGTCCGTCGTCATCTCGATGATTTCAGCTTTTTCGTCCATTGGATTGGCCCGCGATCGGTTCAAGGAGGGGCGGATCGGTCCGTAGACTTGGTCCGTTGCCGACGTCCATAGCCATATTCGCACATTGTAACAACAGACGTGAGCAAAAAGACTGGCCGCGAGGGCAGTATTGCACAATTGAGCTGAGGAGCCTCAGCGCGGCGTTGTTGTCGAAACAACCAGCGCGGGTGTCGCTCCCGGTGCAGCCTCAGCTCCGGAAGTCGTCTCCGAGAGCCAGCATGGCGGCCCGCTGGGGCACAGAGTATTCGTCCAGCGACGTGTCGTCGCCTTCCCGTATGGCCTTGATCAGCGAGGGCGTCAGGGCCGACGACAGGGCCCAGTTCCAGTATCGCAACACGGTCTGGGCGCGATCTACCGCCAGCATGTCGTAGGTGATCATGACCCGTTCGAGGTCGGGCGCGGGCGAGCCGTCGGCCAGGGTCTCGGGCCGTTTCACCGCGCGCCACAGGCTGCGAACGCAGGACTTGGGCAGGCCGGTCGCCTTGCACAGCACCGCCACGGGCTCGCCGCCGGCGTCGCCCAGCAGCTTGGCGGCGGTCGAGGGCTTCAGGCCCGCGAGATAGGCGATCTCCTGCACCAGCTTGCGGTCCAGCCCGGCTTCCGCGGCCTCCACGGCGTGTTCCAGGCTGTCGTAGGGCGACTTCTCGATGGCGGCCCGGTTGCGCTGGCGCCGCTCGATGAACTGCAGCGCCTTGCGCACCAGCGGATCCTGCCAGTTCTCCTTGGCCGCCTGGGGGAAGACGTCGTCGACCGCCTCCTGCAGCACTTCGCGCGACACCGCGAAGCGCGACAGGATGGTGCGGCGGGCCTCGTCGTCGCACCACCAGAACATGATGTAGGCCCCCGACGGGCGCAGTTCGGCCCGCCGCAGCAACAGGGGGACGAGGGAAGGGTGGTCGCGCGTGGCGATGACCACGGTTTCCACCGCCGGCTGGGACAGGCGCGCGGTCGCGTTGTTCAGCAGCGCCGACAGCACCTCCGGCTCGCAATCGCTGACCAGCACCTCGGCCACGACCTCGCTCACGCCCTTGCGGTGAGCGATGGCCACGCGGTGCTCCGTCCCCATGTCGATGGCGCAGGACACCAGGTCGGCGTCGGTCAGCGAGGCGCAGTCCTCGATGAGCAACCCGGCGATGGCGATCTCGTCGCGCAGCAGCAGGCGCACCAGGGAGTTCGGGATCTCCGCCAGCGGGGACAGTCGCTGGGCCACACGGACCCGCTCCTCGGGCTCGGCCTCGCGCAGCATCTCCACCAGCAGGTCGGCCGTCATGGCCCGTTCGAAGGCGTTGACCCGGCTGGCCGGCAGGGACACCACGTCGGCCAGTCGCTTGAGCAGCGACTTGCGCGCCCGGGAGGGGGGCGGGGCTCCGGTCTCCTCCGGAATCTCGGACGCGGGTTCAAGCGTGGGCATTCCGGCGCAGTGAACCCCGGCTTCAGTTAACCCCGCGTGTGCGTTCGAAGCTGAAACGCCCTGCCCAGGGGAAACGCGCCATGCCCGCCAGCGTCGCCGCCGTCATCCGCCCGACGACCGGCAGCCGCGCCGCGGGCACGAGCGCCAGGTCGCGCAGCATGGCCCAGCCTCGCCCGTGCGACTGGAACATCGGCGTCAGCCAGCGCGAGGCGATCTGGTACCAGGCCGTGTGCGCGCGCCTGCGCCGCTGGTAGGCGGCGAGGCTGACGGCGACGGGGCGCGCCGCCCGCTCCACCCGCGCGGCCAGCTCCACCGCGTCGACCAGCGCCAGGTTCGCCCCCTGGCCGAGCTGGGGGCTGGTGCCGTGCGCCGCGTCGCCGATGAGGACGCAGGCGCCGCGCGACCAGCGCCCGGACGAAACGTCGCGGTAGCGCGCCGGCGCGAGCTGGCTCAGCGACCCGATCTGCGCCAGCAGCGGCTCGACGGCAGGCCAGCAGGCCGCGGCCTCGGCCTTCCACGCCCCGAGGTCGCCCTGGAAGAAGGCGTCCATGTCCGCAGTGGGCAGCGACCAGAACAGGCTGACCTGGCGGCCCGCCGCGGCGTCCGGCCCCCGGCCGATGGGGAGGACCCCCAGCATGATCTCGGCGCGGCGATAACGCTGGCCCAGCACGCCGTCGAAACGGCCCTCCGGATCGGCGCAGTTTCCCCACACCGCGCCCCAGGGATAGAGCGGCGCCCGGGCCCGAGGGTTGAGCAGCGGCCGCAGGGTCGAAGCCTGGCCGTCGGCGGCCACCAGCAGGTCGAACGGGCCGAAGCTGCGGCCGGCCGCGTCGCCGACCACCGGCCGGGCGAAGTCCTCGACCGCCGTGACCTGGGCCGAAGTGACCACCTCGATCCCCGCCGCCGGCAACGCCTGGTGCAGCAGATCGAACAGCACGGCGCGGTGGATGCCCAGGCCGAACGCGTCGCGCCGCCAGCGGGCGTAGTCCATGAGCAGAACCTGGCGGCCCTGCGGGTCCTTGCCGTCCAGCCGGTCGACCCGCGCGCCACAGGCCAGCGCCGCGTCGGCCAGCCCCAGGGCGCCGAGCGCGCCGAGGCCGGACGGCTGCAGCAGCAGGCCGGAGCCCACGGGGCCGGGCCGCTCGAACGCCTCCAGCACGGTCACGGACCAGCCGCGTCGCGCCAACGCCAGCGCCGCCGCCATCCCCCCGATCCCGCAGCCCACGACACCCGCCCGCATGGCGCGACCCTAGCAGGCGCGCCCGCCGGGGAAATCCTTACTCTTTGGGTAAGGCGCGGGTCCGGCGCCCTACGCTCCGACCAGCGCCAGGATCTCGGCCTCGGTCAGGTTCGGATCGGTCAGCGGATTGCCGCCGGAAACCTGGGCGTACCAGTCGCGGGGTCCTTCGAGCTTCGGCCGCGCGAAGCGGATCCAGTCGACCTCCAGCACCATGTCCACCCGCGCTTCGGTGTTCAGGCCGGTGTTGATAATGACCGGGTTCTCCGGCCCGCTGTCGTCCACGTCGGGGCTGGAGGTGTAGGCGACCAGGCCCACCTGCATGTGGGGCCGCCCCTCCATGCGGTAGAAGCGGTCGCGCACCTGCCACTCGCCGCCGTCCTCGCGCGCCAGCACCACGATGGCCATGCCGACCCGGACCATGCGCAGCTCGACCCAACCGGTCGGCGCAGGCCTGAGCTTCAGCGACGAAAAGCTGTTGTAGGTAGCCTTGGTCTCGAACATCTGCTCGCCGGCGACCTGGCCCACGCCGGTGGTGATGAACTGCCAGTTCTCGCGGAAGGGCTGCCACTCGGCCGCCGTGTTGCGATTGGGCGTGCGCGCGAACAGCCCGCCCAGCGACCAGGTCCCGCCGGGGATCGGCCCGTCCTTGCCGCGCACCCGCACCCGGGCGCGCACGTCGAAGTCGCCCACGACCTCCTTGAACCAGAACGGCCCCACCAGATCACGCACCCAAGCCACGTCATAGGGCTCGACGTGCAGGGCGCCGGGCGTGGTCTCGCCGACGTCGAGCGCCTTCACCTTGTCCGGCCAGCCGTAGGTTTCGTGGAAGACCTTCCAGTCGCTCGACAGGGCCGTTCCGTCGAACTCGTCGCTGAGCGCCGTCAGATCGTCGGCGGCCAGGGCAGGCGAAGCGGCGGCGGCCAGAAGGACGGCCGCCGAAAGCAGCAATGCACGCATGGATGTGAGGTCTCCCATTCCCAAGCTGCGGGAATGGCGACGCTTTCAGGCCAAAGCGCGGCCTGTCGAGTTACACCGCTGCAATGGTCACGCTGGCTCGCGCTGGCGTCCTTCCCTCCAGGGAGGGAAGGGAATGGCGCCTCGTCCTTCCCTCCCTGGAGGGAAGGAGGTCCCGGGATGCCGGAGCGGCGTCAGCCGCGCAGGCTCATCCCGGAGGAAGAGTGGTAGCGGGCGCGCCAGCGCCCGGAAGCTACGGATGTGAGTGGCGCCGGCGGAAAGAGTGCGCTGCGCGCACGCCACTCTTCCTCCCGCGCGAGGATCTCCGGCGCTGCCGCGCCTCCGATGCGCGGGGCCCTCCTTCCCTCCAAGGAGGGAAGGGGATTTCGCTAGAGGTCCTCGAACAGCGCCGTCGACAGGTAGCGCTCGGCGAAGCTCGGAATGATCGTCACGATCAGCTTGCCCGCGTACTCGTCGCGCGCCGCCAGCCGGAAGGCCGCCGTCAGCGCCGCGCCCGACGATATGCCCACCGGCAGCCCCTCGATGCGCGCCACCCGTCGGGCCATGGCGAAGGCGTCCTCGTTGGACACCTGCTCGACGCCGTCGATGACGCCTCGGTCGACGATGGAGGGGATGAAGCCCGCGCCGATGCCCTGGATCTTGTGCGGACCGGGCGCGCCGCCGGACAGCACCGGCGAGGCGTCCGGCTCGACGGCGATCATCTTCACCGACGGCTTGCGCGACTTCAGCACCTGGCCGACGCCGGTGATGGTGCCGCCGGTGCCGACGCCCGAGACGACGACGTCGACGCGACCGTCGGTGTCGTTCCAGATCTCCTCGGCGGTGGAGACCCGGTGGATCTCGGGGTTGGCGGCGTTGTCGAACTGCTGCGGCATCACCGCGCCGGGCGTGGCCGCCAGCAGCTCCTCCGCCCGGGCGATCGCGCCCTTCATGCCCTTGTCGGCGGGCGTCAGCTCGAGCCGGGCGCCCAGCAGCGCCAGCATCTTGCGCCGCTCCATGGACATGGATTCCGGCATGACCAGGACCAGCGGATAGCCCTTGGCGGCGGCCACGAACGCCAGGGCGATGCCCGTGTTGCCGCTGGTCGGTTCGATGATCACGCCGCCGGGCTTCAGGCGGCCGGTCTGTTCCAGCGCCTCGATCATGGCCACGCCGATGCGGTCCTTCACCGAAGCGATCGGATTGAAGAACTCCAGCTTGGCGACGACCTCGCCCTTCGGCTTCTCCTCGGCGGACAGCCGCGGCAGGCCCACCAGGGGCGTGTCGCCGATGGTGTCCAGGAGGGAAGGGAAGATGCGCCCGCGGCCGGCCTTGCGGTGGCGGGCGGCGTCGTAGCGGCCGGAGGCGGCGCTATCGGTCATGGGGAAGATCCTTCGCTGGCTCTGCGAAGGGACTACATGGCGCGCGAGGGCTGCGGCCGCCAGTCGCAGGCGTGCGGAAAATTCAGCCGCCGACCGCGAGGAAGCCGGGGTTGGCGAAGCCCGCGTCCGCCTTGCCGTAGGAAAGCGGCGTGCCCTCCTCGGTGATGACGCGGCCGCCCGCGGCTTCCAGCACGGCCTGGGCCGCGGCGGTGTCCCATTCCATGGTGCGGCCGGGCCGCGGATAGATGTCGGCGCGCCCTTCCGCGATCAGGCAGAACTTCACCGAGGAATCCATGCCCTGCCAGTTGGGGCAGCCGTGGCGCGCGGCCAGGCGTGTGGCCTCTTCCTCGGTCAGGGTGTGGCTGACCAGGGCGACCCCGCCCTCGGCCGGCTTCTGGCGCACGCGTACACGGGTCGTGGCGGTCTCGCCGAAGCGGCGGCGGAAGGCGCCGTCCTTGCCGGTGAACCAGACCACGCCTGAGGCCGGGGCGGCGACGGCGCCGGCGACCGGCCGGCTGTCCTCGACCAGGCCGATGTTGACGGTGAACGCCTCGGTGCCGCGCAGGAAGCCCTTGGTTCCGTCGAGCGGATCGACGAGCAGGAAGGTGCGGGCGATGGTCGAGGGCGCGCCCTCGCGACAGACGTCCTCCTCGGCCACCACGGGAATGTCGGGGAAGGCCTTGGCCAGGCGCTCGAGGATGAGCGCCTCGGCGGCGTGGTCGGCCTCGGTCACCGGACTGGCGTCCGCCTTGTGGTCCACGGCGATCTCGGCGCGGAAATACGGCAGGATGAGCGCCGAGGCTTCCTCGCAGATGTCGGCGAGGACCCGGCCGACGTCGGCGGTCGCGGCGGGGCTGGAGATGGCGGCTGAATCGGTCACGGCGCGAACCTAGGGCGCCGCCAGGGTTTGAAGAAGACGCAAATCATCGCAGTTTGGCCGCAGTTGCAGAGGCGCCGCATGACCCTGACCGATCCCGTCCAGCCGCATCCGGAAACGCCGGAAGACGAACTCCCCCGGGGCACGGCCCTGGCGTCCTTCATCGCCGCCAAGCTCTGCCACGACTTCATCAGCCCCTCGGGCGCCATCGTCTCCGGGCTGGATCTGCTGAAGGATCCGTCGGCCCAGGACATGCGCGAGGACGCCATGGCGCTGATCGGGGCCAGCGCCGAGAAGCTGGTCCAGATCGTCAACTTCGCCCGCGTGGCCTACGGCGCGGCGACCACGGCCGAGCGGTTCGACGCCGCGGAGCTGGAGAAGCTCGTCCGCGAGGCGTTCTCACACATGCGCGCCGAGCTGGCGTGGGATGTCGGCGTCGGCGTCTTCGAGAAGCCGGCGGCCCGCGCCCTGCTGAATCTCGCCCAGATCGGCGGCGGCGCCCTGCCCACGGGCGGGACGACCACGATCTCGGTGCGCGAGGACGGCGACACGCTGCGCATGGTCGCGGAGTCCCGCGGCCCGCGCGCCCGGCTCAAGGCCGAGGCCCTGACCGGCCTGAAGGGCGAGGCGCTGACCGAGGGGCTGGCGGGCCAGTGGATCCAGGGCTTCTGGCTGTACGAGGTGGTGCGCGAGGCGGGCGGCGAGCTCGAGGCCGAGACCGGCGAGGAAATGGTGCGCCTGGAAGTCCGGATTCCCGGCTAGTCCAAACGACTCCTTAACCGGCGGCGGCCAGCATGCGGCAGAGTCGGGGGGTGGCGCGCCAGCGCTCCGCCCGCCGTGTCTGGAGCCCGCCTTCCGCATGAAGACCTGCCTGATCGTCGACGACAGCCGGATCATCCGGAAGGTCGCGCGCCGCATCCTGGAGGAGCTGGACTTCGAGGTCGCCGAGGCGGCCGACGGGGTCGAGGCGCTGGCCTATTGCCGCGCCGACATGCCCGACGCCGTCCTGCTCGACTGGGTGATGCCGGTGATGGACGGCCTGACTTTCCTGCGCCAGCTTCGCGCCGAGCCCGGCGGCATGCGTCCGAAGGTCATCTTCTGCACCGCCGAGACCGAGCCCGTGCGCATCCGCGAGGCGCTGGCGGCCGGCGCCGACGAATACGTGATGAAGCCCTTCGACGGCGACATCCTGGAATCCAAGCTGACCGAGACGGGGCTGGTGTGACCGCGCCGCTTCCTCCCGCCCACGTCGAGCACCTGGCGGCCATCCTCAAGGCCGTCTCGGGCTTCGTGCTGTCGCCGGACAAGGCCTATCTGATCGAGCCGCGCCTTGCGCCCGTGGCGCGGCGCGAGGGGCTGCCCTCGGTCCAGGCCGTGCTGGCCAGGCTCAGGACCGCTCCGGACGAGAACCTCATCTGGTCCGTGGCCGAGGCCATGAGCGTCAACGAGACGACCTTCTTCCGCGACCGCATCCCCTTCGACCTTTTCGCCCGGGAGATCGCGCCGGCCATCGCCGCGCGGCGGCCGGACCGCACCGTGCGCGTCTGGTGCGCCGGGGTCTCCACCGGCCAGGAAGCCTATTCCCTGGCCATGCTCGCCGACACCATGCCCGGGGTGAAGCTCGACATCCTCGGGACCGACTTCTCCGAACGCTGCCTGGAGAAGGCGCGCTCGGGCCTGTTCACGCAGTTCGAGGTGCAGCGGGGCCTGCCCGTGCGCCTGCTGGTGGACCACTTCGAGAAGCACGACGAGATGTGGCGCGCCGGCGCGCGCCTTCGCCAGGCGGTGCAGTGGCGCAAGGTGAACCTGATGGGCGACTTCCGGGGCCTGGGTCCCTTCGACGTCGTCTTCTGCCGGAACGTCCTGCCCTATTTCGACGCCGGCACCCGCCGCGAGGTGTTGGAGAAGATCGCCGCCGTGCTCGAACCCGACGGTTTCCTGTTCCTCGGCGCTACCGAGACCGCGCTCGACAGCGACGCCTTCCGGCCCGCGCCGGGCCGGCGAGGGCTCTACGCCCGCGATCCGGAATTCAGGGCGGCCGCCTGAAGCTCTCTCTCGCCTTCGAGAGAGAGGGCCCCGCGCATCGGAGCGCGAAGCGCGAAGATCCTCGCGCGGGAGAGTGAGCAGGAAACGCGACTTCTCCGGCAAGCGCGCCGCGGTCCCGCTCATCCTCCAGCATTGGCCTTCGCGCTACGCACTCCGGCATGCTGGGACCTCCTTCTCGAAAACGAGAAGGATAGCCTCCCTTGACTCCGCGCCCTTCGCATAAATACTTAAGCGAATGCTACAGTATCAGCCTCAAACCCTCGATCTCGCCTTCCAGGCCCTGTCCGATCCCGGACGGCGCGCCATGGTCGAGCGCCTCAGCCGGGGCCCCGCTTCCGTCAGCGAACTGGCCAGACCCCTGCCCATGACGCTGTCGGCGGTGGTCCAGCACCTCAAGATCCTGGAGGAGGCGGGGCTGGTGAAGAGCGAGAAGGTGGGCCGCGTGCGCACCTGCACGCTGGAGATACGGGCCATGACCCGGGTGGAGAGCTGGATCGCCGAACGCAGGCGCTTCTGGGAGCAGCAGTACGACCAGCTCGAGGCCTGGCTGGCCCGGACCGCGCCCGCGGCGACAGACAAGGAGACAGACAAGTGACCATCACCAACGCCGCCTTCACTATCGAACGGGTGCTGAACGCCTCGCCGGAGCGGGTCTTCGCGGCCTATTCCAGCCTCGAGGCCAAGGGGGCCTGGTTCAAGGCGCCCTCGGACATCGAGACTCTGGATCGCGACTTCGACTTCCGCGTCGGCGGCAAGGAACGCTTCCACGCCCGCTGGCCCAGCGGCATGGTCTCCGACTTCCAGGCCACCTACCACGACATCGTCGAGAACGAGCGGATCATCCTCGTCTACGACATGTTCCACAACGGCGAGAAGCTGTCGGTCTCGCTGCTGACGCTGGAGTTCCGGGCTGAGGGCGACCGCACCCGCTTGCTCCACACCGAACAGGGGTCCTACCTCGTCGGCGGAGAGGATGCGGTGAAGAGCCGCGAACACGGCACGACCTGGCACATCGAAAACCTCGTCGCCCTCCTCGAGGGCCGCGAAGCGAAAGCCTTCGCATGAGCCTGGAACTCTTCGCCCACCCCTTCTCGTCCTACTGCCAGAAGGCGCTCATCGCCTTCTACGAGAACGACGTCCCGTTCGCCTTCCGCATGCTGGAGGATCCCGGCGTGGGCGAGGAATTCGCCGCCCTCTGGCCGATCAAGCGCTTCCCGATCCTGCGCGAGAACGGCCGGGTGGTCATGGAGGCCTCGACCGTCATCGAGTACCTGCAGATCCACCACCCGGGCCCGGTGAAGCTGATCCCCGCTGATCCTGACCTCGCGCTGGAGGCGCGCATGCTCGACCGCGTCTTCGACAACTACGTCATGACGCCCCAGGGCAAGTTCGTCTTCGACGCCCTGCGGCCCGACGGCAGCCGCGATCCCCACGGCGTGGAGGAGGCGCGCCGGATGCTGGAGACCAGCTACGCCTGGCTGGACGCGCGCATGCAGGGCCGCACCTGGGCCGTCGGCGAAACCTTCACCCTGGCCGACTGCGCCGCCGCGCCCTCGCTGTTCTACGCCGACTGGACCCACCGTATCCCGGACCGGTACGAGGCGCTCCACGCCTACCGGGCCCGCTTGCTGGCCCGCCCCAGCTTCGCCCGCGCCGTCGACGAGGCCAGGCCCTTCCGTCACTACTTCCCCCTCGGCGCGCCGGACAGGGATTAGACGCCGGAGGATTTCGAACTGCACACCTCCCGTACACAACGCCTGAGCCAGCGATGCCCCGGATCGGCGTCCAGGCGTGGATGCCACAGCATCGAAACCGTGAACTCGGTGGTCGGCATGGGCAGGGAATAGCTGACCATATTCTCCCGCAGCGCCGCCGTATGTCGCTCGGGCACTGTCGCGACCAGATCGGAGGCCCGAGCCAGGGCGAGGGCAGCGGAGAACCCGCTTACGACCGCGCCGATGCGTCGCCGCGTGTCCGCCGGCAGGAACGGGAGGTCGACCGCATCCTTTTCGGAGCCGGTGCGGGAGACGACCACGTGTTCGGCGTCGCCGTACCATGAAGGCGGCAGGCCCGGACCGTCGATCGGATGTCCGGTCCGGACGACGCCGACCAGCCGGTCGCGGAATAGCGCCTGAGTACGCACCTCCGGCCCCGTGGACCGCTCGACCACGCCGGTCTCGAGATCGACCATCCCTTCGCGCAAGGGACCGCTGTCCTTCGTGGGCTTCTGGACGAAGTTCAGCCGGACCAGAGGGGCTTCAGCCCGGACCCTCGCCAGCAGAGCCGCGCCGAAACCTTCCACGAAGCCGTCGCTCGTGCGGAGCGTAAAGGTTCTGGCGAGCTTGGAGAGGTCCAGCGCCGTTTCCGGCCGCAGGATGGCCTCGGCTTCCTCGACGACGGCGCCGACCCGCTGCCGCAGGGCGAGGGCTCTCGGGGTGGGGACCAGTCCCCGACCGGCGCGCACAAGGAGCGGATCGCCGGTTTCTGTCCTGAGGCGCGCCAGGGCGCGGCTCATGGCCGAGGGACTCAGCCGCAGGCGGCGCGCCGCGCGCGCCACGCTGCCCTCGGTCAGCAGGACGTCGAGCGTGATCAGGAGGTTCAAGTCTGGACGCGCCATTGGTTCCGCCTGCAAAGCCGCAGCCCACACATAGCGTCAGATGCACGTATCAAATGCAAACGTTGCGCGTTCCGCCACTGCTCGCCGGTCGCTAGCCTTCAGGAGCATTGCGGATGCGAGGGCCTGGACATGGCGAGCGACTCTCTTCGGGCCTTCATCGGAAACGTCAGGTCAGCATGGGGGGCGCTCAGCCCCGAGCTGGTGGCGCACTGTCGATCCAGCCTTGAAATGCTTGCCCGCGCCGATCGGGCGGAACCCTGGCTCGCCACACTCCTGCGCGAGCGGCCCGCCAGCCAGGAGGTCTATCGGGACCCGGAACACGGATTCGTCCTTCTGGCCCACGCCGAGGATGCGGGACTCTACAGGCCGCCGCACGACCACGGCCGCAGCTGGGTGGTCTATGCCGTGGCCGAGGGCCGGATCGACATGGGCGCCTACGAGCGCATCGAGGATCCGGACCTCGGCGTCAGGCTGGAGAAGCGCAGCAGCACGATTGTGCAACCGGGGCAGGCGCTGGCCTACCTGCCGGGGGACATTCACGACACCCGCTGCATCTCGGATGCGCTGCTGTTCCGGTTCACGGAACGGGATCTGCGCGTCGAGGACAGACAGGAAGGGCGCGTCACCCGCTATCACCAGCGCAACGGCGTCTGGACCGTCTGAATCCGATGGCCGCGGACACTGCCGACTCCGATGGCGCGCTGCCCGGCCGGGGTCCCCTGCGGCTGAAGGACAGGGCGGCGATCGCTGCCGTGCTGGCCGCCATGACGCTGGTGGTGCTCGACGCCGGCATGACCAACGTGGCCCTGCCGACGCTTGCGATCTCCCTTGGCGTGTCCGCCGCCGACGCGGTGCTCGTGATCACCGCCTACCAGGCCGCCCTGCTGATGGCGCTGCTGCCCTGCGCCGCTCTCGGCGAGCGCTGGGGCGGCGCGCCGGTGTTCCGCGGCGGGGTCGCGGTCTTCCTGATCGGCGCTCTCCTGTGCGCCTTTTCCCCGTCGCTTTCCTGGCTTGTGGCCGCCCGGCTTGTGCAGGGGTTCGGCGGCGCCGCCATCATGGCCCTCGGGGTGTCTCTGATGCGCGCGACCGTTTCGTCCGGGCGCCTCGGCGAGGCGGTCGGTTGGAACGCGCTGACGGTGGCGCTGGCCTCGGCGGCGGCCCCGACCCTGGGTTCGCTGGTCATCGGCCATCTGCATTGGCCGTGGCTCTACGCCGCCGCCATCCCCATTGGACTGCTGTCGCTGGCCGCCAGCGCCTGTCTGCCCGCGCCTGCATCCGGGCTCGGCCGCGTCGACCTGACGAGCGTGGCGCTTCACGCGGCCGCGTTCGCCTTGATCGTCGTCGCCGCGGAACTGGCGCTTGGCTCTCCGGCGCTCGCGCTGGTGCTGGTGCTCTCGGCAGCGACGGCCTTCCACCTGCTGGTTCGGCGCGAACGCCCCAAGACCGCGCCGCTGTTGCCTCTCGACCTCCTGTCCGACGAGCGCTTCCGGATCTCGATCCTCGCTTCGGTGTGCTGCTTCATCGGACAGACCGCGGGGATGATCGCCCTGCCGTTCTACCTGCAGCACGGGCTGGGGCAGCCCGCTCACATGATCGGGCTCTTCCTCCTCCCCTGGCCCCTCAGCGTCGCTCTCGCTGCTGCGTTCGTGAATCGCCTTCCGAGTTTCGTCCCGGGCGCCTGGGTGTGCGCGGCCGGAGCCGGCCTGCTGGCCCTTGGACTGGCGATGACGGCGGCGTGGCCCCTGACCCCGGACGCGCCCTATCCGCTGATCGCTCTCACATCGATCTGCGGCCTCGGGTTTGGCCTCTTTCAGGTCCCCAACAACCGCAACCTGTTCTCTGCGGCGAAGCCGGAACGAAGCGGCGCGGCCGGCGGCATGCAGGGAACCGCCCGGATTACCGGGCAACTCATCGGCGCCCTGCTGGTGTCGATCCTGTTTACGCTCGTTCCGCTGGGTTTCGCGCCTCGCCTTGGGCTAGGCGTGGCGGCGGCGTTCGCCCTGGCGGCTGCAATGGCGAGCGCCGCCCGATCAACCGTTCGAGAAAGTCAGGTGGCCCATGCACGCTGAAACGCCTTCGCCGGGACGCGCCTCGCCTTCGAAGTTGCGCGGCGTCTTCCTCAACCGCGACCGCAACCTGCGGAACGGCTGGTGGGTCGTCGCCTTCCTCGCGGTCCTCGCCGCCATGCTCTTTCCGGCGGTGCTGGTATCCGCGCGGCTGGGTCACGAGATCTCGATCTGGGAGCAGGCGCTGTTGATCGCAGTGGCGACCGTCGTGCTGCAAGCTCTTCGGCGCAAGCCGGTCCGCGAGGTCACCGGGCCATTCGATGTGCGATGGCCGGCGCAGTTCGCGATCGGATCGGCACTCGGCTTCCTGCTGATGATCGTTCCAGCCGCGGCGCTGTGGATGGCCGGTGTGGTTGAATTCGCCGTCGTCGCCGCCGAACCCCGCGCCATCCTCTCGGCTCTCGCGTTGATGGCCGGCGTCGCGGTGGCCGAGGAGCTTCTTTTCCGCGGGTTCCTCTTCCAGCGGCTGATCGCCGGCATGGGCCTTTGGCCCGCCCAGATCATCATGGGCGGCATGTTCGTGCTGACCCACATGGGCAATCCGGGCATGGACGGCGGAATCCGTCTGCTCGCGGGGCTGAACATCTTTCTCGCCTCGCTCATGTTCGGGCAGGCGTTCGTGCGGACCCGATCCCTTGCGCTGCCGATCGGGCTGCATTTCATGGCCAACACGACCCAGGGCGTCCTGCTGGGGTTCGGCGTCAGCGGCGCCGACCAGCCCAGCCTCCTGACGCCCCGCCAGCTTACTGACGCGGAGTGGTTGACCGGCGGATCATTCGGCCTCGAGGCCAGCCTGCCCGGTTTGCTGGCCGTTTCCGTGATGCTGGTCCTGTTGCTGACGGGCGGTCGGGAGTCCAGCCTCCCGGGCTGAGGTCGAGCGCTCCGTCAGTCAGAACCGCACCACCTCACCGTCCTCCTTCGTGAAGCTCTCCGGCTTCTTCTCCAGCACGTCGAACACCCGCTCCGACGGCCGGGCCAGCACCGCGCCCTTGGGCGACCGAACGATGGGCCGTTCCACCAGGATGGGGTGTTCGGTCATGGCGGCGATCAGGGCCTCGTCGGAGACGCCGTCGTCGAGCAGGCCGAGTTCCTCGGCCGGGGTCCCGCGCTTGCGCAGCACGTCGCGCGGCGAGGCCTTCATCTGGGCAAGCAGATCGCGCAGCTGGTCGGCGCTCCAGCCGGCCTTGAGGTACTCGACCACCCGCGGCTCGTAGCCGGCGGCCTTCACCATGGCCACGACGTTGCGGGACGTGCCGCAGTTGGGGTTGTGGAAGACGGTGACGGGGAAGTCGCTCATCGGATCACCTCGTAATCGGCGGCTGGCATTGCGCCGCCACGCGCTGGACGGCGGCGCCGCGTTCGTACCACCCCTTGCTCGCGTTCACGATGGCCACGACCGACAGCATGACCGGCACCTCGATCAGGACGCCGACGACGGTGGCCAGGGCGGCGCCCGACTGGAAGCCGAACAGGCTGATGGCGGCGGCGACCGCGAGCTCGAAGAAGTTCGAGGCGCCGATGAGGGCCGACGGCCCGGCCACGCAGTGCGCCTCGCCGGTCATGCGGTTGAGCAGGTAGGCCAGGCCCGAGTTCAGATAGACCTGGATCAGGATCGGCACGGCCAGGATGGCGATGATGAGGGGCTGGGCGATGATCTGTTCGCCCTGGAAGCCGAACAGCAGCACCAGGGTGGCCAGCAGGGCGGTCAGAGCCATCGGCTGGATGCGGTCGAGGAAGCCCTTCAGCCCCGCTTCGCCGCGGCGCCGGAGCAGGGCCACGCGGAGCGCCTGGGCCAGCACCACCGGCACGACGATGTAGAGCACGACCGAGAGCAGCAGCGTCTGCCAGGGCACGGTGATGGCCGACAGGCCCAGCAACAGGCCCACGATGGGCGCGAACGCCACGATCATGATGGCGTCGTTCAGCGCCACCTGGCTGAGGGTGAAGTGCGGCTCGCCTCGGGTCAGGTTCGACCAGACGAAGACCATGGCGGTGCAGGGCGCCGCGGCGAGCAGGATGAGGCCGGCGGTGTAGCTGGCGATCTCGCCCTCGGGCAGCCAGGGCCGGAACAGCCAGCCGATGAAGATGGCCGCCAGCAGGGCCATGGAGAACGGCTTGATCGCCCAGTTGACGAACAGTGTGACGCCGATGCCGCGCCAGTGGCGGCCGACTTCGCGCAGGGCGCCGAAGTCCACCTTCATCAGCATCGGCGTGATCATCAGCCAGATCAGACCCGCCACCGGCAGGTTGACGTTGGCGATCTCGGCCGAGCCGATCAGCTGGAAGACCGGAGAGAAGAAGTGGCCGAGCGCGATGCCGGCGACGATACAGAGCGCCACCCACAGCGTGAGGTAGCGCTCGAAGCGTCCCATTGCGGCCTTGCCCGCCTCGGCGGGCGGCGGTTCGAGGCTCATGCGCAGGTCCTGCGGGCGGCGTCGGCCAGGGGCGCGCAGATCTCGGGCGCGCCGGCGCAGCAGTCCTCCATGAGGAAGGCGAGCAACTCGCGCATTCGGTCGTAGTTGGCCGTGTAGATGATCGAACGGCCTTCGCGCCGCGAGCCGACGAGACCCGCGGCGCTGAGGATGTTCAGGTTCGCCGACAGGGTGTTGGGCAGGGAGCCCGTGTCCCGGGCGATCTCGCCGGCGGCCATGCCCGGCCCGCCGGCGCGGACCAGCAGGCGGAAGGCCTCCAGCCGCGCGGGGTGGGCGAGGGCGGACAGCGCGGTTATGGCGGTGGATTGTTCCATTTTTCTCGCATAACCGAACCGTCCGCCAGGCTCAACGGGCCTCACACCAGGCCGCAGCAAGCGCTCGTCGGGCTCGGCTCGGCCTCGGTCCGGAAGGCGGCCGGCGCTTCGGCCGCGAGGCCGTAGGTGGTCGCCTCGCCCATGGTGTGGAAGGTCTCCCACTTCAGGCCCGACGGGTCCTCGGCCCAGTGCTTGTCCGAGAAGGCGTAGCAGCAGGTGGTGGCGACCTCCTCGACGGTCGGCTCGGCCGCGGCCTTCAGGCGCGCGGCGATCTCGGCCAGCTCCTCGCCGGTGTCGGCCTGGACGCCGACGTGGTCGAGACCGGGAACGCGGCCCTTCTGGCTGATCGCCAGGTTCACGCGCGGGTCGTCGAGCATCCACTTGGCGTAGTCGGGCTTGAGAACCGTCGGCGGCGCGCCGAACAGGGTCTCGTAGAAGCGGATCGAGCGGTCGAGGTCATCGACGTTGACGTGGAGATGGATGCGTTTCATTGGGGTGGCTCCGTAATGGTTCGATAGTTCTAGAACTAACGAATAATGATGTCAAGCGGCATGGCGCAGCTTGTCCGATCCTGCCGGTCGGCAGCGTCTTCTTCGGGCTTGATTGCGTGACGGGAGGATGTGGCGCGGGCCGTTCCGGGGAACTTCTGGCGTCCCCACAAGCCTAGCGGAAGATCGCGCCGAAGTCAGGCAAGTTTTGACGTTGATCCGACAGAAGCGGTGGGGGCTGGCGGGGTCTCAGCCGACGTCGGCCGCGAGCCGCTCGAGCCGTTCGGCGACGCGGTTCAACGCCTCGGCGGCCCTTGCGGAGCCTCCGTCTTCCGCAGGCTCGGCGGCGGCCTGCTGCTGTTGCAGCTGGGCGCGCGCCAGCTGGCCGCGGATGTCGGCGAGCTCGTCCGAAACCAGCAGGGCGGCCATCAGGAAAAGCCGCAGTTCGCCCACCTGCCCGACGTCGCGGGCGATTTGCCGCACGTGGTCGTCGAACTGGCGCGCGAGCTGGCGAACCCGGTCTTCCTGGCCGTCCGCGCAGCCGACGCTGTAGGGCCGGCCATTCACTTCCACCGTCACGGTCGCCATGGCGTCAGGCCTCCTCGAGCACGGCGCGGATTTCCGCGGCGGCCCGCTCCAGCGCCTCGGAAGCCTCGGCCGCCGCAGCCTCCAGCTCGCCGTCGCGGACGGGTTCGCTGCGCGCGAAAAGGTCCTCGTCGCCGGGCTGTGCGGCCGGCCGCGCCTTCAGCTCGCGCACGCGGCTTTCGACGGCCGAAAGGGCCGCGTCGAGGCGCGAAATGGCTGCATCGAGATCGGTCTGGGGTGCGCTCATGCCCGTCTCCGCCGGAATTCGGTCACGAATCCGTATAGAACGCGCCCGGCGCCTCAGGTAAAGCGCCCGCGACCTCCCCAGCCTCAATTGGAGCCGAGAATGGCCCTCGCCCCCGCCCGTTCCGCGGTCACGCCGCAACAGATGGCGGACGCCATCCGCGTCCTTTCCATGGACGCCGTCGAGCAGGCCCGCTCAGGCCACCCCGGAATGCCCATGGGCATGGCGGACGTGGCGACCGTGCTGTTCACGCGTTTCCTGAAGTACGACGCGGCCAAGCCGCAATGGAGCGACCGCGACCGCTTCGTGCTCTCTGCGGGGCACGGCTCCATGCTGCTCTACAGCCTGCTGCACCTGACCGGGTCGAAGGCCATGACGGCGGAGCAGCTGCGTGATTTCCGCCAGCTCGGCTCGATAACCGCCGGCCATCCGGAGTTCGGCCACACCCCGGGCGTCGAGACCACCACAGGGCCGCTGGGCCAGGGCCTGGCCAACGCCGTCGGCATGGCCCTGGCCGAGCGTCACCTGAACGCTCGCTTCGGCGACGACCTCGTCGATCACCGCACCTGGGTCATCGCGGGCGACGGTTGCCTCATGGAAGGCATCAGCCACGAGGCGATCTCGCTGGCCGGCCGCCTGAAGCTGAGCCGCCTGTGCGTGCTGTGGGACGACAACCAGATCACCATCGACGGCTCGATCGAACTTTCCGAAACCGGCGACCAGCTGGCGCGCTTCAAGGCCGCGGGCTGGGCGGTGAAGGCCGTCGATGGCCATGACCATGGCCAGATCCGCCGCGCCATGTCCTGGGCGCTGCGCCAGGATCGCCCGACCCTGATCGCGTGCCGCACGCGGATCGGCAAGGGCGCCGCCACCATGGAGGGCAGCCACAAGACCCACGGCGCCGCGCTCGGCGCGGCCGAGATCGAGGCGACCCGCAAGGCTCTGGGTTGGGCCCACGCGCCGTTCGAGGTTCCGGAGGACATCGCCGGCGCCTGGCGCAAGGCCGGCCGAAAGGGCGGACGCCTGCGCCGTCAGTGGGAGGCGCGCCTGAAGGCCTCCCCGCAGGCGGCGGACTTCCAGCGCGCCATGCGCGGCGAACTCCCCTCCAACGCGTTCGAGCTGATCGACCAGCAGATCATGGCCCAGACCCAGGCGAAGCCCACGGCCGCCACCCGGGTCTCGTCGGGCTCCGCGCTCGAGGCGCTGTTCGACGCCGTGCCGGAATTGATCGGGGGCTCGGCCGACCTCACCGGCTCGAACAACACCTTCGTCAAGGGCACGGCGGTCCTCGACCATCCGGACTACGCTGGCCGGTACGTGAACTGGGGCGTGCGCGAGCACGGCATGGCGGCGGCGATGAACGGCATGGCGCTGCATGGGGGCGTCATCCCCTACGGCGGCACCTTCCTGGTGTTCTCCGACTATTCGCGTCCGTCGATCCGCCTCGCGGCGCTCATGGGGATCCGCGTCATCCACGTGCTCACCCACGACTCCATCGGCCTGGGCGAGGACGGGCCGACGCACCAGCCGGTCGAGCACCTGGCCGCACTGCGCGCCATCCCGAACCTGCTGGTCTTCCGGCCGGCCGACGCGGTCGAGACCATGGAGTGCTGGAAGCTGGCGCTGGAATCCCGCAACGCGCCGTCCGCCATGGCCCTGTCGCGCCAGAACACGCCGGCGGTCCGCATCGAGGGAACGGACGAGAACCTCTGCGGCCGCGGCGCCTATGAACTTCGCGCGGCCGAGGGCAGGGCGATGATCACCCTGTTCGCCACCGGCACCGAAGTCGCGCTGGCTCTCGAGGCCCGCGACCGCCTGCAGGCCGAGGGTCTCGGCACGCGCGTCGTCTCCGTCCCATGCTTCGAACTGTTCGAAACCCAGTCCGAGCGCTACCGCAAGGCGGTGCTGGGCGACACGCCCGTGCGCGTGGCCGTCGAGGCCGCTGTCCGGCAGGGCTGGGAGCGCTTCATCGGGATCGACGGCGGCTTCGTCGGCATGTCGAGCTTCGGGGCCAGCGCGCCCTACGGCGACCTCTACAAGCACTTCGGCATCACCGCGGACGCCATCGTCGAAGCGGCCAGGGCGCGCCTCTAGCCGCATTGAGGGGGAGAGTCTGATGAAGCTCGGCACACCGCTATCGCCCAACGCAACGCGGGTGATGCTCCTCGGCTCGGGCGAGCTGGGCAAGGAAGTGGTGATCGAGCTTCAGCGCCTTGGCGTGGAGACCATTGCGGTCGACCGCTACCCCGATGCGCCGGCCATGCAGGTGGCGCACCGCAGCCATGTGGTGACGATGACCGATCCTGCCGCCCTGCGCGCGGTGATCGAAAAGGAACGCCCCCACCTCGTGGTGCCTGAGATCGAGGCCATCGCCACCGAGGTGCTGGCGGCGGTGGAGGCCGAAGGCCTGGCGACCGTCATCCCCACGGCGCGGGCCACCCAGCTGACGATGAACCGGGAGGGCATTCGCCGTCTCGCCGCCGAAGAGCTGGGCCTGCCGGTCAGCCCCTACGCCTTCGCCTCCACGGCGGAAGAGCTGGCTGCCGGGGCGGTGGCGGTCGGGTTTCCCTGCTTCGTCAAGCCGGTGATGTCGTCCTCGGGCAAGGGCCAGTCCTACGTGGAAGGGCCCGAAGATGTGGCTGCGGCCTGGGAATACGCCCTGGCCGGCGGGCGGGTAGAGCAGGCCAGGGTGATCGTCGAGGGCCGCATCGACTTCGACTACGAGATCACGCTGCTGACGGTCCGCAGCCGCGCGCGCGAAGGCCGGACCGTGACGTCCTTCTGCGAACCGATCGGCCATCGCCAGGAAAAGGGCGACTACGTCGAAAGCTGGCAGCCGCAGCCTATGAGCCCCAAGGCGCTGGCCCGCGCGAGGGAGATCGCCGCCGCCGTTACGGAGGCGCTCGGCGGGCTTGGTGTCTTCGGGGTCGAGCTGTTCATCCAGGGCGATGAGGTCTGGTTCTCCGAGGTCAGCCCGCGACCCCACGACACCGGCCTGGTCACCCTGGCCAGCCAGCACTTGAGCGAGTTCGCCTTGCACGCCCGCGCCATCCTGGGCCTTCCGGTGGATGTCTCGCTTCGCCAGCCGGGCGCCAGCGCGGTGATCTATGGCGGCGTCGAGGCGACGGGCGTCGCCTTCGAAGGTGTTGAAGACGCGCTGGCCGTCCCCGGGGCGGACCTGCGCCTGTTCGGCAAGCCCGAGAGTTTCGCCCGCCGGCGCATGGGGGTGGCCCTGGCCCGGGGAGGCGACGTGGAAGAAGCGCGTAGCCGGGCGCGCACCGCGGCCACAGCCGTCCGCGTCACCAGCTGAACAGGCTTCCCGTCAGCCCTTGCCCGCGTCTTCGAACTCCCTCGCCAGCGTGCGGTAGAAGGTCTCCCGGTCCTCGGCGTCAACCGATCCGGCGCGCGCCTCGCGCGTCCCTGCCGTGGGCTCGTCTGCGGCCGAGGCTGCGGCCGTCCGCGCGTCGAAGTCCCGCGAGGGCAGATCCGCATGGGCCGCGATCATCACCCGTCGCCAGACATCGGCCGGCAGCCCTCCGCCTTCGACGCCGCGCATGGGGCTGTTGTCGTCGTTGCCGATCCAGACCCCCGCCAGCCAATCGGGCGTGAACCCGACGAACCAGGCGTCGCGGTGGTCCTGGCTGGTGCCGGTCTTGCCCGCGGCGGGGCGGCCGAAAGCGCCGCGCTTTCCTGTTCCGCGCTCGACGACGGCCGCCATCATGCGCACCATGGCGCCGGCGCGCGCGGAGTCGTAGACGGTCGAGAACGAGGGCGGAGCCCGTCGCCAGAGGCTGCGGCCATCCGACCGCAGCACTTCCTCGACCAGCCACGGCGGGGTGCGCCGACCCCCCTGCTGGAAGGCCTGATAACCGCTCGTCAGGTCGAGAAGCGTGGTTTCGTAAGCGCCCAGTGCGATCGAGAGCCCGGGGCGGTCGCTTCGCAGGGGCACGCCGAAACGTCCAGCCAGATCAGCCACCTTCTGGGGTCCTGCCTCGCGCGCCAGCCGCACAGCGGCGCTGTTGCTGGAGACCGCGAGCGCTTCTTCAAGTCCCAATTCCCCAGAACGGGCAGCATCTCCGGGCTGGTAGGGGCCGAGCGCCACTGGCCGGGTGCTGACCCGGCCGTTGGCGTCGACTCCCGCCTCCAGCGCCGCCGCCCAGACGAACGGCTTGAACGCCGAGCCGGGCTGCCGGCGTGCCTGGATCGCCCGGTTGAAGGGACCAAGTGACCGGTCGCGTCCGCCCACCAGGGCCCGGATCGCGCCGTCCGGAGCCAGGACGACCACCGCGCCCTGGCTGGCCCCGAGCCGCCGGCCGTCTGTATCGATCGCCGAACGCAGCGCCCCGGCGGCGGCGGACTGGAGCGCCGGGTCCACGCTCAGGCGCACGACCAGGTCCGCTTCCCCGCCGCCCAGCCTGCGGGCCTCGGCCGCAGCCATGTCGATCACCCAGCCGAAGTCGCCTTCGGCGCGCGGCGGCGTCAACACCACGGGCTGGCGCGCGGCGTCAGCGGCTTGGGCGGGCGTAATCCAGCCCTCGGCGGCCATGCGGTCGAGCACGAGCCGGCCGCGCCTCAGGGCGGCGTCGGCGTTTTCGGTGGGGTCGAGCGAGGAGGGCGCCTTGGGCAGTCCGGCCAGCACGGCGGCCTCGGCGAGCGAGAGGCTGCGTGCGGGCTTGCCGAAATAGGTGCGCGCGGCGGCGTCGACCCCGTAGGCGTTCTCGCCCAGGTAGACGCGGTTCAGATAAAGCTGGAGCACGCCGTCGCGGCCGAGGCGCTTGTAGAGGCGGCGCGCCAGGACCACCTCCTGCAGCTTGCGTTTGAACGTCCGCTCGGGACCCAGGAACAGATCGCGCGCGAGCTGCTGGGTGAGGGTCGACGCGCCCTCGACCGTGCGCCCGGCGCGCAGGTTGGCGACCGCCGCACGGCCCACGGCTCGCCAGTCCACCGCATCGTGGGAATAGAACCGCCGATCCTCGGCCGCGAGAAAGGCTCTTGGCACATAGGGGGGCAAATCACTCAGAGCGACCTTGAGCCCGTACTTCGGACCCCGCGTGGCGATCAGCCGCCCGTTGCGGTCGAGGAAGGTCATGCCCGGCGCCCGGTTCAGGCTGGCGAGCCTCTCATTGGCCGGCAACTGGGGCAGGTCTCCCAGGTACCAGCGCCAGGCGTGGGCCATGCCGGCGAGCATGATCAGCAGCAGGGCGACGCCTGCGGCGATGACGATACGCTGCAGGCGGTTAAGCCGGACGGCGCGCTGGTGTAGAAGGTCCGCCCGGAAGGCGCCCTCGTGGACTCCTTCCGGCTCCGCGCCCTCCGTCTCTGCGGGCGGTTCGGTCATGGTTCCCCGCCCCTCAGGAAGCCCCCGTCATGCCGGCCAAGCCCTTCTGGGAAGCCAAGCGTCTCGAAGAGATGACCGTACAGGAATGGGAAAGCCTGTGCGACGGCTGCGGACTTTGCTGCCTTGTCCGCTTCGAGGACGAGGATACCGGCGAGATCATTCCGACGCGCGTGTCCTGCAGGCTGTTCGACGCCGAACTATGCCGTTGCAAGGATTACGAAAACCGCAAGGCCTACGTCCCCGACTGCATCAAGCTGACCCCGGGGAACATCCGGGATCTGCCGTGGATGCCCAAGAGCTGCGCCTATCGGCGGGTCTACGAAGGCCGGGGCTTGGCCCGATGGCACCCCCTCATCTCCGGGGACCCGGAAAGCGTCCACCGGGCCGGGGTCTCGATCCGGGGCCAGACCATTTCCGAAGACGAACTGGAGCATCCCGAGGATGCGGCCGACCATGCGGCTTTCGACCTTCTGCGGGAGCGCGGCTGAAGGCTTCAGGCCTGCGCCGGCGCCCGCGTCGCCTCAGGGGAAGCGCCGGGGGCGGTTCCAGCCCACGCAAGGAAGATCAGGGTCACGATCAGGCCCGCCAGCATGAGCAGGCCGCTGGTCATCATGAGGCCATCGCCCTGGGCAGGGTCTGCGCGGAAGAAGGCCAGTCCGGCTGCGGCGAGCACGAAGGCCAGGCCGAGCAGCCCGGCGGGGGCCGCGGCGAGCCACCCGGTGCGCCCGAAGTCCCTGAACCGCTGCGCCAGCAGGCAGAACGCCGGATAGAGAAGCGCTGCGTGCAGGAGATTGCCCAGTACGCGAAGCTGCGAAGGGAGGACCAACAGCAGCAGGACGTTGAGCACGATGATGCCCGCCATCGCGATGCGAAAGGGGCGGCGCGCGATCCGGCCGCGAGGGCTCGATAGCGTACTCGGCCAGTCGATCTGGGTCAGTTCAGTCACGGGTGATCCGGCAATCGTGTCGCCCAGCAGGGCGGTAGATAGTTCAGCGATCGAGCGTGCATTGGGTTGCGCCCAAAACGAAACCGGGCCCCCGGGGGGGGGGGGGCGGCGGGAGCGTGCGGGTGCAGAG
>JAEZEZ010000117.1 GCA_023432855.1 Pseudomonadota bacterium | reverse complement strand
GCCTTCGTCGACTCGTCGGCGGGCTTCGGTCTGGTCAAGCACCAGGTCGAGCGCATGAAGGAGGGCAAGCCCTACCTGACCATCGACGCGGTCGCCGATTTCCGCGAACTGACCGACATCAAGCTGGCGGCCGGCACCACCGGCCTGTTCATGGTCGGCGGCGGCGTGCCGAAGAACTTCGCCCAGGACACCGTGGTCTGCGCCGAGATCCTCGGCCACGAAGCGGCGATGCATAAGTACGCGGTGCAGATCACCGTGGCCGACGTGCGCGACGGCGCCTGCTCGTCCTCGACGCTCAAGGAAGCGTGCTCGTGGGGCAAGGTGGACGTTACCTGGGAGCAGATGGTGTTCGCCGAAGCCACCACGGTCGTGCCGCTGATCGGTTCGGACGCCTACCACCGCGGCGGCTGGAAGAACCGCGAAAAGCGCCGCTGGCAGAAGCTGTTCGGCAAGGACGCCCCGGCGGCGGCCTGACGGACCGGAAGAAAAGAAGGGGCCCCGGGCGACCGGGGCCTTTTTCACATCCGCCCGGCAGGGAACCGCTGGCGCGCCCGGCGCTTCTCCACAGGCAGCCAGGGAGAAGCCGGATGTCCGAACACCAGGAGCGTCACAACAAGCCCGACCAGCCCAGCGAGGACGAAGGCGCCCCCAGGCAGGCCCTGTCCGGCGGCGGCTCCGAAACCCGCGCCGGCTCGCCCAGCGGCGGCTCGGCGCCCGGCGATGAGCCCGACGAACCCGAAGAGCCCGAGGGGGGCTTCCGCGCCTCGCCGGAAGCGGCGGACGCGGGCCGGGTTGACGGCGAGACCCCCAGCTTCACCTCGCCCGACGGGGCCGAGGACGGCTCCGGCGACCTCGTCAACAACACGGGCGAGCCGCGCCAGATGAAGAACCGCGCCGACATCGAGCGCGCGGCGGGCGACGACGTCGACGCCGCCACCGGCTAACCGACAGGCTTTGCCGTTCGGCCTCGCGCGTCTAGGCTCCCCCCCATGAGAGGGGAGACCACCATGTACGCACGGATGCTCATCGCCGCCGCGGCCGCCGCCGCGCTCGCCGGGTGTGGCGGCCAGTCGGCGGACGACCGCGACCGCAAGGCCGAGGCCGAGGCGGCCGAGACGGCCTACACCGCCCCGACGGCCACGGTCAGCGGTACGCCGGCCTTCGCCCCGGCCTATCCCGGCGGCCGGGTGGTGGCCAACATGAACGCGGTCGAGGGCGGGCGCCGCGGCGGCGTCTTCGCCTTCCAGACCGCCGACGCCCCCGACAAGGTGCTGGCCTTCTATCGGGCGAAGGCCCAGGCCGCCGGCCTGACCGAGGAGAGCAACGCCGACGCCGCCGGCAGCCGCATCTACGCGGCCAAGGGCGATGCGGGCGAGCTCGGCGTCACCATCGCCCCCGCCGAGGGCCAGCACTACGTCCAGGTGACCTGGGGCGCCGACTAGGCGCCTGAGGTCACCGCGGCGACGTAGAGGCCGTAGCACAGCAGCAGCACCAGCCCTTCGCGGCGGCCGAGGCGCAGGTTGCGCTGGGCCAGCAGCAGCAGGGCCGCGCCCGCCATCACCCAGATGTCGAACGCCGCCACCTCGGCAGGCACGGCGATCGGTTTCACCAGGGCGGTGACGCCCAGGATGCCCAGCACATTGTAGATGTTGGAGCCCACCACGTTGCCGAAGGCCACGTCGGAGCGGCCACGCACCGCGGCGGCGATCGAGGCCACCATCTCGGGCAGGGAGGTGCCGAGGGCCACGATGGTGACCCCGATCACCGTCTCGGACACGCCCGAGGCCCTGGCGACCTCGATGGCGCCGTCGACGAGCAGGCGGGCGCCGCCGATGGTCAGTACGATGCCCCCGACCGCCAGCAGCAGGCCGGGCAGGACGCGGGGACGGCCGGGACCGGCCGCCTCGGCCGTGTCGGCGATCCGCTCGGCCTCGGCGTCGCCGGCGGGCGCGCGCCGCTCCTGCAGCCAGCTGAGCACCACGTAGCTCGCAAGCGCCGCGACGAAGACCGCGCCGACCACCGGGGTCAGCCGGCCGTAGAGGACGACGACGAGGCAGGCCACGGTGACCAGCGCCAGCACCGCCCCGTCGCGGCGAAAGGCGGCCGCCTCGAACCGGATCGGCCGCAGCAGGGCCCCGAGGCCCAGGATCAGCAGGATGTTGGCGATGTTGGAGCCGACCACGGCGCCGACGGCGATGCCCGGCGAGCCGCGCGAGGCGGCCTGCAGGGCGGTGACCAGCTCGGGCGTCGAGGTGCCGAAACCGACCAGGGTCAGCCCGATCAGCAGCGGACTGACGCCCAGCGCGCGCGCCGCGCCCACCGCGCCGCGCACCAGCGTCTCGCCCCCCGCCGCCAGCAGCAGCAGGCCAGCGGCGATCATCAGCCAGGGATCCATCACCCCCTCCCTCGCCCATCATGGGGCGGGACGGGGAAGCGTCACAGCAGAATCGGGAGAGCGCGAGCCGCGCCCGACCTCGTTCCAGGCCGCATTCCATTGAGCTTCACGGCCGCTTATCCCCACCCGACACACTAGATGTTGATAGGTCGGGTCCTGCGACCACCTATCCCTAGCGCCTCGTTAACCCCGGGCGTATGACTCTGGGCGTACCGCCAGATTCGGATGCCGCCATGTCCTCGCTGATCACGCCTTCCGGTTTTTCGGGCTCGACGCCCGGCCTGCTGACGCCTTCGAAGGCCTACAAGCCCTTCCGCTACCCGTGGGCCTACGACTTCTGGAAGAAGCAGCAGCAGGTGCACTGGATCCCCGAGGAAGTGCCGCTGGGCGAGGACTGCAAGGACTGGGCGGCGAACCTGAACGACAAGGAACGGAACCTGCTGACGCAGATCTTCCGCTTCTTCACCCAGTCCGACGTCGAGGTGAACGACAACTACATGGAGCGCTACGCGCGCGTGTTCAAACCGACCGAGATCAAGATGATGCTCTCGGCGTTTTCGAACATGGAGACCGTGCACATCGCGGCCTACGCCCTGCTGCTCGAAACCATCGGCATGCCGGACAGCGAGTTCTCCGCCTTCCTCGAGTACGAGGCGATGAAGGACAAGCACGACTACATGCAGACCTTCGGGGTGGAGACCGAGGCGGACATCGCCCGCACGGTGGCCATGTTCGGCGCCTTCACCGAGGGGCTGCAGCTGTTCGCGTCCTTCGCGATGCTGATGAACTTCCCGCGCTTCAACAAGATGAAGGGCATGGGCCAGATCATCAGCTGGTCAGTGCGCGACGAGAGCCTGCACTGCGAAGGGATGATCAAGCTCTACCACGCCTTCAACAAGGAGACGGGGGCGGTGACCAAGTCCGTGGCCGACGACATCGTCGAGATGGGCCGCACGGTGGTCATGCTGGAGGACAAGTTCATCGACCTGGCCTTCGAGGCCGGCGAGGTGCAGGGCATGACGCCCGAGGACATCAAGCAGTACATCCGCTTCATCGCCGACTGGCGCCTGCGCCAGCTGCACCTGCCCGAGATCTACGGCGTGAAGGAAAACCCCCTGCCCTGGCTGCAGAGCCTGCTGTCGGGCGTCGAGCACGCCAACTTCTTCGAGGCACGCGCCACCGAGTACTCGAAGGCCGCGACGACCGGCCAGTGGCACGGCGCCGAGGGCGTGTGGAGCGAATTCGACCGCCTGATGAGCAAGCGCGAGCCGGAGCCGGCGCTGCCCGCCGAATAGGCCGGGCCAACCATTTCCGCGCCCGGGCGTTCAGTCTCCGGGCATCGGAAAGGCAGGGGGGCCGTTTCGGCTTTTCCGGTTTGGCTTGCCGGCCCCCCGCGCTTTTCCCCGATACGAACGGGGCCGAGGCCCTCGACCGATTTCCTCACACCTCGCCGTCATCCCCGGACTTGTTCCGGGGATTCAAGGCGGATGCGATTCCGAGCGGTCGGATGGCATTGCTGCGCCCGTGCGCGCGGCTCCCGTCCGCTTTGCGACGGACGGATGGGTCCCCGGAACAAGTCCGGGGATGACGGTGATAAGGGGAGGGTCGCCCCCTACCCCTGCGGGGTCGCCGGCTCCATGTGCTTGAGCAGCTCGGTCTGGCAGCCGTCGAGCACCTGGGCGGCGGTGCGCAGGCCGTCGGGGCGCTTGAACTCGTTCATGTAGACGCTCTGCCGGCGGGTCAGCTCGGCCTCGGCCAGCTTGGCGGTCTTGTTGGTGTGCGCGGCGCCCTGGCGCGAGCCTTCGTTGATGGTGGCCAGCGCCTGGAGCTGCTGGTCCATCTGCTGCTGCTGGGCCGGCTGGGCCTGGGCCCGGCGGGCGGTCAGGAACTCGCCCACGGCGGTCGAGGCCGCGCGGCACTGCAGCCAGCCGTCCAGGGTGCCGACCGGCTTGATGGCGATGGGGGCCGCGGCCGGAACAGGCGCGGGCGCGGCCTTGGGGGCCGGGGTGGTCTGGGCGAAAGCCGGCGCGGCGGCGCAGGCCAGGGTCATGGCGAGGGCCAGGACGGGACGGAACATCGGATTCTCCAGTTTCTCGCCCCCATGGGAAACAACATTCGCGGCGGGAGCAAGGCCCTGGGCGCCCGCGCCACCAACCGCGCGCCTGCGCGTTGTCCACAGCCGAAGGAGAGACGCGCTTGCCCCGGCCGGCCCGCAGACGCCTGGAGGACTTCCGCCGCCGCGGCCACGCGGCGGTTACGGGCGCGCGCCGACGGCTGGCCCCGGCGCGGGCGCGGATCGTCGACTGGACCCGCACGGCCATGGCCAGCGAGGCCGCGCCCCTGCCGCTCGGCCGGCCGGGTCTGGCGGAGAAGATCACCGCCGGCGTCTTCCTGCTGGTGCTCGCCGCGATCCTGATATTCCTGGCCCTGTTCGACTGGAACCAGCTGCGCGGGCCGGCGGGCCGCTGGGCGTCGGAGCGTTGGGACCGCGAGATCGTGCTGGCCGGCGACCTGGAGGTCGACCTCTTCCGCTGGGCGCCGCGGGCGGTGATCAACGGCCTGCGCGTCGGCCCGCCGGCCTGGGCGCCCGGGCGCGACACCGCCGAGATCGAGCGTCTGACCATCTCGGTGAAGGCGCTCCCGCTTCTGCGCGGCGAGGTGGACATGCCCGAGGTCCGCGCCGACCGCCCGCGGCTGGTGCTGCTCCGTGACAGCCAGGGCCGTGAGAGCTGGCGGCTGGGCGACCCTGACGCGGGCGGCGCGCCGGAGCTGCCGCTGATCCGGCGCTTCGTGGTCGAGGACGGGCGGATCGACTTTCGCGACGAGAAGCGGCGCCTGGTGCTGATCGGGACCATCGATTCGCGGGAGTCGGTGGCGGCGGGCGAGCCCAGCGCCTTCCGGCTGGACGGCCGCGGCACGCTGAACGGCAACCCGCTCAGCCTGACGGTCACTGGCGGCCCGCTGATCAACATCGCCAAGGACCGGCCCTACCGCTTCCAGGCCGACCTGCGCGGCGGCGCGACGAGGCTGCAGGCGGACGGCTCGATCGTGCGGCCCTTCGACCTGGGCCGCTTCAACGCCGACCTGAAGGTGTCGGGGCCGGATCTGGCCGACCTCTACTACCTGACGACCCTGGCGCTGCCGAACACCCCGCCCTACCGCATCGAGGGCCGGCTGAGCCGCGAGGAGCGCACGTGGCGCTTCGACGACTTCTCCGGCCGGGTAGGCGACAGCGACCTGTCGGGCGACCTGTCGGTCCGCACCGGGGGCGAGCGGCCGTTCCTGCGCGCCGACCTGGTGTCGCGGTCGCTCGACGTGGACGACCTGTTCGCCCTGGTGGGCGCCCCGCCGGCCACGGCGGAGACCGCCTCGCCGGAGCAGAAGGCCCAGGCGCAGCGGCTGCGCAGCCAGGGCCGCATCCTGCCCGACGCCCGGCTGGACGTTTCGCGCCTGCGCAGCATGGACGCCGAGGTCGATTTCCGCGCCACCGCCGTGAAGGCCAACGGCCTGAGGGTGACCGCCGTGCGCCTGGGCGCCGACCTGAAGGATGCGGTGCTGAGGGTCGAGCCGCTCTCCTTCGCCTTCTCCAGCGGGCGGCTTTCGGGATCGGCCCGCATCGACGGCCGCCGCCGGGTCCCGCGCGCCTCGGTCGATCTCGGCCTCAGCGGCTATCCGCTGGCCAACATCATCCCTGCCCGGGGCGGGGCGCCCACCCTGACCGGGCCGCTGAACGCGCGTGTGCAGCTGGCCGGGACGGGCGCCTCGGTGCGCGAGGCCGCGGCCAACGCCTCCGGCCGCGTCCGCCTGACGACCCAGGGCGGAACCATGCGCCAGGCCTTCGCCGAACTGCTGGGCATCAACGTCGGCAAGGGGCTGAGCCTGCTGCTGTCGAAGGACCCGCGCCAGACCCCGGTGCGCTGCGCGGTCGCGGACTTCCGCGCCGCCAACGGGGTGCTGCGGCCCACGCGCTTCGTCATCGACACCGGCGTGGTGCGCGCCGTCGGGAGCGGTACGGTCAGCCTGAAGACCGAGCGCATGAACCTGGAGATCGACGGCGAGTCCAAGAAGCCGCGTCTGCTGCGCGTCTGGGCGCCGATCACCGTCGAGGGACCCCTGCGCTCGCCGAAGCTCGGGGTAAAGGAGAGCGAGGTCGCCAAACAGGGCGCCCTGGCGGCTCTGGCCGGGGCGGTGATCCACCCGCTGGCCGCCCTGATCCCGTTCCTCGAGCCGGGCGGAGCCGAGGACGTCAACTGCGCGGCCCTGCTGGGCGGCTGAGCCCCGCCCCCTTGCGCGAGCGCGCGTCCTGGGGCTTCTCCTGCCCGCCATGCCGTTTGTCGCCACCGTCCTGACCATGTTCCCCGAGGCCTTTCCGGGGCCGCTCGGCGTGTCGCTGATCGGCACCGCCTGGCGCGAGCAGGACCTGTGGCGACTGGAAACGGTGGACATTCGCGCCTTTTCCAAGGATAAGCGCGGCTTCCTGGACGACACCCCCGCGGGTGGCGGCCCGGGACAGGTGATGAAGGCGGACGTCGTGGCGGCTGCGCTTGACAGCGTGGACCGTGCGGGGCGGCCGCTTTTGTACATGAGCGCCCGGGGCCGGCCCCTGACCCAGGCGCGCGTGAAGCAATGGGCCGCCGGACCGGGCGTCATCGTCCTGTGCGGCCGGTTCGAGGGGGTGGACCAGCGGGTGCTCGACGCCCGGGGGTTCGAGGAGGTCTCCGTCGGAGACGCGGTCCTGGCCGGTGGCGAGGCGGCGGCGATGGTGGCGATCGAGGCCTGCGTGCGGCTGGTCCCGGGTGTTCTGGGCGAGGCGGCTTCGCTGGTCGAGGAGAGTTTCGAGGACGGCCTGCTGGAAGGTCCGCAGTACACGCGGCCGAGGTCGTTCGAGGGGCTCGGGATACCGGAGGTCCTGCTGGGAGGAGACCACGCCAAGGTCGCCGCCTGGCGCCAGGCCCAACGGGAGACGACGACACGCGAGCGGCGGCCCGATCTCTGGGAACGCTGGCTCGCCAACTTACAGGCAAGGGGCGCCAAAGCCCGAGGAGAAGACCGATGAACATCGTGCAGCAGATCGAGCGCGAAGA
This sequence comes from Pseudomonadota bacterium, assembly GCA_023432855.1. GTDB lineage: Bacteria > Pseudomonadota > Alphaproteobacteria > Caulobacterales > Caulobacteraceae > JAEZEZ01. The sequence goes on along the minus strand of JAEZEZ010000117.1, from coordinate 2,661 downwards.
GGCCGAAAAGCAGCTGGCCAAGCGCAAGGTCCCCGAATTCCGTCCCGGCGACACCGTCCGCGTCAACGTGCGCATCAAGGAAGGCGAGCGTGAGCGCGTCCAGGCCTACGAGGGCGTCTGCATCGCCCGCGCCGGCGAGGGCATCCAGGAGAACTTCACCGTCCGCAAGATCAGCTTCGGCGAAGGCGTGGAGCGGGTCTTCCCGCTGCTGTCGCCGATGATCGAGTCGATCGAGGTGAAGCGCCGCGGCGTCGTCCGCCGCGCCAAGCTCTATTACCTGCGCGACCGCCGCGGCAAGTCGGCCCGTATCGCCGAGCGCTCCATGGGCGCCAAGGAGCGCGGCGTGGCCGCCAACGATCCGTCGCTGGCCGAAGTCCGCGACAGCGAGACCCCGGAAGTCGCCGAATAAGACCAGGCGAACCCGCCAGATACGAAAAGGCCCCGGAGCGATCCGGGGCCTTTTTGCTTTTGGGCGAAATCCTCGTCCTTCGACAGGCTCAGGATGAGGATTTCTCTACCGCTGAAGTCGCCCTCATCCTGAGCCTGTCGAAGGACGAGGACGAGCGCCCCTACCCCTTCTTGCGCGCGATGTAGGCGTCGACCTGTTCCTCCAGCACGTCCAGCGGAACGGCGCCGTTGCCCAGCACCACCTCGTGGAATTCGCGCAGGTCGAAGCGGTCGCCGAGCGCCGTGCGTGCCTTGGCGCGCAGCTCGAGGATCTTCAGCTGGCCGATCTTGTAGCTGGTCGCCTGGCCGGGATTGGAGATGTAGCGGTCGATCTCGCGCGCGATGTCGAGCTCCGACATCAGGGTGTTCTCCCGGAAGTACTGGATCGCCTGCTCACGGCTCCAGCGCTTGGCGTGCAGGCCGGTGTCGACCACCAGACGTCCCGCACGCCACAGCTCCAGCGACAGCCGGCCGAAGTCGGAATAGGGGTCGGTGTAGAAGCCCGCCTCCTTGCCCAGCAGCTCGGCGTAGAGGCCCCAGCCCTCGATGTAGGCGCCCTGGTAGGCGAAGCGGCGGAACATCGGCAGGTTGGCCTGCTCCAGGCTGCGGGCGATCTGGAAATGGTGGCCCGGCGCGCCCTCGTGATAGGCGATGGCCTCCAGCTGCACCTTCTGCACCTGGGTCATGTCCGCCAGGTTGACGTAGAAGATGCCGGGCCGCGAGCCGTCCGGCGTGCCCGGGTTGTAGAAGGCGACCGAGGCGGTCGCCTCGCGCCAGGGCTCGACCTTGCGCACCTCCAGCGGGCCCTTCGGCAGGGTCGAGAACTGGCGCCCGGCCACCTTCATGTAGTCGTCGATGATGCGGGTGGCGTCGGCCAGGTACTGGGCCTTGCCGGCCTCGGTGTCGGGGTACTTGAACTTCGGGTCGGTCTTGATGTGGGTCAGGAACTCCGCGAGCGTGCCCCTGAAGCCGACCCTGTCCTTGATGACCTCCATCTCGCGATGGATGCGCGCCACCTCGGACAGGCCGGTCTGGTGGATCTCCTCGGGGGTCATGTCGGTGGTGGTGAAGAAGGCCACCGCTCCGGCGTAGAAGGCGTCGCCGTCCGGCAGGCGCCACACGCCGTCCGAGGAGGTCGCCTTGGCGCCCATCGCCTCGACCGCGCCGATGACGGTGGTGAAGCCGCGGCGGTACTCGCCCTTCAGCGCCGCCTCCGCCTCGGACAGCAGCCGCGCCTTGGTGGCCGCGTCGGCGTCCAGCGCCTCGACCTTCTTCTTGAAGTCGGCCCACACCGGATGGTCGGCGCCGCCGTCGAAGGGCGCGCCGGTGAGCTGGGCGCGGGTGTCCGCCAGCACCGGCTTGAACACGAAGTCGGGGGAGATCAGGCCGCGCTCGGTGCGCTGGCGCAGGTCCGCCGCCACCTCGCCGCCGACCCGCTCGACCGCCCGCAGGCGCGAGATGTAGGCCTCGGCGTCGGCCACGCTGTCGACCCGGTGGCTGTTGATCAGCATCACCGGCAGCCCCGACAGGGCGGTGCCGTTGTTGGTCACCGCGTACTGGTGGAAACGCCAGGGCCACAGCTCGTTCTGCGTCTTCACCGCCTCCTCGAACAGGCGATAGGACATGCGCGAGTCGGCGCTCAGCTTCGCCGGGTCGAATTCGCGCTTCATGCGCGCCAGCTGGGCGTTGGCCAGGTCGAGCCCCTTCTTGCCGCCGGCGTCGGTGTAGTCGCCCAGCTCGCCGTAGCGCTGCTTGATGCCGAGCTGCGTCAGGCCCTCAGGGCTGAGGGCCAGCTGCTCCTGGAAGGCCTGGTCGAAGAACGCCGCCAGGCGCGCATCCTCGCTCTGGGCGGCCGCCGGGGCCGTCGCAGGGGCTGGCGTCGGGGTCTGGGCGACCGCGGCCGGCGAAACGAGGACGGCCATCACGGCCAGGATGGATGCGGTTGTCTTCAGCATTTCGAGCTCCCCCTGGGGACTGGCGACGAGGGACAGTCCCGGCATTGGGGCGCAACCTTACGGCCGAACGAAGCGCGGACCAGTGAATCTTTAGACAGGCGAGGCCGCGCCCGGGGGCCGTCCGCGCTCACGTCCTCAGTAGAAGATGTTCTCGCTGGACGGGCGCGCGGGCTGGGTTCCAGGCGCCGGGGCGGCGTCCTTCTTCGCGGGCGGGGACGGCGGCGGCGCGCCCTTGCCGTTGTAGGGGATGGGCTGGGAG
>JAEZEZ010000041.1 GCA_023432855.1 Pseudomonadota bacterium | reverse complement strand
GCCCGGCCCCGGCCGGGCGCTCCACCCTTCCGAAGGACCCTTACGCACATGCAACCGATCCGCTTCCTCAGGACCCTGACCGCCGGCGCCGCCGTGCTGGCCTGCGGCCTGCTGGCGGCCGGTTCCGCGTCCGCCGAATTCTCTCCCACGGAAGCGCCCCTGGGCGATCCGGTCGAGCTGGCCGTCGAACTGCGCGGGCGCGTCGCCGCCCGCTGCGAACTGACCACCGCTCCCCGCCCCGCCGGCGTCCGCCTTCACCAGGCCGGCGAGGCCGAAGGCGACTTCCGTATCGACTGCAACACCCCCTTCAACATGAAGGTCCGCTCGGCCAACGGCGGCTTCGCCGGCCGCGCCGCCGTGCTTTCCGCCGCCCTGCCCTACGAAGTGGGCGTGCGCCTCGGCAAGGGCGCCGGCGCCCACGACCTCGGCTGGTGCGACAGCGCGGCGCTGAAGGGCGCCGGCGCGACCGGCTGCGCCTTCGGCGGCGCCTCGGGCTGGTCCTCGGGCGACGAGATCGCCATCGACCAGGAAGGCCGGCTGAAGCTGCGCTGGCGCGAGGGCGCGCCGATCGCCGGCGACTACCGCGACATCATCACCATCGAGCTGGAGGTCCGCTCGTGACCGTCAGCGCTTTCAAATTCTTGCAAGGAATCCCGGCGGCCCGGCCGTCGGCGCATCAGGAGAGAACCGTGCACAAGACTCTGCTGTCCGCAGTCGCCGCCGCAGGCCTGCTGGTCTCGGCCGGCCACGCCGCCGCCCAGGACTCCGGCTCGGTCGACATCGTGACCAACGTCACCGCCTACTGCCAGGCCGTCGTGAACCCGAGCGCGCCGATCGAGCTGGGCGAACTCAGCAACGGCGACGGATTCCTCGACGCGGGCGCCCTGAGCGGCGACGAGGCCTACACCTTCCCCGGCTTCTGGTGCAATTCGCCGGTAGCCGTCTCCCTGATGGCCGCGCCGCTGGAGAACCAGGACGTGGCCTCGGTGGCCGACGCCGGCTTCACCCGCGTGGTCAACTACACCGCCACCCTCGACTGGGACGACGTGAACGGCAGCGACGACAGCGCCAACGCCGCGCCCACCGACTTCACCACCGCCGAGGCCAACAAGGGCGACCTGATCCTGCAGGTCACCGACCTCGACGCCAACAACAAGCGGCTCGCCGCCGGCGCCTACGCCGGGACGATCAGCGTCTCCTTCACCCCGAACTGACCCGCGGGCACATCCGGAAAGCCATGACCATGAAACCTCTCCTGATCGCCGCCTCGCTCGCCGCCCTCGCCGCCGCCGGCCAGGCCCAGGCCCAGGTGACCATCACGCTGAACGGCAGCGTCGACCAGATCTGCGTGCTCGGCGCGCCCGACCAGGTCGCCGTCAACATCGGCGACATGACCGACAACACCGGCAAGCTGAAGGTCGAGCTGACGGGATCGGACGCCAGCAGCGCCCCGGTCTCCGTCGAGATCGACGACGCCTTCTGCAACACCCCGAGCATCCTCAGCGTCGAGGCCGACGCTCTGGCGCTGCAGAACGCTCCGTCCTATGGCACGCCTGCCGGCTTCAGCCGCGCCGTCACCTTCGACGCCTCCGTCGACGGCTGGCCGTCCAACATCGTCTACCGCCCCGCGGTCCACACCATCCCGAGCACTTCGACCGCGGCCGAAGCCCGCGCGAGCGCTCTCGAGATCAAGGCGTTCGACCTCGAGACCCTGAACGGCGCCGGCACGGCCGAAAGCCCCAACCTCATTCTCGAGGCCGGCGACTACTCCGGCGCCATCTCCCTGACCCTGGGCGTGAACTGATCCCGATGCGCGCTGTCTCCGCCATAGGTCCTGTGCTGTTCGGCCTCGCCGCCGCTGCCGCCGCCGTTCCGGCCGGCGCGCAGACGACGTCGGCCGAGCAGACGGTGACGATCCTGGGCCAGGCGGAACAGCTCTGCATCCTGGAAGCGCCCTCGCAGGCGGCGGTCACGTCCTCGAACTTCAACGCCCCCGTCGGCTCGACCTTCGTGATCACCGAACTGGCGGATCCGGACACCCTGTCCACCCGCGCGGCCAATGTCACCGTCGCCTTCCCGGCCATGTGCAACTCGGTCCACCGGGTGACGCTGCTGACCGAGAACAACGGCCTGTGGCGCGACTTCGGCGGCGTGCCCTCGGGCGGGTTCGGCAACGCCGTGCCCTACCAGGCGAACATCCAGTGGGCCGGCGACCAGCAGATGCTGACCGCCGACGCCGCGGGCCGCTACCAGGCGCAGCAGTCCATGCTCGTGGGCGTGCCCGCGAGCGGCGACATCCTGGTGGAGATCGAAGTCTCGGCCGGCGCGACCAACGCCTCGACCGGCGCGCCGCTGCTGGCCGGCGACTACGCCGACATCCTCCGTCTGACGGTGGAGCCGCAATGAACCGGATCGCCGCCATCGCCGCCGGCCTGTGCGGGCTCATGGTCGCGGGAAGCGCCGCGGCCCAGGTCATCCCGACCAACGGCGCGCAGCAGCCCCTGAACCTGGAAGGCCGGGTCAACGGCGTCTGCAAGCTGTTCCAGCCGCAGACCGTGTCCGCCTCCAACGCCAGCGTCGACGCCCTCTCGGCGACCTCTGCCGAGGTCCGCATCGACAGCATCGTCGACAGCAACGGCGTGCCGCAGGCGGCGTCGGTCGTCATCGTCATTCCGGCGATCTGCACCCAGGCCCACACCCTGAGCATGAGCAGCGCGAACGCCGGCTTGCGCACGGCCGAGAGCGCGGTCCCGGGCTCCGGCTTCCGTTCGGTGCTGGACTACACCGTCGACGTGGACTGGGCCGGATCGACCCAGAGTTTCGAATCTTCGGGCGGGGACCTCGTGGCCCCCATCCCGGACGCCGCGGTCGGCGACATGACCGTGACCATCGACTTTCCCGGCGGCGGCGAGCCCGCAGTGGCCGGCGATTACTCGGATCAAATCATCGTGGAGCTCGGCGTAGCCGGGTGAGCGGAGGGGAACCTATGTCTCGCAAGTTCAACATCGCCCTCGTGGCCGCCCTCGCGGGGGTCGGCGTCGCCGGCGCCGCAGTCGCGCAGCCCCAGGACGTGGAGATCACCGGCTCGGCCGAGCAGATCTGCACCCTGCCTGCGGAGTTCATCGCCACTTCGGCGTTCAACTCGACGACCGGCACCTATGGCGCGGGGACCTGGACCATTCCGGAGAACTCCATCACCACCAATACCGGGTTCGGCGACGGCCCGCCGGAAGTGGCGATCCGGGTGGCGGGCTTCGGAGTGTGCAACACCGCCCACACCATCACCCTGACCTCGCTGAACGGCGGCCTGGTGACCGGAGACCCGAACGCACCGGCGCCCAGCGGCTTCTCGCGCCGCCGGGCCATGAGCTACGAGGCCCACTGGCAGACGCTGGCCACGCCGACGGGCGGTCCGGGCTCGGTTTATGGCGGCAACTCGCGCCGCGCCATGATCGCGAACGCCAATACGCCTGGCCAGACCGCGGTGGCCAACTTCACGGTCACCGACACCGTGGCGCCTCCGGGAGCCCGTCGCTTCGACATCCGCATGGGCGTCATCCCGGCGACCAATCACATGATCGCCGGCGAGTATCGGGACACGGTCACCGTAACGCTCGGCATCAACTAAAGGGGGCGCTGGGGGGCGCTCATCCAGTGGAAGGTTCCAGAACCCCGATCCGGACGACCAAGGCGGCCACCCCCCGGGTGGCCGCCATCGCCGTCCCTGAGGCCCATGTTAACCATGAGCCCTGCTGGGGTGCGGCGAACCGCCACGTCATGAACGGAATCCGCGCAGGCTGGAGCGCACGCAACTTGCAGTGTCCCAACCTGTCGGGCCGAAACGATACGGTCTCAAGTCACGCTTACGCCGGCCCCCAGAGGCCGGCTCCCTGGGGGAAAGAATGAACTTCCGAAGCATCCTCGCCGGCGCCGCCGCGGCCGCCGCCATGACCATCGCCGCTGCGCCCGTCGCCGAGGCCATGACGGTCCAGCCCGTGGTCGTCGACCTGCAGGCCGCCGGCCGAAACATGGCCGGCTCGGTCCGCGTCGAGAACGACGGGACCCAGCCCCTCCCGGTGGAAGTCCGGATCACGGAGACCGACTTCAGCAACAACACGGTCACGGCGTCCGACCGTCCGTCGGAAGACATCATGGCTTTCCCGCCCCAGGCGATCATCCCGCCGGGGCAGACCCAGGTGTTCCGCCTGCAGTATCTGGGCGATCCCGACATCGCGACCAGCAAGCACTACTACGCCACCATCGCCCAGCTTCCGGTCGAACTGCCGGAAGGCCAGTCGTCGATCCAGATCCTCTATAATTTCCAGGTGATGACCAACGTGGCCTCGCCGACGGCGGCGCCGCCGGACCTCAGCGTGGTCGAGACGGGGATCGGCAAGGACGAGCAGGGCCGCATCTACCCCACCTTCAACATCCGCAACGCGGGCGGCAACTACACCTACCTCGCCAATACCCGCCTCACGATCGCGCAGAAGGACGGGTTGGGTAAGGAAATCTTCCGCCGCGTCCTGAGCCCGAACGACATCCAGCAGACAATCGGCTACGGCCTCATCGGCCCCCAGACGACGCGCAACTTCCGCGCCCCGATCGAGCTGCCGACCGACCAGGGAACGATCGAAGTCTCGATCGCCAAGGGCGACTGACGCATGTCCACGGGGGGCACACGCGGGCGTCTGCTCGGCCGGGTCTGCACCACCGCCCTGATGATCGGGGCGGTGACCGGCGCCGCCGTGGTCGGCGTCGTCGGCGGCACGGCCGCGGCCCAGGAAGGCGTGGTCGTCTCCCAGCCCGCCGCGGCCCCTCCGCCGCCGCCCGCGGCGCCCCCGGCCGACGCGCCGGTGATCACGGCCCCGACCCTGAACCCGACGCAGCGGGTGCTGAACATGACGGCGCCCCTCAAGGACGCCGAAATCCTGCTGGGCGAGGTGGAGATCCGCGTGAACCCCGGCGACCTGATCGAGGTCTCGGCCGAGCGGGTGGTGGAACTGCTGTCCCGGGGACTGAACGAGGACGCCCTCGCCCCTCTGATCCGGGTCGCCCAGCCCGGCGTCTTCCTGCCGTTGAGCGATTTCGCGACCTACGGCTTCCCGATGACGTTCGACTTCCGGGCGCTCGAAGTGCGGCTTCAGATTCCGCCGGAGGCGCGGGCGCGGCGCTCGATCGGCCTGGCCAACCTGGACCGCGAACTGGTCGGCGACTTCCAGAAGCCCGAGCCCTTCAGCTTCTACACCAACATCCGCGGCGGCCTGAGCTACGTCCACCGGGGCAGCGACGAAGGATTCGGTGATCCGACCTTCTTCTTCGATTCCGCCATGAACATCCGTGGCCTGGTGCTCGAGAACGAGGCCAGCTACAGCCCCGGCGACGACGACACCCAGTTCGTCCGCGAAGGCACGCGCCTGGTCTGGGACGACACCGAACGGCTGCATCGCTGGATCGCCGGCGACCTGCGCAACCAGCCGCGCGGCTTCCAGTCCACGCCCGAGGTCGCGGGCCTGTCGCTGTCGCGCCTCTATTCGCAGCTCGATCCGCAGCGCAACCTGGCGCCGCGCGGCGACCGCAGCTTCACGGTCAGCCAGGCGTCCACGGTCGAGGTTTTCATCAACGACCGCGAGGTGCGCACCATCCGGCTGCAGCCGGGCACCTACAACATCAACGACTTCCCGTTCGTCCAGGGCTTCAACGACGTGCGCCTGGTCGTCCAGAACGAAGCCGGCATCCAGGAAGTCATCAGCTTCTCGATGTTCATGGACCGGACCCAGCTGGCCCCCGGCCTGTCCGAGTACAGCGTCTATGCCGGCGCCCGCGCCTACCGCGACCAGGACGGCCAGCTCGAATACGAATCCGACGACTGGATCGCGTCCGGCTTCTACCGCCGCGGCGTCACCGACACCCTGACCCTCGGCGTCAACGGCCAGGCCGACAATCGCCGCTGGCTGGTGGGCAGCGAGTTCGTCTGGGGCACGCGGCTCGGGACTCTCGGCGGCGACCTGGCGGCCAGCGGGGGCGACGGCGGCGACGGATACGCCGCCAACATCACCTTCGAACGCCTCGCCCAGACGGAGAGCGGTTCAGCCAGTTCGATCATCGCCGCCGTCGAGGTCCGCAGCGAGCGGTTCGGCTCGCTCGACGCCATCGCGCCCGACAACCCCTTCGCCTATGTCGGCACCATCTCCTGGAACCGGTCCTTCGGGGAGACCTCCTTCGTCGGCGCGCGGGCGCGTTACGCCGTCGGCCGGGGTCCCATCGAAGACGAGTGGTCGGTCGCGGCCTCTTACGGACGCCGGCTCGGCGAGCGCACCAACGTGGTTGTCGAAGCCGAATGGGCGCAGCAGCGGATCGGAGGCGACGATGTCACCTTCCGCGTGGGCCTCATCCGCCGGTTCGGCGACCGGGCCTCCGCCTCCGCCCGCTACGACTCCCGCGAGGAAAGCGTCCGCCTGGGTTACCAGACCTCGCGCGGCATGGGTGTCGGCGCCTGGAACGCCAACGCCGACCTCGACTACACGTCCGACCGCATCGGGTTCAACGGCTCGGCCGGCTACACGCACAACCGCGCCGACCTCGGCATTTCGCACACCACCGCCTGGGACCAGATCGCCGACGACATTTCCGACCAGCGGACATCCGTCCGGTTCGGCACCAGCATCGCCTATGCCGGCGGCAGCTTCGCCATCGGGCGGCCCGTCACCGACAGCTTCGCCATTGTGAAGCCCTACAGGGGATTAGGGACCACCGAGATCATCGTGGAGCCGAACGACGACGGATACGCCGCTCGCGCCGACCGCATGGGCCCGGCCCTCTATGGCCAGGTCAGCGCCTACTCGCCGCGCACCATCACCTACGACGCGCCCGAGGCGGCGGCGAACATCGACATCGGCACCGGCTCGCTGCGCATGATGCCGCGCTACAAGTCCGGTTTCGTCACCACGGTCGGTTCCGCCTACGGCGTCACCGCCATCGGGGCCCTGTACAACCGCGAGGGCGAGCCGATCAAACTGCTCGCTGGCAAGGCCACCGAGATCGGCGGCGAGGGCCGCGTGGTCGAGGTGTTCACCAACGGCTCCGGCCGGTTCGGCGCCTCGGGCCTGAAGGCCGGGCGCTGGCGGATCGAGATGCCGGGCAGCCCGCCCACCGTCTACGAAGTCACCATTCCCGAAAGCGACGCGCCGGTGGTCCGGCTCGGCGACCTTCGGCCCCAGTAGAAGAGAGAGGCTCGCCCATGCGTATCCTCGCCACCGCAGCAGTCCTGGCCCTCGCGCCGGCCGCCGCCTTCGCCAACTGCGCCGGCGTCCAGCCTGTGCAGGTCAACCAGGTGCGTATCGACCCGCTCGACGCCCAGGGTCCGGCCGAGGTGCTCCAGCCCTTCACCCTGTCCTTCAACCGCGCCTCGGCCGACGACGCGCCGGTGATGATCGAGTACCAGATCATGGACGAGGACTCGCCCGTGCGCGCCCGCGTCGGCGACTTCAAGGGCCCGACCGTGGACTTCGCCGCCCGCGACACCGGCAAGAACGTGGCCGTGTTCCGCTCCGACGCCTTCAGCCCGCTGCAGGCCGGGCGCGTGGTCATCCCGGCCGGCCGCCAGAGCGCCTCGACCGAGGTGTTCCTGCGCGTCACGGACCTGCGCGCCGACCTGGCCGCCGGCGTCTATCGCGAGAGCTTCACCGTGCGCTTCCGCTGCTCGCCCGACCAGGCCATGGCCGACGAGGCCAACGGCGCGGTGAACGTGGCCGTGGCCGTGCCCAACGTGCTGTCGGCCAACGTGGCCGGCGCCTCGACCCGCGGCGAGATCGACTTCCTCGACTTCGCCATGCTGGAACGCTCGCTGGCGGTGAACGTGCGCTCGACCGGGCCCTACCGGATTTCGGCCCGCAGCCTGAACGGCGGCGAGATGCGCCGTGAGGGCGCCGCGGTGCTGCAGCCGTCCGACCGCATCGCCTACGAGGCGCGCCTGGACGGCAAGGTGCTGAAGCCCGACTCCACCGCCCTGCGCATGGAGCGCGCCGGCCTGCTCGGCCACCGCTTCTCGCTCGACGTCGAGGTGGAGTCCGTGGAGTCCAAACGCGCCGGCCTCTACGCCGACACCCTGCTGCTGACCCTCACCCCGGTGAACTGACCTGCCTCTCCCTTGGGAGAGGACGCGAGCGGCGCAAGGCGCCGGAGCGGGTGAGGCGCTCATGAAGCCCACCCCCTGCCTCTCCCTTGGGAGAGGACGCGAGCGGCGCGGAGCGCCGGAGCGGGTGAGGCGCTCATGAAGCCCACGCCCCACGCCCCTTACAGCGTCGTGCGCCTGCCGACGCCTCACCCGGGTCTGCTTCGCATCCCCGTCCTCTCCTGAAGGAGAGGCAAGGAAAAAGGCGCCGGCGGCTCTGCGGCCGCTCGGCGCCTCCACCATCACCGAACCCGCGCCCCAAACGGAGAAAGGGCGCGGAGCCGGAGAACCTTATTTCGGGTCGATCTGCAGGCCGAGGTAGGCCAGCTGTTCGGGCGCGTCGCCCGGGTCGACCGCCAGCGAGACGTTGCGCACCGCCGCGTGGTGGATGTCGCTCATCACCGTCACGCCCGACGGCGACATCGGCACGCGCATGCCGTCGACGATCAGGGCCGCGTCCTGCAGGTTGGGCGAGTGGTTGACGATCACCCGGTAACCGGCGCCCGAGTTGCAGAACTCCGCCGCCTGGCCCAGGTGGACGACGCCGTCCTGCCCCGGGGTCCCCACGCCGCCGCCCAGCATCTGCACGCGGCAGATCACCGGCACCATGGCGCGGATCTGGATCGACATCGAAGCCGTGTTGCTGCCGTTGCCGGCCTGGACCCCCGGCGCCGCCAGGGTTGCGAGGGCGGCGAAGGCGGCGACTGCTGTGAGCTTCTTCATCTGCATGTCTCCGAAGAGTTCACGCAGAGCTTGCCAGCCTCACTTTAAGATTGAGCGATCAGACACGGCTAACGGCCTGATAGCAAACGTGCTTAAGCAAGGGTTTCCGGGGGATGGCCCTACACCCTTTCCCCCTCCGTCATCCTCACTTCCGTCATCCCCGGGCTTGTCCCGGGGATCCATGGCGGGGCCGGGCTGAGCGGGGTCAGGCGAGGCGGCGCCGAAGAGGACATGCGCCAACCCGCTCTACAGCTGACGGATGGATCCCCGGGACAAGCCCGGGGATGACGGATAAACTGCGGAGCGGGAAACGCCCCCCTCAATACGCCCGGTAGCCCGCCACCTTCTTGAACAGCTGCTCGCGGCCGTTGATGCCCAGCTTGGCGTAGACGCGGCGCACGTGGGTGCGGGCGGTCTCGACGCTGATCGCCAGCGAGACGGCCAGGCCCTCGACGTTCTCGCCCTCGATCATGCGGCGCACGATGCGCTCCTCGGCCGGGGTCAGGCCGAAGGCCTCCTTCAGGTCGGCCCAGACGTGGGTGTTGCGCTCGGTGTGGAAGATCTGCAGCGCCATGGCCGGCTCGGCGCCGTCGGGCGCGATGCGCTGGCAGCGGACCAGATAGACCGCATCCTCGCCCCGCGGCCGGTACAGCCAGGCGCTGGGCGTCTCGTCCTTCATCGCCCCGCAGTGCTCGCGGAAGCTGGCGGCCGTGCGCCGGTCGGCGAAGCTCAGCTCCCCGTCGTCGAGCGACAGGTCGTCCTGGGCCTCGGCGAAGGCTTCCGCCGCGCGGTTGCTCCAGACCACCCTGCCCGAGGCGGTCGCGATGATGGTGGGTACGCCGTGGCACGCGGCCCACGCCTCCATGTATGCGTCTGGAGACGATGCCGCGCGGCCCGCGTCGTAGCTCCCCCAAGCTGCCGACGTCATAAAACTTGTCTGCCCCTACCGAACATTGGTAACCGTCCTTATGCTCAATCTTGAGCATATGGGCATCCCCAATACCGAGTAGGGCCCTGAACTGCGCGCTTAGGTCGCAGGCTTGGCTGTTGCGCGCTAGTGGTCCAGCGCGTCGCGGACGCAGGCGGCCAGGGCGGCCACGGTGAACGGCTTCTGCAGCAGCCGCACGTTGGGGCCCAGCGGCCCGTCGCCCATCATCGCGTTGCGCGCGTAGCCGGTGGTGAACAGCACCTTCAGCCCCGGCCGGCGCGCGATCGCCGCCTCGGCCAGCTCGCCCCCGTCCATGCCCGGCATGACCAGGTCGGTGAACAGCAGGTCCACCCGCGGCAGGGTCGACAGCTCGGCCAGCGCCTGCTCGGCGTTGGGCGCCTGGGCGACCTGGTAGCCGAACTCGCGCAGCGCATCGACCGAGACCTGGCGCACGTCGCCCTCGTCCTCGACCACCAGCACCACCTCGCCCGGCTTCGCCCGGGGCGGCTCGCCCTCGGCCTTGCGCCGGCGCGGGGCCGCCTTGCCCGCGCTGCGCGGCAGGTAGAGCTTGATGGTCGTGCCCACGCCGACCTCGGAGTAGATCTTGATGTGGCCGCCGCTCTGGCGGACGAAGCCGTACACCTGGCTCAGCCCCAGCCCGGTGCCCTTGCCGACCTCCTTGGTGGTGAAGAACGGATCGAAGGCGCGATCGACGATCTCCTGCGGCATGCCCTGGCCGGTGTCGGTGACGGCGATGGCGACGTACTGGCCGGGCTCGATCTCGTGGCCGGCGGCGTAGGCCTCGTCGAGGCTGGCGTTGTAGGTCTCCACCGTCAGCCGCCCGCCGCCACTCTGGGCCATGGCGTCGCGCGCGTTCACCGCCAGGTTCACCAGCGCGTTCTCCAGCTCGCCCGCGTCGGCGAGCGTCGGCCACAGCCCCGCGGCCAGCACCACCTCGACCTCGACCTTCTGCCCCAGCGTCCGGCGCAGCATGTCGGACATGCCGCGCACCAGGGCGTTGACGTCCACCACCTTGGGATCGAGCGCCTGCTGGCGCGAGAAGGCCAGCAGCCGCGCCGTCAGCTCGCCCGCCCGCCTGGCGCCCTCCAGCGCGTTGTCGATGTAGGTGCGCGCCTTCGCCGGCTCCTTGTCCAGCCGCCGCTTGGCGATGTCGAGCGAGCCGATGACGATGGCCAGCATGTTGTTGAAGTCGTGCGCGATGCCGCCGGCCAGCTGGCCGATCGACTCCATCTTCTGGATCTGGCGCACGCGCGCCTCGGCCGCCTCGCGCTGGGCCGCCTCGGCGCGCAGCCGTTCGGTGGCGGCGGTCAGCTCGGCGGTGCGCTCGGCCACCCGCGCCTCCAGCGACCGGTTCAGCTCGGACAGCTCGGCGCGGGCGTCCTCGGCCGCCATGGCCGCGCGCGCCTGGGCCGCCACCGCCGCCGCCAGCAGCAGGGTGATCAGCAGCCCGCCGCCCAGCACCCAGCGCACCTGGTCGCGGTTCGACCCCACCTCGAACGCCTCGGTCGAGGCCACGTGCAGGGTCCAGACCCGCCCGGCCACCTCGACCGTCCGCGTCGACTGCAGCCGCGCCTCGTGCGGCGCCGCGGTGGCGTAGAGCAGGTTCTCCGGCCGAGGCGCGCCGTCATAGACGGCCACGTCGACCACCCGCTCCTCGTCGGGAGGGAAAACCGTCGACAGCAGGTCGTGGGCCCGCAGCGGGCTGTAGACGAAGCCGATCAGCGCCTCGCGCCGCGCCTCCACCGTCGCCGGCGCGCGCCCCCCGCGATAGACCGGCGCATAGATGAGAAAGCCCGGCTGCTTGGCCGGGTCGATCTCCTGCACCAGCACCACCTTGCCCGACAGGGTCGCGACCGCCCCGTCGCGGGCGCGCGCCATGGCCTCGCGCCGGGTCGGCTCGGAATACATGTCGTAGCCGATGGCCGCCTGGTTGCGCGGGCCCATCGGCCACAGGTAGGCGATGGAATGCCGCTCGCGCCCGGCCTGGCGCTCGGGCCAGGGACGGAACCCTTCCAGCCCGCGCGCCTGCATGTCGGCGGCGAGCGCCGCGTCGTCGCCGTCAGCCTTGACCGAGAAGCCCACGCCCTGGACGCCCTGATAGCGGGTGCCCACCCCGACGCGCGAGACGTAGGCGGCGAACTCCTCCGGCGAGACGTCCTCGCTGGCGGCGAACAGCGCGGCGCCGCCGCGCAGCAGGGCGATCTGGGTGTCCATGCGGTCCAGCAGGGCGGCCGCGGCCATCTCACTGCGGCCCTCGAACCGCTCACGGTCATAGGCGGCCGACGCGGTGGCCAGCAGCCAGGCGGCGATCAGGGTCGTGGCCACGCCGGCCAGCAACACCAGCAACGGCGCGCGTATGTGCCGCTGGTTCAGGAGGGAAAGGCGCCGCTTCACGGGATCAGCCTTGTGCGCCGCAAGCGGCCCGGGTCAATAGGCCGTCACGTCGCCTTGCGCAGCCACTTGCCCGCCACCGTGATGGCGAAGCCGATCAGGAACACGAAGAACAAGACCTTCGCGATCCACCCGGCGACATCGACGACGAAGCCGAGGATCCCGGCGACGATCATCAGGAGAAGGAAAATTCCGGCCCATTTCAGCATGCCGACCTAACGCGCCGGGAGCGTAGCCGTTCCTCGCGCGTTGCAGCCTGTGCGCGATCCCGCGCCGCACTCGAGGGAGATCACCATGAACCCCGGCACCATCCTCGGCACGATGCTCGGCCGCATGTTCCGCCGCGACAAGCCCGCCGCCGGCCAGTCGCCCGGCCAGGCCCCCGGCTCCACCAGCGCCGCCGCGCCGGCCTCGCCCGCCCCCGCCCAGGCCGGCGAGGAAGGCGGCCC
>JAEZEZ010000004.1 GCA_023432855.1 Pseudomonadota bacterium | reverse complement strand
CCGCCGGACTGGCTGCGGCCCTGGCCCACCCGCCCTTCGGCCTGCTGCCGGGGTTCCTCGGCTATCCGCTGCTCATGTGGCTGGTCGACAGGGCGAGCGGCGATCGCCCGCTGCGCTCGGCCTTCTGGCGCGGCTGGCTGGCCGGGTTCGCCTATTTCGCGGTCGGCTGCTGGTGGGTGGCCGAAGCCTTCCTGGTCGACGCGCGCCAGGCCTGGATGGCGCCGTTCGCCGCCTCCCTCCTGCCCGCGGGGCTCGGCCTCTTCTGGGGCGCGGCCTGCGCGCTCTACCGCCGGATCGCGCCAGCCCATGTCGGCCGGGTCCTGGTCTTCGCCGCCGCGCTGGGGCTCTGCGAATGGCTGCGGGGCCACGTGCTCACCGGCTTCCCCTGGAACCTGCCCGGCGAGACCTGGGTCGCCGGCGGCGCGGTTTCCCAGGCGGCCTCGGTCGTCGGCGCCTACGGCCTGACCATTCTGACCCTGTTCGTCTGGGCCTCGCTTGCGCCCCTGGCGGCCCCGGGGCCCCGCAAGGCCCGGGTCGGCATGGCCGCCGCAGGAATGATCGTGCTGGCGGGGCTGTGGACCTTCGGCGCGATGCGACTGGCGGGAGCCCAGGTCCGTTATGGCGAAACGACGGTCCGCGTCGTCCAGGCCGACGTGCCGCAGCAGGACAAGTGGGACGAGGCCGCCTTCCGCGCCATCGTGCTCCGCTACGTCAACCTGACCGCGCGAGCCAACGGCGCCCGGGCCCCCGATGTCGTGATCTGGCCTGAAGGCGCGCTGCCGGCCGCCGCCGAGGACCTGCTCGCGCCAGAGGCCTGGACCCGGGACGCCATCGCGGGCGCGCTCGCGCCGGGCCAGACGCTGCTGATGGGAACCTACCGCGGCGAGCGCCAGCCCGACGGCGAGGTGAAATACTTCAACAGCCTCGCCGCCCTGACGCGCAGAGGGCGCGACCTGGTTCCCACCGGCGTTTACGACAAGCACAGGCTGGTGCCCTTCGGCGAGTACCTGCCGCTGGAAGCCCTGCTGCAGCCGCTGGGCGTGAAGGAACTGGTGCACGTGGGCGACGGCTTCTCGCCCGGCCCGAGGCCAGCGCCGATGTCGCTGCCCGGCCTGCCGACCTTCCAGCCGCTGATCTGCTACGAAAGCCTCTTCCCCGGCCTGGCCGATCCCGGCGGGCGGCCGCGTTGGATCGTCAATGTGTCGAACGACGCCTGGTTCGGGCGCACGTCCGGTCCTCTGCAGCACCTCAACCTGGCCAGCTACCGCGCCATCGAACAGGGGATGCCGATCGTCCGGGCCACACCGACAGGGGTGTCCGCCATTGTCGATCCCTGGGGCCGGGTCGACGACGACCACCGTCTGGATCCGGGAGAAAGCGGCGTGATCGACGCCCTCTTGCCAGAGCCGCTGGAAAATTCGTATTTCTCCCGCGTCGGGGATTTGGGTTTCTGGGCGCTTGTGGCGCTTGGATTCCTTGTCGCCGCACCTGTGCGCGAGTGGGCCCGGCGTTCGAGACACCAGCACGAGACTTGATTTTTCCGGACGATGGGGCGTGCATTCCCGACGCGTTCGGCGCAGGAGAGAGTTCATGGCCGAGTCCCTGGCGCTCAGCACCCCGAACCCCATCGACCTGCATGTCGGGGCGCGCGTCCGCATGCGGCGCAAGTTCCTCGGCGTCAGTCAGGAGCGGCTGGCCCATGCGCTGGGCCTGACCTTCCAGCAGGTCCAGAAGTACGAGCGTGGCACCAACCGCATCAGCGCCTCGAAGCTTTTCGAGATCGCGCGGTTCCTGCAGGCGCCAGTGTCCTACTTCTTTCAGGGCCTGCCGTCCGAGGTCGAGGACCAGAGCTTCTCCGAAAGCGAGAGCGAGCAGTCGCTGCACGGCTTCCTCATGACCCCCGAAGGGATAGAGCTGGCCACGCTGTTCCCGCGGCTGACCTCCAAGCAGCGGCGGCGCATCCTCGAGCTGGTCCGCACCCTGACGGACGACGACGGCGACGACTGATCCGGGCCGCTTGCTCATATAAAGACATCTTTATATGGTCCGCCTCCCTTCCCCAGCCGCGGACAGTTCCACGTGATCCGGCCTTCCTACATCTTCACCAGCGAGAGCGTTTCCGAAGGCCATCCCGACAAGGTCGCGGACCGGATTTCCGACACGGTCGTGGACGCCTACCTGGCGGTCGAGCCCGAGGCCCGCGTGGCCTGCGAGACTCTGGTCACCACCAACCGCATCGTTCTGGCCGGCGAGGTGCGCGGACCCAGCGAGGTCCTCGGCGGGCTGGAGGAAAAGGTCCGCCTCGCCGTCAAGGACATCGGTTACGAGCAGGAAGGCTTCCACTGGCGCAACGCCGAGTATGCCTGTCACCTGCACGAGCAGTCGGCTCACATCGCCCAGGGGGTCGATGCGGCGGACGGCAAGGACGAGGGCGCTGGCGACCAGGGCATCATGTTCGGCTATGCGGTCGACGAGACCGAGGCGCTGATGCCCGCGCCCATCCAGTTCTCGCACGACATCCTCCGCCGCCTGGCGGAAGCCCGCCACGCCGGTGAGGCGCCTGAGCTCGAACCGGACGCCAAGAGCCAGGTCACCCTCCTCTACAAGGACGGGCGGCCCGAACGGGCGCTGAAGATCGTCGTCTCCACCCAGCACCGCGAGGGCCTCTCGTCCAAGGACGTGGAAGCGATCATCCGGCCCTACGCCGAAAGCGTGCTGCCCGAAGGGATCGTCACCGGCGAGACCGAGTGGATCGTCAATCCGACCGGGGCCTTCGTCATCGGGGGCCCGGACGGGGACGCCGGCATCACGGGCCGCAAGATCATCGTCGATACCTATGGCGGCGCGGCGCCCCACGGCGGCGGCGCCTTCTCGGGCAAGGACCCGACCAAGGTCGATCGGTCCGCCGCCTACGCCTGCCGCTACCTCGCCAAGAACGTCGTGGCCGCCGGCCTGGCGCGCAAGGTGACCCTGCAGGTCAGCTACGCCATCGGGGTGTCGCAGCCGCTGAGCTTCTACGTCGATACCCACGGCACCGGACAGGTGGACGAGGCGGCGCTGGAGAAGCTGCTCCCGGAGCTGATGGACGGGCTCACCCCGCGCGCCATCCGCGAGAAGCTGCAGCTGAATCGTCCCATCTACGCCCGCACCGCCGCCTACGGCCACTTCGGCCGGGTCCCCGACAACGAGGGCGGATTCACCTGGGAGAAGGTGGATCTGGTCGAGGAGCTGAAGCGGGCGTTCTAGGCTGCGGCCGCAGGAGCGGATGATTTTGCGCCGCGCCCTCGCTATAGCCAGCCGATGCCGCAGACGCCCGACCCCAAAGCCCCCTCCTGGGGTCCCCTCCGTTCCTTCGGGCGCATCAAGTCGCGCACGCTGAAGCCGGCCCAGGCGGCGCTGTTCGACAGCCTGCTGCCGCACATCGCCATTCCGGAAACCGGCGCCATCGATCCGCGGGCGCTGATGCCCGATGCGGCTGAAGTCTGGTTCGAGATCGGCTTCGGCGGCGGGGAGCACATGGCGGCCCAGGCCGCCCGGCGTCCGGATGTCCTGATCCTGGGATGCGAACCCTTCCTCAACGGGGTCGGGTCGGCCCTGCGCCATATCGATCAGGGCGGCCTGAAGAACGTGCGCCTCCACGGCGGAGACGCCCGCCCCATCCTGGAAGGCCTGCCTGACGACTCGCTGACGCGCGTGTTCATCCTGTTTCCCGATCCCTGGCCGAAGGCGCGGCACCAGAAGCGGCGCCTGATCCAGCCAGAAACCCTCGGCGAGATCGCCAGGGTGCTGAAGCCGGGCGGCAGGCTGCGCTTCGTGACCGACTGGAAGGACTACGCCGCCTGGACGCTGGAGCGGGCGCTGCGCGAACCGCGTCTGCGCTGGATGGCAGACCGGGCCGACGACTGGCGCACGCCGCCGGCGGACCACGTCACCACGCGTTACGAGGAAAAGAAGCTGGGCGACACCGCCCCCATCTTCCTCGAGTTCGAGCGGGTCTAGCCCGCAGCGGCGCTTCGTGCTGCTTTTGCGGCGGGTTCCAAGGGGGGGCGAGAGTGAGCGGATACATCGACAGGCGACGGCTTCTGCTCGGCGGCGGCGCGGGCGCCGCGGCGCTCATGGTCTCGCGGCCGTCACTGGCCCACGCCGATGTCCTGGACGGCGTCGATGAGATCGTCGCCGCCTTCCGGGCGGAGTTCGGGACCCCCGGTGTGGCGCTGGCCGTCATCCGCCCCGGCCAACCCGTCTGGCTCAAGGGCTATGGCCTGCGGCGGCTGGGTGAGCCGGCGCCGGTCGAGGCCGACACCCTCTTCGCCGTCGCCTCCAACACCAAGGCCATGACCGCGGCGGCGCTGGCCATCCTGGTCGACGAGAAGAAGCTCGACTGGGACGAGCCCGTGGTCCGCTACATGCCGGACTTCGCCATGTACGACGAAGCCACCACGCGGGCGATGACGGTGCGGGACCTGCTCACCCACCGCTCGGGCCTGCCGCTGGGCGCCGGCGACCTGATGATCTGGCCGACCACCACCCACACCCGCGAGGACGTGGTCCGGGGCCTGCGTCACCTCAAGCCCGTGCGCGGGTTCCGCACCGGCTACGACTACGACAACGTGCTCTATGTCGCCGCCGGCGCTTTGGTCGAAAAGATCTCGGGTCGGACCTGGGAGGCCTTCGTCACCGAACGCATCCTGCGCCCGGCCGGCATGTCGACCGCGGTCGCGGCGCCCTCGCTGGCTCCGGACGCGAACCTGGCCGGCCGCCACGCCCGCATCGACGGCCCGATGTACGGCATGGGGACCATGCAGCGCGTCGCCCGGCAGGAGACCGACTCGTTCGCCCCCGCCGGCGGGGTGCAGGCCAGCGTGCGAGACATGGCGGCCTGGCTGCAGGTGCAGTTGGCCAGGGGCGCGGCGCCCGGCGGCCAGCGGCTGTGGAGCGAGGCGCAGGCGGCGGAGATGTGGTCGCCGCAGACCATCATGGGCTCGAGCGAGGGACCGACGCCGGAAGAGCCGGCGCGCGCCATGTTCCGCACCTATGCGCTGGGCTGGAACGTCTTCGACTATCGCGGCGAGCGCGTCGTGGGCCACTCCGGCGGCATGAACGGCCAGATCACCTACACGGCCATGGTCCCGGCGCGGGGGTTCGGCGTGGTGGTGCTGACCAACGCCGAGGAAGGCGGGGTGCTGAACGGACTGCGCAACGTGCTGCTGGACAGGCTGCTGGGCGCGCCGGCCTTCGACTGGCTCGCCTACTATCGCAAGAGCACGCGCGAACGGCGCGAGAAGGCGCTGGCCGATCTCGCGGCGGCGAAGACGACAGCCGCCGCCGGCGGCCCGTCGCTGCCGCTCGACCGGTACGTCGGAACCTATCGCGACCCCTGGTACGGCGATCTCAAGGTCCTGCGACGAGGCGCGGGCCTGGCGGTCGAGTTCACGCGCACCCCGGCCTTCCGCGGATCGATCGAACCGTGGGGCCCGGACGCCTTCCGAACGCGCTTCGGCGACCCGACGGTCGAGGACGCGGTCCTGACCTTCAAGGTCGAGGACGGTCGGGTCGTGGAGGTGACGGCCAGGGCGCTCTCGCCGCTGGCGGACTTCAGCTACGACTTCCACCACCTGTCGTTCAAACCGCTGCCATGAGAATTTCTCGGGGCTGATCCCGGCGTAATCTCGTTGGCGCGCGGCCCGGCGCGATGATGTGCTGCCGTCATGAAAAACGCCCTTGCCCTCGCCGCCGCCCTTGTCCTCGCCGCCTGTTCGCCGCCGCCGCAACCGGAAGCGGCCGGACCGGGCTCTGCCGAGACTCCGGCCCCGGCGCTCGCCCTGACGGTTCTCAGCGAGCGCCTGGCGCCGGCTGTGCCTGCCCGGCGCGAGGTGGGCTGGGCCGTGCGCGACCTGACAAACGGGGCGGCCGCTGGCCAGAACCAGACGCTCCCCTATCCGATGCAGAGCGTCTTCAAGCTGTGGCTGGCGGCCTATGTGCTGGAGGCGGCCGAACGCGGCGAGCTGAGGCTGGACGAGACCATCACCGTCACCCGCGCCGACCTCGGCTTTCCCTACCAGCCGATCGCGAAGAAGGTGGACGCCGACGGCTACGAAGCGACCATCGAGGAACTGGTCCGCTACATCGTCATCGACAGCGACAACCCCTCAGCCGACATCCTGCTGCGCCGGATCGGCGGCCCCACGGTCCTGACGGCCTGGCTGCGCGCCAGGGGGGTCGAGGGGATCAGCGTCGACAGCAATGAACGCCAGATGCACGACGCCGCCGGGGCCATGCGCGCCGCGCCGAAAGCCGAGCGCCCTGCCCTGCTGGACGCCTCGCTCACGGACGGCCGCAACGCCGCCACGCCGGAGGCGGCCGTCGAGGCGCTGGCCCGGCTGCATCGCGGCGAACTGCTCTCGCCCGGCGCCACCCGTCGCCTGCTGGCCATCATGGCCGAGACGCGGACCGGGACGAACCGCGTCAAGGCGGGCCTGGAGCCCGGCTGGCGCTGGGCCCACAAGACCGGCAGCGGCGGCGAGATGGACGGCCGCTCCCTGGGGGTTAACGACGTCGGCCTGCTGACCGCCCCAGACGGCCGCGTCTACGCTGTGGCGATTTTCATCGCCGGGACGACCGAGCCCCAGGCCGTACAGGAGGCCTGGATGGCCGACATCGCGCGCGGCGTCATCGCCCAGTGGCAGGCGGATACGGGGAGGGCGCGCTAGTCCGGCAGTTCCGACAGATGTGGGGCCTCCTCCTCGCCGCCTTACGATCAGGAGCCGGTCTCACCGCCGCTTCGGCGGCCAACCACACCGCCGCCGACTTCGTTGGCCAGGAACGGCACGATTTGGTGGTCCGCGATCTTGCAACGGAGTGATTTCTTAGAAACGGTCAGCCAATTGAGTGGTCGGGCAAGGGGGACGCCAATCGAATGACGAAGAACAGCATCTTCGCCCTGAGCGGCGCACTTTTCCTGACTCTTTGCCCGGGAACTGCAGCCTTCGGCGCCGACGAGAACGCCAAGTTTAACCTCACTTGTCAGTTTGAGGAATCGGAACCGCTGGACGGTTTCACGATCACCTTTAGCGTAGATACGGAGAAGAATGAATTTTGGGAGGGCATCGCCCCTGCGCTGATTACTGAGTTCACCGACGCGAGGTTGCGCGCGGAGCACAATCTCGGGGGAACAGTTTGGGCCTTGGTCGAGCCCAGCCTGCGGGGCCTTAGTATTGTGATGCAATATTCGCTGGATCGAAAGTCGATGCTACTGACCAGGGAAACGATTGCAAGAACGCCCGAGGGCGACAACGTTGAGGATAGCTACCAAGGCACTTGCCGCGTCGCCCCATGGTCTGACCCCACCGATCATTAGGAGCGAGAACGATCGCCCCTTCCCTCTCCCGGCCCGAGGCGCTATATCCCCTGCAACATCGCTATCGATAGCGTCGAGAGGCGCTACCGAGCGGCGGCCTTCGGGCCCGCCGCTTTTTTGTTGGTTTTTGGACGTGCGCACGAAGACTACCGAAGATCGCCAGCTGCTCGAGATCCTCGAACCCGTCGCCCAGGCGGAGGGTTTCGAGATCGTGCGGCTGCGGCTCATGGGCGGCCAGACGCGCCGCCTGCAGATCATGGCCGAGCGGCCCAGCGACCACGACATCAACATCGACGAGTGCACGCGCCTGTCGCGCGCCTTCTCGGCGATCCTCGACGCCGCCGACCCCATCTCCGGCGAATACAGCCTCGAGGTGTCGTCGCCGGGCATCGACCGCCCGCTGACCCGGCTCGAGGACTTCGAGACCTTCGAGGGGCTGGAGGCGCGGCTGGAGCTCGACCGCCTGGTCGAGAACCGCAAGCGCTTCAAGGGCGTGCTGGCCGGGGTCGAGGGCGACAACGTCCTGGTCGACCTTGAGGGCGAAGAGGAGACGGCGCTGCTGCCGTTCGCCTGGATCGCCGAGGCCAAGCTCGTGCTCAATGACGAACTGATGAAGCGCGGCGCCGAACAGCGCGCCGCCCGCATCGAAGCCGAACAACACCACGACAACGACGATCAGGAAGAGGAAGCCCGATGACCTTCACGGGTATCAGCGCCAACCGGCTCGAGCTGCTGCAGATCGCGGACGCCGTCGCCCGCGAGAAGTCGATCGACAAGGAAATCGTTATCGAGGCGATCGAGGAGGCGATCCAGAAGGGCGCCCGCTCGCGCTACGGCGCCGAACACGACATCCGCGCCTCCATCGACCAGAAGACCGGCGAGCTGACGCTCACGCGCGTCGTCACCGTGGTCGACGACGAGGAGGTGATCGAGAACGACTACGCGATGAAGCACCTCTCGGCCGCCCTCAAGGACGACCCCGAGGCCTACGTTGGCAAGACCTACATCGAGGTGCTGCCGCCCTTCGAGTTCGGCCGGGTGCAGACCCAGATGGCTCGCCAGGTGGTGACCCACAAGGTCCGCGAGGCCGAGCGCGAGCGCCAGTACGAGGAGTTCAAGGATCGCGTCGGCGAGATCGTCAACGGCGTGGTCAAGCGCGTCGAGTACGGCAACGTCGTCGTCGACCTGGGCCGCGGCGAGGGCGTCATGCGCCGTGACCAGTCGATCCCGCGCGAGCTGTTCAACATCGGCGACCGCATCCGCAGCTACATCTACGACGTCCGCCGCGAGACCAAGGGTCCGCAGATCATGCTGAGCCGCGCTCACCCGGGCTTCATGGCCAAGCTGTTCGCCCAGGAGGTTCCGGAGGTCTACGACGGCGTCATCGAGATCCG
Organism: Pseudomonadota bacterium; assembly: GCA_023432855.1. GTDB lineage: Bacteria > Pseudomonadota > Alphaproteobacteria > Caulobacterales > Caulobacteraceae > JAEZEZ01. The sequence continues at coordinate 2,646 of JAEZEZ010000004.1, read as the reverse complement.
CGCCGTCGCCCGCGATCCGGGCAGCCGCGCCAAGATGGCGGTGCTGTCGAACGACGGCTCCATCGACCCCGTCGGCGCCTGCGTCGGCATGCGCGGCTCGCGCGTGCAGGCGGTGGTGGCCGAGCTGCAGGGCGAGAAGATCGACATCATTCCCTACTCGCCCGACGAGGCGGCCTTCATCGTCAACGCCCTGGCCCCGGCCGAGGTGTCCAAGGTGGTGATGGACGAGGAGGACGAGCGGGTCGAGGTCGTGGTGCCCGACGAGCAGCTGTCGCTGGCCATCGGCCGCCGCGGCCAGAACGTGCGCCTGGCCTCCCAGCTGTCCGGCTGGCAGATCGACATCATCACCGAGACCCAGGACTCCGAGCGCCGCCAGCGCGAGTTCGCCGAGCGCACCGCCCTGTTCCAGGAAGCGCTCGACGTCGACGAGGTCATCGCCCAGCTGCTGGTCACCGAAGGCTTCGCTGCGGTCGAGGACGTGGCCTACGTCGAGGCCGAGGAGATCGCCTCGATCGAAGGCTTCGATGACGACACCGCGGCCGAGCTGCAGGCCCGCGCCCGCGAGTACCTCGAGAAGGAGGCCGCCGAGATGGACGCCCGCCGCAAGGAGCTGGGCGTCGAGGACGGCGTTCTGGAGGTGCCCGGCGTCACCCTGCCCATGGCCGTGGCCCTGGGCGAGGGCGGCGTGAAGACCGTCGAGGACCTGGCCGACCTGGCCACGGACGAGATCCGCGGCGGCTACGAGTTCAAGGACGGCGAGCGGGTCCGCATGACCGGCGTGCTGGAGAGCTTCAACCTCTCCGTCGAGGACGCCGAGATGCTGATCCTGCGCGCCCGCGTGGCCGCCGGCTGGATCTCCGAGGAAGACCTGCCCCAGCCCGAGCCGGAGCCCGAGTACGCCGAGGAGGAAGGCGCCGCGGACGAGTACGAAGGCGTCTGGGCCCAGGGCGAGCTCGAGGCGGCTGCGGCCGAGCAGCGCGAAGAGGATGACGCCGAGGCGCCCGCCGCCGGCGACGCCGAAGACGAGGAGGCGGGACAGGGGGCCTGAGGCCGTCCTGTCCTTCCAGCAGGCGCCTTGAGCAACCCAAGGGCCGTCACCGAAGCGCAGCGGGAGCGCCGCGACCTCGTCACCGGCGAGGTGATGGACGAGGCGCGCCTGATCCGCTTCGTCGCGGCGCCCGACGGCGCGGTCGTTCCCGACCTGGGGCGCAAGCTCCCCGGCCGTGGCCTGTGGGTGGCGGCGGATCGGGCGTCGGTGGCGCAGGCGGTCGCGAAGAACCTGTTCTCGCGGGCGGCGAACGCCAGGCTGTCGCCCTCTCCGGAGCTCCCGGAGCTGGTCGAGCGCCTGCTCGTGCGCCGCGTCCTCGACCAGCTTGGACTGGCGCGCCGCGAAGGCGTGCTTATATCTGGCTTCGAGAAGGCCCAGGCCGCCATCCGTGGCGGCCGTTGCGCCTGGCTCGTCGAGGCCTCGGACGGTTCCGCCGACGGCCGCGGAAAGCTGATGGCGCTGGCGGCCCGCCAGCCCAACCCTCCCAAGGTTTGCGGAGCCTTTTCGTCCGACGAATTGGGTTTGGCCTTGGGGCGGGAAAATGTGATACACGTCTGCCTCCTTGCGGGGCGACGGGCCCAGCGCTGGTCCGAAGAGGTCCGGAAGCTGGGCGGGTTTCGCCCGCTCCTCCCTGAGAGTTGGCGCGAGGAGACCTCGGACGGGCGGGGCGGCTGACGCTTCGGCCCGCTTTGTCTATTGGAACGTGCGTTTGATGGCCGGCCCTGTCGGCAGAAGAGTTAGCGAGCGGTATGAGCGACCCGAACGACAACAATGACGATGGCCGCAAGCCCGGGTCGACCCCGGGCGGGCGCCCGCCGCTGACCCTGAAGCCCCGCGCCGCCGGCTCGGTGAGTTCGGGCACGGTGCGTCAGAGCTTCAGCCACGGCCGCACCAAGACCGTGGTGGTCGAGACCAAGCGCCGCGTAGGCGCGGGTCCGGGCGGCGCGCACGAGCGTCCGCGCCCGGCCGCCTTCGACGTCAAGCCGCGTCCGCGTCCCGAGCCCGCCGCTCCCGCGCCGGCCGCCCCCGCTGCGCGCGAACCCCAGCTCCCCGGCGGCCTGTCGCCCGAGGAGATGGAGGCCCGTCGTCGCGCCATCGAGATCGCGCGCGCGGAAAGCGAACGCCGCGAGGCCGAGCGCAAGGCGCGCGAGGACGCCCGCCGCGCCCAGGAAGAGGAGCGCCGCCGCGAAGAAGCCGCGGTGCCGACGCCCAAGCCGGCCCCTGCGCCCCAGCCTGCGCCCGCGCAGCCGGCGACGGAATCCCGTCCGGCGCCCGAGCGCCCCGCCGCCCCCGAGCGCCATGCCGCGCCCGAGCGGCCCGCTGCGAACTTCGGCGCCCGCGCGCCCCGTCCCGACAGCGCGGGCTTCGGCCAGCGCACGCCGCGTCCGCGTCCGGAGGGCGATCGCGCCTTCCGCAGCGACCGTCCCCAGGGCGAGCGCGGCCCCCGCACCTTCGGCGACCGTCCGCCGCGTGAAGGCTACCGTTCCGGCGGTGATCGCGCCCCGCGGCCCGAAGGCGGCACCGTCCGCTATTCGGCGCTCAGCCCGCGTCCGGCCGCGCCGCGCGACGGCGCCCGCTCGGGCGGCCCGCGCGGTCCC
>JAEZEZ010000088.1 GCA_023432855.1 Pseudomonadota bacterium | reverse complement strand
TGGGCCGCGTCATGCGCGTGGCCCTCCTGGGCGGCGGCGCCGTGCGAGCCGTGGTTCCCGTGACCGGCGTGGTCATGTTCCTGGGCGGCTGCGGCCCCGGAAAGGGCGAGCGAGGCGGCGAAGGCGGCGGCGGCGATCTTCATGGCGGGTCCCCGAGACTTAGGCCCCTGGTATAGGGGCGGCCGCATCCTCGCGACAAGCGCGGCCGCACTGCGAACGCAGGCCTTGCAATTCCACGCTTTGCGGCCTATCTGCGCGTCCACTTCACACGCAGGCGTGGCGCGTTTCGGGGAGACATCCCGGTCCGCACCATTCCGAGGGTCCTGAGGGGCCTTTAAGCGCCTGCGGCGGATTGATCGGATAAAGGACACTAAATCAATGGCTCTGCCTGAATTCTCCATGCGCGGTCTGCTCGAGGCCGGCGCTCACTTCGGCCACCAGACGCACCGCTGGAACCCGAAGATGGAACGCTACATCTTCGGCTCGCGCGCCAACATCCACATCATCGACCTGTCGCAGACAATTCCGCTGCTGCACCAGGCGCTGCTGAAGGTCCGCGAAGTCGCCGCCGGCGGCGGCCGCATCCTGTTCGTCGGCACCAAGCGCCAGGCCCAGGAGCCGGTGTCCACCGCCGCCCGCCGCTGCGCCCAGTACTTCGTCAACCACCGCTGGCTCGGCGGCACCCTGACCAACTGGCGCACCATCTCCGGTTCGATCGCGCGCCTGCGCGAGCTGGAAGGCCTTCTGGAAGGCGAGGGCCAGGGCCGGACCAAGAAGGAACTGCTGCAGATGACCCGCGAGCGGGACAAGCTGGAGCTGTCCCTGGGCGGCATCAAGGACATGGGCTCGATCCCGGACCTGATGTTCGTGATCGACACGAACAAGGAAGCGATCGCGATCCAGGAAGCCCGCAAGCTGAACATCCCGGTTATCGCCATCCTCGACACCAACTCCGATCCGGACGGCATCACCTTCCCGATCCCCGCCAACGACGACGCCGCCCGCGCGCTGCAGATGTACTGCGACCTGATCGCCGACGCGGTTCTCGACGGCCTGGCCGCCGGCCAGGTGGCGATGGGCGTGGATATCGGCGCCGCCGAGGCCCCGGTCGAGCGCGCCCTGGCGACGTCTGAAGCCGCCGCGCCCACGGGCGAGGAAGCTGCTCCGGCCGCCGAGGAATCCCTGGCCGTCGACAAGCCGGCCAAGAAGGCCAAGAAGGCCGAGGAAGCTCCGGCCGCCGAAGCCGCCGCCGAGCCGGTCGAAGCGCCGGCCGAGGCTCCGGCTGAAGCCAAGGAAGCCACGTCCGACGCCAACGACGCGGTCGCCGAAGAACCCGCCGCTAGCTAATCGCGGCCCGACTACCCATCTGATGCGCGCCGGGGCCACTGGGTCCCGGCCCGCCCACATTTGAACGATTGGAGGCTCCCCATGGCGGAGATCACGGCCGCTCTGGTCAAGGAACTGCGCGAGAGGTCCGGCGTCGGCATGATGGACTGCAAGAAGGCGCTGGCGGAAAACAACGGCGACCTGGACGCGGCCATGGACTGGCTGCGCACCAAGGGCCTGTCGAAGGCTGCCAAGAAGGCCGACCGCGTCGCCGCCGAAGGCCTCGTGGCCGTCGCCGTGCGCGAGAACGGCGCCGGTGAGATCGGCGCCGCCGTCGAGGTCAACGCCGAGACTGACTTCGTGTCGCGCAACGACCTCTTCCAGAACGCCGCGCGCCAGATCGCCCAGGCTTCGCTGGACACCGACGGTTCCGTCGAGGCTATCACCGCGGCCAAGCTGGCCGGCGGCGAGACCGTGCAGGACCACCTCACCAACCTCATCGCCACCATCGGCGAGAACATGATGGTCCGTCGCGCCGCCCGCTTCGAGGTCGGCCAGGGCGTGGTCGCCAGCTACATCCACAACGCCACCGCGCCGGACCTCGGCCGGATCGGCGTGCTGGTGGCGCTGGAGTCGGCCGGCGACAAGGCCAGGCTCCGCGAGCTGGGCCGCAAGATCGCCATGCACGTGGCCGCCACCTCGCCGCTGTCGCTGTCGACCGACGACCTGGATCAGGCCGCCGTCGAGCGCGAGCGCGCCATCTTCTCCGAGCAGGCCCAGCAGTCCGGCAAGCCGGAAGCGGTCATCGAGAAGATGGTCGAGGGCCGGATCCGCAAGTTCTACGAGGAAGTCGTGCTGCTGAAGCAGGCCTTCGTCATGAACCCGGACCAGACCGTCGAAGCCCTGGTGGAAGCCACGGGCAAGGAACTGGGCTCGCCGATCAAGGTCGTGGGCTTCCAGCGCCTGGCCTTGGGCGAAGGCGTCGAGAAGAAGACCGAAGACTTCGCCGCCGAGGTCGCCGCCGCCACGGCCGGCGCCGCCTGATCGACCATAAATTCGTGCCTTGATGGGGGCGCGTCGGCTTCAACGCCGGCGCGCCCTTCGTCTATGGTGCGCCGGCGATTCCCCGCCCCGCCAGATTTCTCCTATAAGGCGTCCCCATGACCCCGACGTCCGCCTCTCCCGCGCGCCCGGCGCCCCGCTACCGCAAGGTCCTGCTCAAGGTGTCCGGCGAGGTGCTCATGGGCGACCAGGGCTACGGCATCGACATGAAGACCGTCGACGCCGTGGCCGAGGAGATCGCCGAGGTCGTCCGCCACGGGGTGGAGCTGTGCCTGGTCATCGGCGGCGGCAACATCTTTCGCGGCCTGTCCACGGCGGCCAAGGGCATGGAGCGCGCCAGCGCCGACTACATGGGCATGCTGGCGACGGTGATGAACGCCCTGGCCATGCAGAACGCGCTGGAGCGCATCGGCGTGCAGACCCGGGTGCAGTCCGCCATCCCCATGGACCAGGTCGCAGAGCCCTACATCCGCCGCCGCGCCGTCCGTCACCTCGAAAAGGGCAGGGTGGTGATTTTCGCCGCCGGCACCGGCAACCCGTTCTTCACCACCGACACCGCCGCCGCCCTGCGCGCGGCCGAGATGGGTTGCGACGCCCTGCTGAAGGGCACCAGCGTCGACGGGGTCTACACGGCCGATCCCAAGAAGGATCCGACGGCCCAGCGCTACGACAAGCTGAGCTACCTTGAGGTTCTGGCGAAGGACCTTAAGGTCATGGACGCCTCGGCGATCAGCCTGATGCGCGAGAACGGCATCCCGATCGTCGTGTTCTCGATCCGTAAGCCGGGTGAACTACTGAAGGTGCTGACCGGGCAGGGCGTTCATACCGTGATCGCCGAAGACCGGCTGCAGAGGGAGTGACAGACACATGAGCGCCGCCGACCACAGGGATCTGAAGAAGATCCGCGACCGGATGGACAAGGCCGTCGAAGCCCTGAAGCACGAGTTCGCCGGTCTGCGCAGCGGCCGCGCCTCGGCCACCCTGCTCGAGCCGATCATGGTGGACGCCTACGGCTCCTCCATGCCGATCAACCAGGTGGGCGCGATCAGCGTGCCCGAGCCGCGGATGATCACCGTCAACGTCTGGGACAAGGGCCTGGTCGTGTCGGTGGAGAAGGCGATCCGCAACGCCGGCATCGGCCTGAACCCGGTCACCGAGGGCCAGCTCCTGCGCGTGCCGATCCCGCCCCTGACCGAGGAGCGCAGGCGCGACCTCGCCAAGCTGGCCGGCAAGTACGCCGAGCAGCAGCGCATCGCCGTGCGCAACATCCGCCGCGACGCAATGGACCACCTGAAGGCGGCCGAGAAGGACGGCGAGATCAGCCAGGACGAGCAGAAGAAGCTGGCCGACCAGGTGCAGGAAGCCACCGACGCCGCCATCAAGCGCATCGACGAGGCCTTGAAAGTCAAAGAACAAGAGATCATGCAGGTCTGACGGCCCGCCCTCTCGCCGTTCCTCCAGGAGAAGGACGCGCATGCCGCCGGCGTCCGCCGCAGATTCCAGGCCAGCCGCACCGCCCGGCCCCAGCCACGTCGCCATCATCATGGACGGCAACGGGCGCTGGGCGAAGGCGCGCGGGATGCCCCGCACCCTGGGCCATCGCGCCGGCGTGCAGGCGCTGAAGCGCACTGTCGAGGCTGCGCCGGACCTTGGCGTCCGTTGCCTGACCGTCTTTGGCTTCTCGACCGAGAACTGGCGCCGCCCCGCCGAGGAGGTCTCCGACCTCATGGGCCTGGTGAAGCTGTACGTGCAGACGGACCTCGACCGCCTGGCGCGCGAAGGGGTGCAGGTCCGTATCCTCGGCCGCCGGGAGGGCCTGCCGCCCGACATCCTGGAGATCGTCCAGCGGGCCGAAGCCCGCACCGCCGACAACGCCGGCGGGTTCCTGTTGCAGGTGGCGTTCAACTACGGCGGCCGGGCGGACATCCTGCAGGCCGCGCGGCGGTTCGCGGCGGCGGTGGCGGCGGGCGAGCAGCACATCGCCGGCCTCGACGAGGAGGGATTCTCGCGCCTGCTCAGCACCGCGGACGGCCCGCCGCTGGACCTCGTGATCCGCACCAGCGGGGAGCGGCGGCTCTCAAACTTCCTGCTCTGGGAGGCGGCGTACGCCGAACTGGTGTTCCAGGACATCCTGTGGCCGGATTACGGAGCCGACGCGCTGGCGGCGGCGATCGAAGAGTACCGGGGCCGTGACCGACGTTTCGGCGGAGTAGAGTCCAATGACGCTCTCGCCGCCGGCTAGGCGCTTCAACTGGAAGGATCTGGGACTGCGCGCGGCCTCGGCCGTGGTGCTGATCCCTGCCGTCATCTGGGCCATTGCGGTCGGCGGCTGGCCCTTCCTGCTGCTGGTTTCGGTCGGCGCGGCGATCATGTGCCTGGAGTGGGGCCAGATGAGCGCCCCGCACCGCCCGACGGCGGTCGGGGTTGCGGTCACCCTCGGCGTGGTCGCCCCCGTCTTCGCCGCCTGGTTCGGCGACTTCTCCGCGGCGTTCGTGCTGCTGACCTTCGGCGCCATCGTCGCGGCCCTGTTCGCGCGCCAGCTGAAGGCGGCGCCCATCGATGCGGCCTATGGCGTGCTCTATATCGGCTGGCCCTGCATCGTGCTGGTATGGCTGCGTCACCTGCCCGATGGCCTCGACTGGACGGTGATGCTTATGGCCATCGCCTGGTCGTCCGACATCGCCGCCTACGCCATCGGCAACCTTTTCAAGGGCCCCAAGCTGTGGCCCCGCTTCTCGCCCAACAAGACCTGGTCGGGCTTCCTCGGCGGCCTGACGGCGGGGATCGTCGCCGGGGTCATCGCCGAATCCTTCAGTTCGCTGGACCTTCCGCTCGCGGTCTCGATCCTGATCGGCCTGGTCGTCGGCCTGGCCACCATGGCCGGGGATCTGTGGGAATCGGCGCTGAAGCGGCGCTACGGGGTGAAGGACGCGGGTTCGCTGATTCCCGGCCATGGCGGCATCCTGGACCGGGTGGACGGCCTCATGTTCGCCGTGATCGCCGTGGCAGCCTTGCGCCTGATCCTGACCTTCGGAGGCCTCGCTTGACCCTGACCCGCCGCGTGAGCGTGCTGGGCTCCACCGGATCGGTGGGCCGCTCGACGCTCGACCTCATGGACCTGACCGAGAAGTCGGGCGCGGCGCGCTACGAGGTCGAGGCCCTGGTCGCCGGCTCGAACCTCGAACTGCTGCACCAGCAGGCCCTGCGCTGGCGGCCCCGGGTGGCCGTGCTGGCCGACGACGCCCGGCTTCCCGAGTTGCGTGCGCGCCTGCGGGGCACGGGCGTGGAGGCCCAGGGGGGCGAAGCGGCCGCCGTCGAGGCTGCGGGCCGTCCGGCGGACTGGGTCATGGCGGCCATCGTCGGCGCCGCGGGGCTGAAGCCGACCTGGGCCGCGATCCGCGCCGGCGCCGTGGTCGGCCTCGCCAACAAGGAAAGCCTGGTGGTGAGCGGCCCGGCGCTGCTGCGTGCGGCGCGCGAGGCGGGCGGGGCGGTCATCCCGGTCGATTCGGAGCACTCCGCGGTCTACCAGGTGCTGCAGCAGCCGTGCGCCTCGCGGCTCGCACGGGTGGTGCTGACCGCTTCCGGCGGCCCATTTCGCAACTGGACCCAGGCCCAGATGGCCCACGCCACGCCGGAACAGGCCGTGGCCCATCCCAACTGGGACATGGGCGCGAAGATCTCGGTCGACAGCGCAACCATGGCCAACAAGGGCCTGGAGACCATCGAGGCCTCCTACCTGTTCGACGTGCCGGAAGACCGCATCGAGATCCTCATCCATCCGCAGTCGATCATCCACAGCATGGTCGAGTACGAGGACGGCTCGACCCTGGCCCAGCTGGGCCCGCCCGACATGCGTACTCCCATCGCCTGCGCCATGGCCTGGCCGGACCGGCTGCCGTGGCCGGCGCCCCGCCTCGACCTGGCGGGCATGGGATCGCTGACCTTCGAGGCGCCCGACGACCAGCGCTTTCCGGCGCTGGCGCTGGCGCGCGCGGCCCTGCGGGCGGGCGGCGCAGCCCCGGCGGTGTTCAACGCCGCCAACGAAGTGGCCGTGGCCGCCTTCCTTGACCGCCGGATCGGCTTTCTCGATATTGCCTCGGCGGTGGCGGAAACGCTTGACCGGGCTGGCTCCGGCGGTGATTTCAGGGTTACGGCGGGCGGCGATCCGCTCGAGATCGCCCTGCAGGTCGACGCCAGCGCGCGTCGTCTGGCCGGCGAGACGGTCGGACGCCTGGTCCAGGCGGCCTGAGGCGGGGGAGAGGTTTTCTTAGATGCTGGGCTCCCTGACCGCTCTGGTCGCCACCCTGCTGTCCTTCCTGTTCGTGATCACCGTGGTGATCACCCTGCACGAGCTTGGGCACTTCTGGGCGGCCAAGGCCTGCCGCATGCGGATCGAGGCCTTCTCCATCGGCTTCGGCCCCCGCATCTTCTCGCGCACCGACAAGTCGGGCGTCGAATGGCGGGTGGGCTGGATTCCACTCGGCGGCTACGTGAAGTTCGCCGGCGACGCCAACGCGGCCAGCGTTCCCGACAAGGAGAACCTGGAAGAGCTGCGCGAGGAGATCGAGGCCCACGAGGGCGCCGCCGCCGTCCGCGACTATTTCCACTTCCGCCCGGTGTGGCAGCGCGCCTTCGTCACGGCCGCCGGCCCGGCGATGAACTTCCTGCTCTCCATCGGCATCTTCAGCATCCTGCTGCTGGCCTTCGGCGCGGTCATCACCGCTCCGCGAGTGGGGCAGGTCGCGCCCAACAGCGCCGCCGAGACGGCCGGCTTCCAGGAAGGCGACCTCATCCTCAAGGCCGACGGCCGCGAGGTCACCGACTTCGATCAGCTCCGCATGTACGTCGTGCTTCGTTCGGACGATCCGATCCTGTTCGAGGTCGACCGCGGCGGGAAACGCATCGAGATCACGGCGACGCCCCGGCGGACGGTGGTGCAGGACGTGACCGGGGCGCCCGCGACGGTCGGACAGCTGGGCATCGCGCCCAGCGACCAGGCCGCCCATTACCGCACCGAGCGCTACAACCCGATCGAGGCGGTGGCCGAGGGCACGCGCCATACCTTCAGCATCCTGGGGGTCAGCCTCCGCTACATCAGCCGCGTGGTCACCGGCCGGGAATCGGCCGACCAGCTGGGCGGTCCCGTGGGAATCGCCCGCGCCGCCGGGGCCGTCAGCCAGCAGGCCGCGTCGATCGACGGCGGATTCTGGTTCAAGGCCGCCAACGTAACGCTCCAGCTGGTCCAGCTGATCGCCGTCATCTCGGTCGGAATCGGGTTCCTGAACCTGCTTCCGATCCCTGTTCTGGACGGGGGCCACCTGCTGTTCTACGGCTACGAAGCCGTGGCGCGCCGGCCCCTGGACGCCCGAATTCAGGCCGCCGGCTTCCAGGTCGGTCTTGCTTTGCTGTTAGGATTGATGTTGTTCGTCACGTGGAATGACCTGAAGAAGCTGCCTTTGTTCCAACACATGGGCGGGCTTTTTTCGTGAGCGCCTCTCGTCTGTCGGTGGTTCAGCCAATGCCCCAGTGTTCGACCCGCGCCCACTGTCTCGCCTTGGCTGCGAGCCTGACCGTATTGGCGGTGGCGATTTCGACGCCCGCCATGGCCCAGGAAGAGGCCGTTCCCGCGGCTCCGCCGGCTCCGACGGCCGCGCCCGTTCCGGTGATGCAGGAAGGCGGCGTCGTGAGCCGCATCATCATCCAGGGCAACGAGCGGATCGACCAGTCGACCATCCTGTCCTACCTGCCGATCCAGGTCGGGGACCGCGTCGATCCCGCGCGCATCGACCTTGCGCTGAAGACGCTCTATCGGACGGACCTGTTCGCCGACGTCGCCATCCGCCTGGACGGTTCGGACCTGATCATCGAGGTGATCGAGAGCCCGATCATCAACCAGGTCGTCTTCGAGGGTAACGACAGCCTGCCGGAATCGAAGCTGCGCGACGAGGTGACCGTGCGTCCCCGCGGCATCTTCACCCGCTCGCGCGTGCAGCAGGATGTCCAGCGCATCGTCGAGCTCTACCGTCGTTCGGGACGCATCTCGGCGACGGTGACGCCCAAGATCGTCCAGCTGCCCCAGAAGCGCGTCGACCTCGTGTTCGAGATCGACGAGGGCCCCAAGACCGGCGTCAGCGGCGTCAACTTCCTTGGCAATCGCGCCTTCTCCGACCGCGACCTGCGCGGCGTCGTGGTGACCGAGGAAAGCCGCCTGTGGCGCTTCTTCTCGTCCAACGCCAACTACGACCCCGACCGGCTCGAGTACGACCGCGAACAGCTGCGCAAGTACTACACCAACCGGGGCTACTACGATTTCCGCGTGGTCTCGGCCGTGGCTGAGCTGCAGCCCGACCAGCGACAGTTCGCCATCACCTTCACGGTGGACGAGGGCCCGCGCTACCGCTTCGGCGACATCAAGGTCGAAACTGAAAACCAGCGCCTCGACCCGCAGTTCCTGAACGCCATCGTCCCCATCCGCCGCGGCGACCTCTACGAGAGCCAGCGCATCGAGGATGCGGTCGACGCCCTGACCTACGCCGCCGGGTCGGCCGGCTACGCCTTCGTCGACATCCGGCCGCGCTTCGTGCCCAATCGCGAGAAGCGCCGCGTCGACGTGGTGTTCCAGGTCCGCGAGGGACCGCACGTCTACATCGAGCGCATCGACATCGTCGGCAACACGCGCACGATCGACCCGGTCATCCGCCGCGAGCTCCAGCTCGTGGAAGGCGACGCCTACAACAAGGTCCTGCTGGAGCGCTCCCGCCTCAACGTCCGCCGTCTCGGCTTCTTCAAGGACGTCGTGATGGAGGAAAAGCCGGGCAGCGCGCCTGACCGGACCGTGGTGCAGGTCACCGTCGAGGAGCAGCCGACCGGCGAACTGTCGTTCGGCGCCGGCTTCAGTTCGGTCGACCAGTTCCTCGTCGACATCGGCATCAGCGAGCGCAACTTCCGCGGCCGCGGCCAGGATCTGCGTGCGCGCGTTTCCATCGGCTCGCTGCGCCAGCAGGTGGACTTCTCGTTCACCGAGCCGCGCTTCATGGGCCGCGACCTGCGCGCCGGCTTCGACCTCTACAGCTACCGCTACGACTACGGTAAGGCGGCGGCGTTCGACACCGCCTCGACCGGCGGCGGTCTGCGCCTGGTCTATCCGCTGAACAACTACACCTACCTGTCGACCCGCTATAACCTGCGCTGGGACTCCATCATCGTGGACTCCAGCTACTGCGTGCAGTCGCCGATCCTGTGCAGCCAGGAAGGGGACTTCCTCACCTCGCTGGTCGGCTTCGGCATCTCGACGGACCGGCGCAACGATCCGCAGCGGCCGACGCGCGGCTGGCGCGGCTCCTTCCGCCAGGACATCGCGGGCCTCGGCGGCGACGTGAACTACATCAAGACCGAGGTCGACGGCGGCTGGTACTACGGCATCCGGCCCAAGTGGGTCGTGACCGTCGAGGGCTCCGCCGGCTATGTCGACGGCTGGGGCGGCGATCCGGTCCGGATCAACGACCGCTTCTTCAAGGGCGGCAACAGCTTCCGCGGCTTCGAGACGGCCGGCCTGGGTCCGCGCGACGCGGTCTCCAAGGACGCGCTGGGCGGCAACGTCTACGCCATCGGCACCGTCGAGCTGTCGTTCCCGACGGGCCTGCCCGAAGAGTACGGCATCTCGGGCGCCCTGTTCGCCGACGTCGGCACCGTCGGCCTGCTGGACGACGAGTTCACCCACTTCCAGGGTGATCCGGACGGGCCCACCGGCCCGATCCTGCCCGGCGACCGCAACCCGCGCATCCGGGACGATCTGTCGCTCCGCGCCTCCGTGGGCGTCAGCGTCTTCTGGAAGTCGCCGATGGGACCGATCCGCTTCGATCTGAGCCACGTTTTGGCCCAAGAAGACTACGACAAGACGGAATCCTTCCGTTTCTCCACCTTCAGGCAGTTCTGACCCAAATGAATCGCAAGATCCTCATCGCCGCGGGCGCGACCGCCGTCTTCGGCATGGCCGCCGCGGCCTACGCCCAGACCGCTCCGGCGCGCCCGGCCGTGCCGCAGCCTGCGGGCCCGGTCATCGCCGGCGTCTGCACGTACTCGAACGACCGCGCCATCGCGACCTCGTCCGTCGGCAAGGCCGTCGCCGCCCGTCTGCAGCAGCTCGGCCAGGCGGCCGACGCCGAACTGCGGGCCGAGCGCACGGCGCTGGAAAACGAGAAGAAGACGCTGGAGGCCGCACAGGCCACCCTGCCGCGCGACCAGCTCGAACAGCGCGCGCTGGCCTACAACCAGAAGGCCGCCGCCTTCGAGCGCAAGGCCCAGCTGCGCGTCCGCGAGCTGCAGGCTACCGAGCAGAAGCAGCTCCAGCGCGTCGCCCAGGAACTGCAGCCGCTGATCGTGCAGGTCTACGGCGAGCGCAACTGCGGCATCATGATCGACCGCGGCGTGATCTACGGGGCCAACCCGCAGATGGACGTCACGGACCTGGTGGTGCAGCGCCTGAACGCCAAGCTCACCACGCTCAACTTCGAGCGCGAGCGTCTGGACACCGCCGCCGCGGCCGCCGCCGCGCGTCCGGGCGCAGCCGCTCCCGCCACCAAGAAGTAAGGCGACAGCCCGCCGGGAGCCCGGATGCCCGATCCTCGTTTCTTCGAGCACACCGGGCCGGTCCCTCTGGCGGACCTCGCCACATCGCGCGGGGTCGAGGCGGACGCCCCGACCGTCGCCCGGATAATGATCGAGACCGCGTCTCCCCTGGCCCAGGCCGGGCCGGGCGCGGTCTCTTTCCTTTCCGACGCCCGCTATCTCGCCGATCTCAGGACCACCTCGGCCAGCGCCGTGTTCGTGGCGCCGAAACACGCTGAAGCGGTCCCCGCTGGAGTCGTCGCCCTGACGACCGACTGGCCCCAGGCGGCCTGGGCCCGGGGGGGCCCCCCGCGGCGCCCCCCCCCCCCGGCGGGCGC
>JAEZEZ010000084.1 GCA_023432855.1 Pseudomonadota bacterium | reverse complement strand
GCGCCGGCGCGGCGGCGGCCGGTTCCGCCGCCGGCTTCGGGGCGGCGGTCTCGGTCGGAGCGGTCCCGGAAACGGCCGCGGCGACACGGGCGGCGGCGCCTTCCGAGGCGAAGCGGTCGGCCAGCTTCTCGGTCAGGGCCTTGGCGGCCATGGGCGGCATCTGGGCCAGGATCGCGGCCAGGGAGCGTTCCTTCATCTTGCCCGCGACCGGCAGGAGGACCCGGTCGTCGAGCTGGGTCATCACCTGGGCGGCGTCCTTGGGCTTCATGCTCTCGTAGACCTTCACCAGGCGGGCGATCTCGGCCTCGCGCTGCTCGTCGGCCTTCCCGACGAGGCCGGTCAGCTCGGCCTTCAGGGCGTTCAGCGCCTTGATGCGGGCGTCGACCTTGGTCTCCGCGGCGTTCAGCAGCGCGACCTGGGTCTCGAAAGCCTTCTCACGCGCGTCGAGCTGGCCGCGGCGCTCGCCCAGGCTCTGCAGAACGCGCAGTTCCGCGGGCGACAGGCCGGCCTCGCGCGCCAGTTCGGCGGCGCTGGGAGCGCAGACGGCGGCGGGCGGTCGCGACGCGGCGGTGGCGGCGGGCCGTGCGGCCGCAGGCGCCGCCCCGGACTTTCCCGCGGCCTTGGCCGAAGGTCCGCCCGGCGCGGCTTCCTCGGCCCAGGCGCGGGCGCCCTGCAGGAATTCGGGCGCGCCCTCGAGGCCGGAAACGGCCCGCACGGCGAGCACGCCGCCAGCGGCGATGGCCACCAGCGGCAGGATGCGGGGCAGTTTGCTCATCGGCGGTCTCCGGCGGACTCGAACAGATCCTCGTCGAAGCGCCGGGGCGCCGGACGCGAGGAGGCGATGGGGAGGTCGCGCGGGCGGGCCGGGTCCGCCGCGGGCCGGGCGGCGAGCGGCGAGGACGGGGACGCGGCGGGAGCCGGCGTCCGGCGCGGCGCATCGACCGCAGGCGCAGCGGAAGATGTCCGCTCGGCGCGGGCGATCAGGGTCTCCAGCTGGGTCTTCAGCTCACGCGCCTTCAGGATGCGGTCGTGCAGGCTGTCGTGGGCCTCGTCGGTCGCCTGGCGCAGCGAGGCCAGGCCGGTCTCGGCGCGGCGGGCGGCGCCGTCCAGCTCGCGCACGGCCGCGGCGAAGCCCGCCTGACCGTCGCGCAGGGCCTTGAGCCGGCGCTCGAGCCGGAAGCCGTAGACCAGGGCCACCACCAGCAGGGTGGCCAGGAGCACGTCCATGATGATGCCGGCGAAACTCATAGGGACCCCGTCACGGCTGACTTGGCGGCCAGCGAAAGCGGCGCTTCCACCCGCACGGCGATGCTGTTGCCGCGCCGGCCCATGCGCCCGTGAGTGACGGGGATGGCGCCGCAGCGCAGCTCGACCATGCTGTCGGGCGTCGCGTTGAACATCAGGGTCTCGCCGACCTTGAGATCCAGCACCCGCGAAAGGGGCGCCTGCTGCTCGTCGAGCACCGCGCGCACCTCGGTCTGGGTGCCCCAGAGCTCCGTGGCCAGGTGGCTTTCCCAGATGTTGTCGCGGCCGAACTTCTCGCCCATGAACTGCTGCAGCAGCATCTTCCGGATCGGTTCGAGCGTCGCGTAGGGCAACAGCAGCTCGATGCGGCCGCCCCGGTCCTCCATGTCGATGCGCAGGCGCACGAGGATGGCCGCGTTGGCGGGCCGCGCGATGGCGGCGAAGCGCGGGTTGGTCTCGAGCCGGTCCAGTTTGAAGGTCACCGGCGTAAGCGGCTCGAAGGCGGCGCGGGCGTCCTGCAGCACCACCTCCACCATCCGCTGCACCAGCACCCGCTCGATGGTGGTGTAGGGCCGTCCCTCGATGCGCAGGGCCGCGGTGCCGCGGCGCCCGCCCAGCAGCACGTCGACGATCGAATAGATCAGGTTCGAATCGACCGTCAGCAGGCCGAAGTTGTCGAGCTCCTCGGCGCGGAACACCGAGAGGATGGCCGGCAGTGGGATCGAGTTGAGGTAGTCGCCGAAGCGGATCGACGAGATGTTGTCGAGGCTGACCTCGACGTTATCCGAGGTGAAGTTGCGCAGGGAGGTCGTCATCAGCCGCACCAGGCGGTCGAAGACGATCTCGAGCATCGGCAGGCGCTCGTAGGAGACGAGCGCGGAGTTGATGATGGCGCGGATGCCGCTGCGCTCCGAACCATCGTCGTCGCCGAGATCGAAGCCGAGCAGGCTGTCGATCTCGTCCTGGTTCAGGATGCGTTCGGCGGACGCGCCCGCCGCCTCGTCCGCGAGCGAGGCGTCGGCGAGGGAATCGATCTGATCGGTCTGCAGGGCGGGGTCGGACATGGGTTCACGCGATCCGCTACTGGATCAACATCTCCTCGATCAGGACGGCGTCGACCTTGCTGGGCGCCAGCACCAGGTTCACCCGGCGCAGAATCTCCATGCGCAGCTGGTAGCTGCCCTGGCTGCCGCTCAGGTCTTCCGGGCGCAGCTCGCGCAGGAAGGTCTGGAACATGTCCTGAAGGCGCGGCGACCCGGAGGCGATCAGTTCCGCCGTGTGGGGGTCCTTCATTTCGAAGGTGAGCTTTAGCTTGAGGAAGGTCGGCCGGCCGTCGGCGGTCTGAATGTTCACCACCAGGTCGGGCATCGTATAGAAGGTGACCCCGTCGGGGCCTTCGCGCACCATGCCGCCGGCCTCGTCCTTCTCGCCGGGCTTGCCGCCCTTGCCATGGCCGCCCTTGTCCTTCTTCGCCTTCTTGCCGTGGTCGCCGCCCTTGGCCGCGGCCTCGCCGTGATCGCCGGCCTTGGGCTTGAGCAGGAAGAAGGCGCCCGCGCCGCCGCCGCCCAGCACCAGGACGGCGGCGACGCCGATCATGATGAGGAGCTTGGGCGGAAGGCCCTTCTTCTTGGCTTCGCCCTCGCCGTCCGCGCCTTCGGCGGGCGCAGGCGCCTCGGTCTCGGCGCCCTGCGCCGCCGCGTCGTCTTTCTTCGGCTTCTTCTTGAAGAACATGGCCGCCCGCACGCCCCCGGAACTTGCTTCCATGCTTCCGACGCTTTTGGTTAACGACTGATTGCAGGGCAGGCATTTTTTGCCCGGCCCGGACTCCCGGCCGATTCAAAAGGCCAATGAATTCAACGCGCCTTTATGGTTAACGCGCTGGCACGCCCCTTGCGTTGGAACGACGCATGGAGAACGCCGGCTACATCGCCCTGTCCCGCCAGATGACCCTGCGGCGCGAACTCGACATCGCGGCGAACAACCTCGCCAACGTCGACACCGCGGGATTCAAGCTGGAACAGCTCATGGTCGCCACCGAGGAGGGCCCGAAGGCCCGCAACCTCGGGATCGACGGCCCGGGCCGATTCGTC
This sequence comes from Pseudomonadota bacterium, assembly GCA_023432855.1. Taxonomy (GTDB): domain Bacteria; phylum Pseudomonadota; class Alphaproteobacteria; order Caulobacterales; family Caulobacteraceae; genus JAEZEZ01. The sequence continues at coordinate 13,626 of JAEZEZ010000084.1, read as the reverse complement.
CTCGACACGGGCGTCGGCCGCGACTTCGGCCAGGGCGTGCTGCGCCAGACCGGCGGGGCGCTCGACTTCGGCATCGAGGGCGACGGCTTCTTCACCGTCGGCGGCCCCGAGGGCGACCGCTACACCCGCGACGGACGCTTCACCACCGACGCCCAGGGCCGGCTGATCACCGCCGGCGGCCTTCCGGTGCTGGGCGAAGGCGGGGCCGAGATCCTGCTGGATCCCACCAAGTCCGCCCCCTCCGTCTCGGCCGACGGCATCATCAGCCAGGACGGCGAGCAGGTCGGCCGACTCTCCATCGTCCGCTTCGAGGCGCTGGGCGTCCTGAGCAAGGACGGCGACGGGCTCTACGTCAATGAATCGAACGAGAACCCCGCCCCGGCCGAGGGTTCGAAGATCCGCCAGGGCATGGTCGAGGGCTCCAACGTCCAGGCCATCGTCGAGATCACCAATCTGATCGAGATCAGCCGCGCCTATGAACGCATGGCGCGCCTGATCGAGTCATCCAACGACCTGTCCAAGCGCTCCGTCGAGCGCCTGGGCCGCGTCAGCTGAGGACCCGCCAATGCGCGCACTTCGCATCGCCGCCACGGGCATGAGCGCCCAGCAGCTCAACGTCGAGGTCATCTCGAACAACATCGCCAACATGAACACGGTGGGCTTCAAGCGTCAGCGCGCCGAGTTCCAGGACCTGCTCTACCAGTCGGTCGAGCGCATGGGGGCGCAGTCGTCCGAGGCCGGCACCGTGGTGCCGACCGGCGTGCAGATCGGCGCCGGCGTGAAGGCCGGCTCGGTCTACCGCATCACCTCCCAGGGCAACCTGACCCAGACCGGCAACCGCTTCGACCTGGCCATCGACGGTCGCGGCTTCTTCCAGGTCCAGATGCCTTCCGGCGAGACGGCCTACACCCGCGCGGGCAACTTCTCGGTCAACGACCAGGGCCTGCTGGTGACCGACGACGGCTACATCATCGAGCCGCAGATCGCGATCCCGCAGGACGCCAAGGACGTGGCCATCTCCAAGACCGGCCAGGTGCAGGTGCTGCAGGGCGACAACCCCGAGCCCCAGACGGTGGGCCAGCTCGAGCTCGCCCTGTTCTTCAACGAGGCCGGCCTCGAAGCGATCGGCGACAACCTGTTCATGGAGAGCGGGGCTTCCGGCGCCGCCGCCATCGGCACGCCCGGCGACGTCGGCTATGGCCAGCTGATGCAGGGCTACACCGAGGCGTCGAACGTCGACGCGGTGAGCGAGATCACCGCCCTGATAGTGGCCCAGCGCGCCTACGAGATGAACTCCAAGATCGTGACCGCGGCGGACGAGATGCTGCAGGCCACCAGCCAGCTGAAGTCCTGATCATGAGAACGCTGAGCGCCCTCGCCGCCATCGCCGTGCTGGCCGTCGCGGCCCCGGCCGCCGCCGGTTCGCCCGTGCAGCTGCGCGACCAGCTGGTCGACAGCGACGGCCGGGTCACCCTGGGCGACCTGTTCGAGGGCGCCGGCGCCGCGGCCGGCGTGGTTCTGGCCGCGGGTCCGGCGGCCGGCGGCAATGTGGTGCTGGACGCCGGCCGGGTGCAGGCCATCGCCCGCAACCACGGCCTGGACTGGAGCAACGCCAACGGCTTCCGCCGCCTGGTGGTGAAGGCCGAGGACGCGGGCGCCGCCGCCCAGGCCGGACCGGCCCGCCCGGCCGCGCGCACCGTCGAGGTGCTGACCTACGCCCGCAGCCTGGCCGCCGGCGAGATCGTGCAGCCGGAGGACGTCATCTGGACCGAGGTGCAGGCGCACCTGGCGCCGCGCGGCGCGCCGTCGGACGCGTCTGCGGTCATCGGCCAGGCCGCCCGGCGTCCGGTCCGCTCGGGCGCGCCCGTCGCCGCCCACGACCTCTCCGCCCCCCAGGTCATCCGCCGCGATGAGCTGGTCACCGTCGCCTACAACGTCGGCGGCGTGTCGCTCAGCCTGCAGGGCAAGGCCCTGCAGGGCGCGGCCGTCGGCGAGCCCGTCTCCATCCTCAATCCCCAATCGAAGAAAACGATTGTCGCCGTGGCCTCCGGGCCCGGCCAGGCCGTGGTCGGCCCCGAGGCGGAAAGCCTCAAGTCAGCTCGTTTCGCTTCCATCCGTTAGGGGTTTCCCATGCGCAAAGCCGCGCTCATCCTGTCCGCCGCCGCCCTCGCCTTCACGCTCGGCGCCTGCTCCACCGTCAAGGAGACCGTGCGCGGTCCCGAGCTGGCCCCGGTCGGCTATCCCGCCAACATGGTCCCCCAGACCCTGAACGTGGCGCCGGTGCCGACGCCCCAGCCGGCCTCGCCGAACTCGCTGTGGCGCGCGGGCGCCCGGACCTTCTTCGCCGACCAGCGCGCGCGCAACATCGGCGACATCCTGACTGTGCAGATCGACATCAACGACCGCGCCCAGGTGGCCAATTCCACGAACCGCACGCGCACGAACAGCGTCGAGGCGGGCATCCCCAACCTGTTCGGCATCGAGTCCTCGATCGGCAAGTACATGCCCGAGGCCTTCGACCCGTCGAAGATGATCGGCATGAACGGGGCCACCGCCTCCAACGGCGCCGGCGTCATCGCCCGCTCGGAGAAGGTGTCGCTGACCATCGCGGCCGTGGTCGTGGGCGTCATGCCCAACGGCAACCTGGTCATCCAGGGTCGTCAGGAAGTGCGCACCAACGCCGAGGTGCGCGAGCTGACGGTCGCCGGCATCGTCAATCCGGCCGACATCTCCAGCGCCAACACCATCGACCACACCCAGATCGCCGAGGCCCGCATCAGCTACGGCGGCCGCGGCGACGTCACCACGGTGCAGCGCGCGCCGCTGGGCCAGCGGGTCGTGGAGCGGTTTTCCCCCTTCTGAGGCTGGGATTGCGGGCGGAGCGGCGGCCGCGGCCGCCGTTCCCCTCACGCGCGAAGCGTCTCATTCGCGCCACAATCACTAACCGTTCACAGCCTTTGCCGTGAACCCTTTGACCGTGGTCGCGTTTTTGTCCCGAACGCGAGTACGGGGACATGCGCAGAATCGCTTCCATAGCCTTGGGTCTCTTCACGTGGGCGTCGGTCGCCGCCTGCGCCCATCACATGGACCAGAGCCAGGCCAGCGCCGCGACCTGGAACCTGCATGTGGCGGGCAGCCAGGCGAAACTTGCCTACGGCATGCCGAACAGCGACCTCGTCGGGCTGATGATGACCTGCGAGCGCGGCTCCCAGGCCGTGGTCGTGTCCGGCGACGTTTCCGCCAAGCGGCCAATGCTGGTGCTCGCCTCGGGCGGCCAGAAGCTGGAACTGAACGGCGCGGCCGAACCCGATCCCTACACCGGCGGGCTGTGGCTGGAGGCCGAAGCCCCGGTGGGCGAACCGGCCCTGAAGCGCTTCGCCCGCACCGGCGACCTGAAACTCAAGCGCCCCCTCGGCGGGCTCGACATGGGCGCCTCGGACAACGCCAGGGGCGACATCCGCCGCTTTTTCGCTCACTGTGAAGCCTGAACGCACCGACGTCAGGAGAGCGCATGCGTCGCATCGTGCTGATCGCCGCCCTCGCGCTGAGCGCTGCCGCGAGCCCGGCTGCGGCCGGGGGCCGCTGGACGTGGACGCTCTATGAGAACCCGAACTCGCTGGCCCTGGCCAACGAGGTCCCCGACAGCGACTCCCTGGCGGCCGTGCTGGAATGCCGGCCGGGTTCGGGCCGGGTGAAGGTCTCCCTGTTTCCCAATCGTGACGGCCTGAAGCCGGTGGCGGCCGAGTACGCCGCCACCGACGCGGCGTTCGCCGCTTTCGTGAGGACGGGGAAGCTCGAACTGCAGAACGACATCGGCGCCGGGGAAATAGCGATGAAGCGACGCGAACACCGCGACAAGCTGCGTCGCTTCGCGACCATGTGCGGGGCCTGACACGCGTTTCCGGGGGGAGACATCTTGACCATTCACAGACGCGCCTTCCTCGGCGCCGCCGCCGCCGCGCCCCTGGCCGGCTGCGCGACCTGGCCGAAGCCGGCCGCCGGCGACGACCTGGCCTGGCTGGACGCCACCGCCGTCGCGCAGCTGATCCGTCGGGGGCAGATCACCGCCGCCGAGGCGACCGCCGCGGCCATCGAGCGGACCCGGGCGCTCGATCCGAGGCTCGGCTTCCTGGTCACGCCGGGCTTCGATCGCGCCCTGGAGCAGGCGACGGTCAGGGAGGACGGCCCGTTCGCGGGCCAGCCCATCCTGATCAAGGACCTGAACGACGTCGCCGGCCTGCCCACCCGCTGGGGCAGCCGCGCCACCGACGGCATCCCGCCGTCCCGGGAGACCGAGGGCACGGCCGCGGCGGTGCTGGCGGCCGGCTTCACGGCCATCGGCAAGTCCGCCACCCCCGAGTACGGCTTCCTGCCCACCACCGAGCCCATGGCCTTTGCGCCGACGCGCAACCCGTGGAACCCGGCCCATTCCGCCGGCGGCTCCTCGGGCGGCGCCGCGGCAGCGGTGGCCGCGGGCGTCATCCCCGTCGGCCACGCCAGCGACGGGGGCGGCTCGATCCGGATCCCGGCCTCCTGCTGCGGCCTGTTCGGCCTGAAGCCCAGCCGTGCGCGGGTTATCGGCGACCGGGACGGTCCCACCGAACTCAGCGTCGAGCTGTGCGTGAGCCGGTCGGTGCGCGATTCCGCGGCCCTGCTGGCTGCGGTCGAGGTCTCGCTCCTGGCCGCGGTCGAGGCGCCCCGGCGCATGCCGGCCGTGGGCATGGTGACGTCGCCGCTGAACCGCAAGCTGCGCGTGGGGTTCGTCACCGACGACCCCCTGGGCCGCCCGGCGCACCCGGACGTGCGCGCGGGCGTGGACGCCGCTGCGCGCCTGATGGAGAGCCTGGGACACGACGTGGAGCCCACCCGCTGGCCCATGGACGCCACGACCTTCACCGAGGACTTCCTCAACCTGTGGGCCGAAGGCGCGTCGCGCACGGTCGGCTTCCTGGCGCGCCGCACCTCGGCGGAACAGGCGGAGCGGGAGCTCGAACCCTTCACCCTCGGCCTGGCCCGTCGTCGCGCCGGCCTGTCGCAGGAGGCCTTCGAAGCCTCGGTCGGCCGCCTCGTGCGCGGCGGTCAGATCTATCTCACCTGGTTCGACGCCTACGACGTCGTGCTCACGCCGGTCCTGGCCAGCCCGCCGCCGCCGCTGGGCCACCTCGCCCCCGACGTGCCTTTCGACACCCTGGTGGAGCGCCTCAGCGCCTACGTCGCCTACACCCCGATCAACAACGTGGCCGGCAATCCGGCCATGAGCGTCCCCTTGGCCTGGAGCCGCGAGGGCCTGCCTATCGGAGTCCAGTTCGCGGCAAGGGTCGGCGACGAGCGCACCCTGCTGGAGCTGGCCTACCAGCTGGAGGCGGCGCAGCCCTGGGCCCGGCGGCGGCCTGCTGTTCGCGCCTAGACGCCGGGACCGGGCTCGGCGAACATCGCTCCATGAAGCGTTTCGCCATATGCCTTCTCGCCGCCGCCCTCTCCGCCTGCGCGACGCCGCTGGTCGCGCCCGATGCGCTGGCGCCTGGACCGGACGGGACGGACTGGATCTTCAGCGCCGAGGGCGACGAAGGCTATCTCGCCTTCGGGACGCCGGAGTCGGACGACCTGCGCCTCGGTCTTCGATGCCGGCGGGGCGAGGCCGACCTGGAGGTGACCCAGATCGTCCCGCGCGGTTCGCGGGACGAGATCGCCCTGCGCGCGGGCGGCGTCACGCGCCGGTTTCCGGCCCGGTCCGAGCCCGAGCAGATGAGCGGCGGCGAATTCCTCACGGCGACGGTGGCCGGGTCGGACCCGGTGATCGCCGCCTTCCGCGCCTCGGGGCGGCTCGATGCGGTGCGTCCGGGCGGCCGCAGCGAAACCTTTGCGCCGCAACCGGGGACGACCACGGTCGCCGACTTCTTCGAATGGTGCGGATAAGCCCATGCGCTCGCTGACGATCCTGGCCGCCATGACCTGCCTGGGAACGGCAGGCTGCAGTCCCCCGCAGGAAGCGGCCCCGGCCGTTCCTGCCCCCGCCACTGCCCCGGAACCCGATCCCGCGCCGCCCGCGAACCCCCGGCCCGCTGCGCCGACGGCTGCCGAGGCCGACGGCGAAACGCGCAAGTGGAGTTTCGGCCAGGACGATGAGCGCGCCTACCTCGTCTACGCCATTCCCGACAGCGACGACGCGGGCCCGGCGCTGCATTGCCGCCCGGGATCGGGGACCGTCGGCCTGTTCCACTGGGTCGAGCACCGGGAAAGCGAAGAGGTAGGGGCTCCGCCGACGGCGGCTCGCCTTTCCCTCAGCTCGGGAACCGTCGCCCGCACCTATCCGGCCACCGCTACGGGCGAGGAGCTTTACGGCGGGTCGCAGGTCGAGGCCCGGATCGGCGCTGACGATCCGGTGCTGGCCGAGTTCGCCCGCACCGGCCGCATCGCCTTCGAGGCGTTCGGAGAATCCCATGCGCCGCCCGCAGCGCCGGTACAGGATGTGCGAGGCTTGCTGGCCGCCTGCGCCAGGCGTTGATCAGGCGCGCGCGCCCTTCATTCCCGCACCATCCACCCCGAGCGCCCGCAGGGCGGCCCGCGAGATGCCGTCGGCGTCGAGGCCCGCCTGGGCGTACATGGCCTCGGGCTTGTCCTGGTCCTGGAAGACGTCGGGCAGGGTCAGGGTGCGGACCTTGAGGCCCCGGTCCAGAGCGCCGCGATCGGCCAACAGGTGGAGGACGAAGGCCCCGAAGCCGCCCATGGCGCCTTCCTCGACGGTGATCAGCGCTTCATGTTCCCGCGCCAGGCGAAGAACCAGCTCCTCATCGAGCGGCTTGGCGAAGCGGGCGTCCGCGACGGTCGCGGAAATGCCCCGCGCAGCGAGCTGTTCGGCCGCCTTCAACGAGGCCTCCAGCCGGGTGCCGAAGGACAGGATGGCCACCGCCGTGCCCTCGCGAACGATGCGGCCGCGTCCGATCTCCCAGGCCTCGGCCAGTTCGGGGATGTCGATGCCGATCCCCTCCCCGCGCGGATAGCGCAGGGCCGAGGGTCGGTCGTCGATTTCGCAGGCGGTGGCGACGGCGTGGGCCAGTTCGGCCTCGTCCGACGGCCCCATCAGCACGAACCCCGGAAGGGCGCCGAGGTAGCCGATGTCGAAGCTGCCGGCGTGGGTCGGGCCGTCGGCGCCGACGAGGCCGGCGCGGTCCATGGCGAAGCGCACGGGCAGCTTCTGGATGGCCACATCGTGGACCACCTGATCGTAGCCGCGCTGCAGGAAGGTGGAATAGATGGCCGCGAAGGGCTTCATTCCGTCGGCCGCCAACCCGGCGGCGAAGGTCACCGCGTGCTGCTCGGCGATGGCGACGTCGTACATCCGGTCCGGGAAGCGCTGGCCGAACAGGTCGAGACCGGTGCCCGAGGGCATGGCGGCGGTGATGGCGACGACGCGCTCGTCCCGCTCGGCCCGCTTGATCAGCTCCTGGGCGAACACCTTGGTATAGGAGGGCGCATTGGTCTGGGCCTTGGCCTGCTTGCCGGTGACCACGTCGAACTTGACCACGCCGTGGTACTTGTCGGCTGAGCTCTCGGCCGGGCCGTAGCCCTTGCCCTTCTGGGTGACCACGTGGACGAGGACCGGCTTGCCCTCGATGTCGGCGGCGTTGCGCAGCACCGGGACCAGGTCCTCCAGGTTATGCCCGTCGATCGGGCCGACGTAGTAGAAGCCCAGCTCCTCGAACAGAGTGCCGCCGGTAACCATGCCGCGGGCGTATTCCTCGGCCTTCTTGGCGGCTTCCTTCAGCGGGCGCGGCAGCACCCCGGCCACCGACTTGCCGAACTCCCGGAACGAGCGGTAGGCGCCGCCCGAGACGAGCCGCGCCAGATAGGCGCTCATGCCGCCTACCGGAGGCGCAATCGACATGTCGTTGTCGTTGAGGATGACGATCAGCTGCTTGGTCGTGTGTTCGGCCGCGTTCATGGCCTCGTAGGCCATGCCACAGGTGATCGAGCCGTCGCCGATGACGGCGACCACCTTGTTGTCCTCGCCCTTCTGGTCGCGAGCGGCGGCGAAGCCGAGGGCGGCGCTGATCGAGGTGCCCGCGTGAGCCGCGCCGAAGGGGTCGTACTCGCTCTCCGCCCGCTTGGTGAAGCCCGACAGGCCGCCGCCCTGGCGCAGCGTGCGGATGCGGTCCCGGCGGCCGGTCAGGATCTTGTGGGGATAGGCCTGGTGGCCGACGTCCCAGATGACGATGTCGCGCGGCGTCTCGAAGACGTGGTGCAAAGCGACGGTCAACTCCACCACGCCCAGGCCCGCGCCCAGGTGGCCGCCGGTCACCGAAACCGCATCGATGGTCTCGAGGCGCAGCTCATCGGCCAGCTGTTTGAGCTGAGGCAATGAGAAGTCGCGCGTATCGGCGGGCGAGCGGACGGTATCGAGGAGTGGCGTTTGAACGGGCATGCACAGAACCGGAGGGGAGCCGGAGACTTCGGGCGGTCAGGTCTGCCGCTGTAGCACGAAGTCCACACCGGCTCTCAGGAAATCGGCGTCGCCGCCGAAGATGTCGAGGTGACGGCGGGCCTGGTCGGCCAGCATGTTCACCCGTTCACGGGCCGCGTCGGCGCCCAGCAGGGTCACGAAATTCTTCTTTCCGCGCGCCGCATCCTTGCCGGCGGCCTTGCCAAGCAGATCCTCGTCTCCCTCGGCGTCGAGCAGGTCATCGACGATCTGGTAAGCGAGGCCCAGGTCCTGTGCGAACATCATCAGGGCCTGGCGTTCCGGCTCGTTGGCGTCGGCGATGATCAGCGGAATCTCGAAGGCGAAGGCGAACAGCGCGCCGGTCTTCAGCCGCTGCATGCGCGCCACGCCGCCCAGGTCGTCGCGGGCTCCGAGCAGGTCGATCATCTGCCCCCCGGCCATGCCCACGGCCCCCGAGGCGAGCGCCAGCTTCAGCACCAGTTCGGCCCGCACCTCGCCGTCGTCGTGGGTGTCCGGGTGGGCCAGGATCTCGAAGGCGGCCGACTGCAAGGCGTCGCCGACGAGGATGGCGGTGGCTTCGTCATAGGCCCGGTGGACCGTCGGACGGCCGCGCCGCATGTCGTCGTCGTCCATGCTGGGCAGGTCGTCGTGCACGAGGCTGTAGGCGTGGATGCATTCGAGGGCGCAGGCGGCCCGCAGCACCGGGCGCTCCTCGATATCGAACATGCGCGCGGTCTCGATGGCGAAGTAGGGCCGCAGGCGCTTGCCCGGCCCCAAGGCCGCATAGCGCATGGCCTCGGTCAGCTTGGCCTCGGCGCCCTCGGGTCGCGGCAGCAGTTCGTCCAGCGCCACGGTGACGAGGTCGGCGACCTCCTCCACGCGCGCACCGATGACGGCGGCGTCCGGTCTTATCAGGGTCGCGCTCAAAACAGCCGCCCTCCGTCCGGGGCGTCACGGTCGACCGTGACCAGGACCACGTCGCCCTTGGCGTCCGGGAAGCCCAGGCACAGCACCTCGGACATGAACGGGCCAATCTGGCGCGGCGGGAAGTTGACCACAGCGGCCACCCGGCGGCCGACCAGTTCCTCGGTCGTGTAGTGCGCAGTGACCTGGGCAGAGGACTTCTTCACCCCCACCTCGGGGCCGAAGTCGGCGGTGATCCGGTAGGCCGGCTTGCGCGCCTCGGGGAAGGGTTCGGCCTTCAGTATGGTGCCGATACGGATATCGACCTTGAGGAAGTCGTCGAAGGTGATGGTCCCGGCGGTCACGAGAATTCCGCGGGCTCCGCGCCCCGGGCTTCGCCGGACTTGCCGACGACGATCTTCTCGACCCGGAGACGCGCGGCTTCGAGCCGCTTTTCGCAGTGGGCCTTCAGGGCGGCGCCGCGCTCGTAGAGCTCGATCGACTTTTCCAGCGGCGCGCGGCCGGACTCCAGCTCGGAGACGATCTTCTCCAGCTGGGCGAGCGCATCCTCGAAGCTGAGGGCGGCGATGTCGGTCGGGGCGTTGGTGTCGGTCACGGTGATGCGGGCTCTGCGAACGCCGCATCTCTAGACGCGCCCGCTGGTGGGGGCAACGCCGACCTGCCCCGGCCGCGACCCTTGCTCAGGACCGCGGCCGGGGCCGGACGACCGAACCGGCTCGGGCGATCATTCGCCGATGCGGATCGCGCCCGAACCCATCACCGACTTGCTGACCTCGCCGGAGACGGAGCGGACGTTGACGTCGCCGGAACCCATGATCGAGGCGCGGACGCTGTCGGCGGGCGCGTCGACATCGACGTCGCCGGAGCCGGCGATGTTCGCCTTGACGGTCGTGGCCTTGCCGCCGCGAACCTTCACCCCGCCCGAGCCGGCGATGGAGACGTCGAGCGAGCCGTTGAGAGCGGCGACTTCCACGTCGCCCGAGCCGGCGATCGACGCCTTCATCGCGCCAGTAGGGCCGGCGTCGACGTCGCCCGAACCGGCGATGGCCACGCTGAGCGAAGCGCTGCGGCCGGCCTGGGTGTCACCGGATCCGGCCTGGGAGATCTTGAGCTCGCCCGAGGTGTCGGCGACGGTCCAGTCGCCGCAGCCGGAATTGCCGAGCGACACGCGGGTCGCCCGGCCGATCCAGCCGAAGACGGCTCCGTCGGCCTCGACCTGAACTTCTCTCGGGGTTCGCACAGTGATGATCGGGGTCTCGGACATGCGGACTTCGCCAATGTTGCGGACCCGCACGGTCACGTCGCCCAGGCGATCCAGGGGAGACGCGCCGCTCTCGGCGGTACGGCCGCTGCAGCCCCGGATGCGGTTGCGGCCCAAGTCGCCGTCGACGATGACCTTGCCCGAGCCCGTGCGGCTGACCGTGACGCGGGGCAGTTCGGCGCGCGAGCCGGGTACGACCTCCACGGCCACGTCGGTCCGGTCTTCCGGGATGACCACGACGCGGGCCACCGCGTCCTTGATCTCCACCTCCACCGCGCTGGCCGCGGTGGCGGCGAAGGCGGAAAGGGCGAAGGCGGCGGCGGCGGCGCTGAGGCGCAGGTTCATGGCGGGTTCCTCCAGATTTCCCGCGAAAGCTACGACGTCGGCCCGGGATGTCAGCTTAAATCGCGGTCATGACTCCGCCTTAATTCGCTACCTCGAGGGATAGACCGGCGGGAACGGGGGCGGAGGCGGCGGAACGTCGGGAACCGGATTGACCCGCCCGTCCGAAGCGCACGGACTGTAGGACACCCGGTTGAAGGACGCCCAGGTGCGGTGGCTGCGGGTGTCTATGTGGAAGCGGACGCCGGAATAGAAGCCCAGCCCCATGTTCCTGGCCGCGCCCTCGGACGCCAGGATGGGGCACACCCGCGCCATCAGGGCTTCGCGGCTGACGCCGTCGGCGGGGACGAGGTCGAAGGCGGAGTATTCACGGTGGGCGCTGCGGCCGGCCCCGCCGGCGCAGACGTTCAGCCACTCGGGGCGGTAGCCGCTCATCACCTGGAGCCCCGGCAGGGCCGGCTGCACGCGGTCGGCGATCAGGCGAAGGGTGGCCGCGGCGTTGGGCCAGTGTTCCTCGGGCGGCACTGTGAAGGGCGCACCGCAGCCGTTCCAGTCGCTGGCCGTGCGCAGCAGCTGGTAGGTGGGGAAGCGCCCGGCGAGCCCCTGGGACGAGAGGAAGGCCTCGAACCGCTGCACTTGGGGCGTCCATTCGGGGTTGGCGGCGCGCCAGCCTGCGTACCCTTCGGCGCTCTGGTCGAAGCGGTCGTAGCGGACCGCCTCCAGGCCGGTGTGGATGAGGCTGTCGCTCGGCGTCAGCCCGGACCCCAGGTTATGGGAGGCCATGCGACGCATGACCTGCGCCAGTCGAGGCGTCGGCCCCCGCTCGTCGAACAGACCCATGGGCTGGTCGACGGCGGCGCCGGCGGCGGCGGCGAGGACGGACGCCAGGGGCGCGGGGTTCTCGGGGTTCAGGCGGGCCGCAACCCCTGCGGCGCTGGTCACGCCCGCCTTGTGCAGGTCGCGAAGTTCGATGGCGAAGGCGCGGGCGGCGAAGCGCGGGTCCGAGAAGACAGCCAGCCTGCCGTCGGAATTGCCGTCGTAGCCGTCGAACCGGGGCGTGCCGCGCCAGGGGTGTTTCGGGTCCTGGCGCAGAGCCCAGTAGTTGTTCAGCGTCAGCGCCTTCGGCGCGGCCTCGTCGGCCGGCAGGGCGCCCGAGAGGTGGAGGGCCGCATGCTCGCGCCAGTTCTGTCGCGGCGCGACGGTCGCCTCGTAGGGAATCGGCTGGGCCGCCGCAGGGACGGCCGCCAGCATGGCGGCGGCGAGGGCGAACGCGCGAAGGATCATGCGGACATGAAAGCCGAGCCCGGGCCGGCTGTCACCGGCCGGCTTTGCGATTCAGCCCCGCGGGGGCATGATCGGCGCACAAGACCAGATGGGGGCGCGAAATGTCCGTTCGTCTGAGTTCCCGCTTCGCCGCCGCTTTGCTTCTGCTCGGAACGGCCGTGCTTGCGCCCGCTCCCGGCGCCGCCCGGCCCGAGCGCGACCTGGCCGAGACGCCGCTGGCGGTCACCGCGATCACGTCCGAGGAGTTGCGCCAGACCGACCTGGCGATCAGCGTCCTGGACACCATCAACGAAGTCCGCGCCAACCCGCCGGCCTTTACCGGCAGCGTACGGGGCCTGCGAGGGGCGCCCAATCCGGACCGCAAGGACGCGGCTGATTTCCTGCAGGGGCAGAATCCGCTGCCGGCGCTCGAATACCATCCCATGCTTTCCGACGCCGCAAGGCGGCACGCGCGGGACATCGGTCCGCTCGGCCTGACCAGCCATACGGGCTCGGACGGATCCACGCCCGGCGTCCGGATCGACGAGTTGGGCCAGCGGCCGCTGATGATCGCCGAGTTGCTGAGTTTCGGACAGACGCGCCCGGTGGATTCCGTCATCCAGCTTATCGTCGACCCCGGCCTTCCGCAGCGACCGCACCGGCGCGACCTGTTCAACCCCGTATTCACCCACGCGGGCGTCGGGTGTGCGCCACACCAACGGCACCGGCAGGTCTGCGTCATCGTGCTGGGGAGCAGGCCAGCCGCCATTCCGCTCCCCGTTCCGCTGCCACAGGTCCCCGAGGCACTGAAGAAGCCCCCATGCCCGGACTACGACCTCGTCATCGCAGGCTATTGGGAATACGCTAACGACCTCGACTGGTTCGAGCGCAACCGTCGCTGGACCAGAGAGATGCGCCTCGGCGCCTACGACACCCTGATGGCGGCTACGGACAGCTATCGCCCCGCCGCGCTCGAGCGGATGGCGGAACTGAACGCCGAGTCCGACCACCTCGAAAAGCTCTGGGATGAGTGGCGGCTCGAGACCGCCGACTTCACCCGGCGCGTCCAGGCCTACATCGAGGAGCTCCCGCCGGAGTGCCGCAAGCTCTACAAGGTCGTTCGCTGAGGAACCCGAACGCAAAACGGCCCCCGGATTGCTCCGGGGGCCGTTTCCGTATGCGTCAGCCTGTGAGGGCTATGCTTACTTGATGATCTTGGCCACGACGCCGGCGCCGACCGTGCGGCCGCCTTCGCGGATGGCGAAGCGCAGCTTCTCTTCCATGGCGATCGGGGTGATCAGCTCGACGTTCAGCTCGGCGTTGTCGCCGGGCATGATCATCTCGACGCCTTCCTTCAGGTGCACGATGCCGGTCACGTCGGTGGTGCGGAAGTAGA
>JAEZEZ010000018.1 GCA_023432855.1 Pseudomonadota bacterium | reverse complement strand
GCCGAGCCCCAGCCTGCGCCGCCGTCCGAGGCCTTGGCCGCCGACGCCGCCGAAGCGCACCCTGCGCCGGCGACGGAGCCTCCATCCGCAGACGCGCCGGCCGTCGCGCCCCACGCCGAACCCGTTCAGGGGATGGAGACCGCGACGCCTGAGGGCGAACCCGAGCCCGCACCCGAGACCGGGCCCACGCCCGAGCCTCCGCACGAGTCGACTGCGTCCGAGCCTGCGCCAGCCGCGCCGGAGCCGCCGTCCGGCTGGGGAGCGGCCGAACCGGGCGCCGGCGAAGCGCCGACGCCAGGCCCGGATGACCATGCGGCCGTAGAGCCCTCCGCCGCGGAACCCGCGCTGGAGCCCGCGTCGCCTCCCGAGCCGGTCAGCGAACCCGCGCCGGAAGCGCCGCACCCGGCCGCGCCGGAACCCGAAGCGCAGCCGCACGCTCCGCAAGACGAACCGAACCCCCCGCCCAAGGAGCACTGAGTATGGCGTTTTCGCCGACCGACGCCGCGTTCGAAGGCTTCCGCCTGACGCGGGAGAAGCCGCTGGTCATCGTTTACTGGGGCGTGGCGTCCCTGCTGATCAGCCTGGCGACGGCGGTGCTCATGGTGACGCTGATCGGCCCGGACATGGCTGCGATCACCCAGATGGGACAATCCTCCGACCCTGAAGCCGTGCTGGCGATGGCGCCGGTCATGGGCAAGCTCTACGGCCTCACCATTCCACTCAGCCTGATCACCAGCGCCATCTTCACCTGCGCCGCCTACCGGGCGCTCCTGCGGCCCCAGGACAGCGCCTTCGGCTACCTGCGCTTCGGCGCAGACGAACTGCGCATGATCCTGCTGTTCTTCGTGCTCACCCTGCTGTTCATCGCCGTGCTGGCCGGGGCGCTGGTGCTGCTCGCCCTGATCGTCGCCGGCCTGTCCTTCGCATTCGGCGGCGGCGGCGGCGGGACTGCGGCGGCAGGCGCCCTGGGCGGAGTGATCGGCTTCCTGCTGGTGCTGGGCGTCGGCGCCTTCTTCTTCGTGCGCATGTCGCTGGCCGCGCCCATGACCTTCAGCGAGCGCCGCCTGGCGATCGCCCCCGCGTGGCGGATGACCAGGGGCCGGTTCTGGCCCCTGCTGGGCGCCTATTTCCTGGCCTGGGTGCTGGCCCTCGTCGTGGTGCTGCTGGGCTTCGCCATCGTCGTCGCCATCATCGCGGCGATCTGGGGGCTGCAGGCGATCGGGCAGGTGACGTCGCCCGACTTCTCGTCGCTGGCGGCCTACTTCACGCCGGCCATGGGACTGAGCCTGCTGATCTCGGGCTTCCTCTCGGCCCTGCAGTACGCCATCGTCCTCTCGCCGCCCGCGGTCGCCTATCGCGAGCTGAGCGCGACGGACCGGGGCGGCGCCGAGACCTTCGCCTAACTGGCCTTGCGGCGCCGCGACTTGCGGCGCTGCTCGTGCCGCTCCAGCACTTCCGACAGGTAGCGGCCGGTCCAGCTGTCCGGATCGCTCGCCACCTGCTCGGGCGTGCCCTTGCTGACGATGCGCCCGCCGCCGTCGCCGCCCTCGGGCCCGAAGTCGAGGATGTAGTCGGCGGTCTTCACCACATCGAGGTTGTGCTCGATGACGACCACGGTGGCGCCCTGTTCGACCAGTTCGTGCAGCACCTCGAGCAGCTTTCGAGTGTCCTCGAAGTGCAGGCCCGTGGTCGGCTCGTCGAGAATGTAGAGCGTGCGTGACGAGGATCGCCGCGACAGCTCCTTGGAGAGCTTCACGCGCTGCGCCTCGCCGCCCGACAGGGTGGTCGCCTGCTGGCCCACCTTGATGTAACCGAGGCCCACGCGCTCAAGCGTCTTCATCTTGTCGCGGATGGACGGCACCGCCTTGAAGAAGCTGGCCGCCTCCTCGACGGTCATGTCCAGGACGTCGGCGATCGACTTGCCCTTGAACACGATCTCCAGGGTCTCGCGGTTGTAGCGCTTGCCCTTGCAGATGTCGCAGGTGACGTAGACGTCGGGCAGGAAGTGCATCTCGATCTTGATGAGGCCGTCACCCTGACAGGCCTCGCAGCGCCCGCCCTTCACGTTGAACGAGAAGCGGCCCGGCCCGTAACCCCGCGCCTTGGCCTCGGGCAGGCCGGCGTACCAGTCGCGGATCGGACCGAACGCGCCCGTATAGGTCGCCGGGTTCGAGCGCGGGGTGCGCCCGATCGGCGACTGGTCGATATCGATGACCTTCTCGAAGTGCTCCAGTCCCTCGATCCGCTCGAACGGCGCCGGCGCGGCGGTGGCGTTGTTCAGGCGGCGCGCCGCGGCCTTGTAGAGGGTCTCGATGGTGAAGGTGGACTTGCCGCCGCCGGACACGCCCGTGATGCAGGTGAAGGTGGCCACGGGGATCTCAGCGGTGACGCCCTTCAGGTTGTTGCCCGTGGCGCCCTCGATGCGCAGCCGCTTCTTGCCCAGCGGGCGGCGGGCGTCCGGAACCTCGATCGCCATCTCGCCGGTCAGGTACTTGCCGGTCAGGCTGCGCGGGGCCGCCATGATGTCGTCGGGCTTGCCCTGGGCCACCACCTCGCCGCCGTGCACGCCGGCCGCCGGTCCCATGTCGATCACATGGTCGGCGGTCAGGATCGCCTCCTCGTCGTGCTCGACCACCAGCACCGAGTTGCCGAGATCGCGCAGGCCGCGCAGGCTCTCCAGCAGGCGGGTGTTGTCGCGCTGGTGCAGGCCGATGGACGGCTCGTCCAGCACGTAGAGGACGCCGGTCAGGCCCGAGCCGATCTGGCTGGCCAGGCGGATGCGCTGGCTCTCGCCCCCGGACAGGGTGCCGGAGTTGCGCGACAGGTTCAGGTAGTCGAGGCCGACGTTGTTCAGGAAGCGCAGCCGGTCGTTGATTTCCTTCAGGATGCGGCGGCCGATCTCCAGGTCCTTCTCGCCGAGCTTCTCGCCGAGTTCCGTGAACCAGGCGTTGGCGTCCTTGATCGACAGCTGGGACACCTCGCCGATGTGGCGGGCGTCGATCTTCACGGCCAGGGCCTCGGGCTTCAGGCGATAGCCGCCGCAGGCCTCGCACGGCGTCTCCGCCTGGTAGCGGCCGAGCTCTTCGCGCACCCAGGCGGAATCGGTCTCGCGCCAGCGCCGCTCCATGTTGGGAAGCACGCCCTCGAACGGCTTGGTGACGTCGTAGCGGCGCGCGCCGTCGTCGTAGCTGAACTTGATCTTCTCGTCGCCGGTGCCGTGCAGGATGACCTCGTGCGCCTTGGCCGGCAGGTCGCGCCACGGCGCGTCCATGGAGAAGCCGTAGTGGCGCGCCAGCGCCTGCAGCGTCTGGGTGTAGAAGGGCGAGGGGCTCTTGGCCCAGGGCGTCACGGCGCCCTTGTGCAGCGTCTTGTCGCGGTCGGCGACCAGCAGGTCGGCGTCGAAGGCCAGCTTCACGCCGAGGCCGTCGCAGGTCGGGCAGGCGCCGAACGGATTGTTGAACGAGAACAGCCGGGGCTCGATCTCGCTGATGGTGAAGCCGGAAACCGGGCAGGCGAACCGTTCGGAGAAGATGATCCGCCGCGGGTCCTCGCCCTCCGGCGCGCTCGCCCACTCCGCCGTCGCGATCCCCTCGGCCAGGCCCAGCGCGGTCTGCAGGCTGTCGGCGTAGCGGCTCTCCAGTCCCGCCTTGGTGATGATGCGGTCCACCACCACGTCGATGTCGTGCTTGAACTTCTTGTCGAGCGCCGGCGCGTCCTCGATGGCGTAGAACTGGCCGTCGATCTTCAGCCGCTGGAAGCCCTGGCGCTGCCAGTCGGCGATCTCCTTGCGGTACTCGCCCTTGCGGCCGCGGACCACGGGCGCCAGCAGGTACAGGCGCTCACCCTCGGGCAGGGCGGTCAGCTTGTCGACCATCTGGCTGATGGTCTGGCTCTCGATCGGCAGGCCGGTGGCGGGCGAATAGGGCACGCCGATGCGCGCCCACAGCAGGCGCATGTAGTCGTGGATCTCGGTGACCGTGCCGACGGTTGAGCGCGGGTTGCGGCTGGTGGTCTTCTGCTCGATCGAAATGGCCGGGGACAGCCCCTCGATCAGGTCCACGTCCGGCTTGCCCATCAGCTCCAGGAACTGGCGCGCATAGGCCGAAAGGCTCTCGACATAGCGCCGCTGCCCCTCGGCGTAGATGGTGTCGAAGGCGAGCGAGCTCTTGCCCGAGCCCGAGAGTCCGGTGAGCACCACGAGCTGCCCACGCGGGATGTCGACATCGACTCCCTTGAGGTTGTGCTCGCGCGCACCGCGGACGCGGATGAAGTCGTGCTGGTCGGCCATGGATACCTGGAACGCTGCAGGCCGACGGGGAGGTCCAGCCCAACATCGTTATGTAGGACTCAAAGCTGCTGATTCAGCAAGAACGAAGTGCGAACAGATGTCGCAGGCTGGACGCGCCCCCCTCGGTCAAGCTTAGTTTCCCCGGGGAGATGGTGATGACAGACAAGCCGACGCGCTGGGCCTGGGCGAAGATTGTCGGCGTCTTCGCCCTTGCGGGCCCGCCGTTGCCGGCGCTCGCCCTGCTCGCTGTGGGGATCGCCGGCGGTGGGCTCAAACCCGAAAGCGTCGGGCAGGTCGGGGCTGCGATCCTGCTGTTCGGCTTCTTCGCCTACATCCTGGGCGTCATTCCGGCCTTCTTGACCGGCGTGCTCGCGGCGGCGCTGTCGCCACGGATCACGGGGACGGCCGGGTGGCTGGCGGCCTGCGCGCTGCTGGGCGCCCTGGTTTCGGCCGTCTTCATCTTCCTGCTCGCGTCACCGCCCGCCGGCGCACGCGCCTGGTCCACGGGTGACCTGGGCGGCCTGACCGTCTTCTTTGCAGCGTCCGGCGGAGGGGCGGGCTTCGTCTGCGCCCTGCTTGCCCTCGGTTTCCGGCGAAAGCGCGGGAGCGCGGTTCAACCCCGGTCGATCCTGGCCGAGTAACAGCCCGCCGCCGCGTTGTGGGCGTGCAGGTAGGCGGCTCCGTCGCGCGCGAAGGCGCGCTCGATCGCCGGCTCCACCTCGCCCAGCTGCGCCAGCTCCGCGCCGATCAGCATGCCGGCGCCGTCGAACACCCGCAGGGCGATGACCCGGTTGGTCAGGACGCCCGGCAGTTCGCCGACCAGCCGCCGCTGCTCGCGCGCCGTCTCGTTGACGTAGATGGCGTAGGCCGAGCGGAAGGGCGTGGCCACCGCATGGCTCTCATGGTTGAGCAGCAGCACGCTGTCGCCGGGCTCGGCGTCCTCCAGGGTGACGCGGCAGGGATACCCCGGCTTTCGCTCGACCACGCGCCGCAGGGCGCCGCGCTCGGCCAGCGCATCGTCGGACAGCCCGAACAGCGGGATGAAGGGATCGGGCGCAAGGCCGGTGACGACGTAGGACATGTGAGGCTCCATGGTGTGAGCCAGCATGGCGCGGCGGCTGAACCTCCGCGTCCCGGCCGTTGCGGTCAAATCGCCCTAGGCGCGTCGGTTCAGCGTCACCGCGGTGGCGTCACCCGCGGCGGCGGCGCCGGTCGAGCCGTAGCCTGCGGCCGGGGCGCGGGCGCCGGCGATTTCCTGGGCGACCGCCTGCACCAGGCCTTCCGTGAGGGTGCGCGCGGCTTCCAGCCCCGTGGCGTGCCGGTCCAGCATCCGCTCGAACGCCTTGGTCGCCTCGGCCAGGCGCTTGCGCAGGTTGGGATCGGCGGCCGACAGCAGCCCCGGGTCGGCCTTCACCCGGGTGCATTCGTGGCGGTACAGGTTCGCGAGCCGGGCGGTCTCCTGCATTTCCGGCGCGGCGTCGAGCGGACGCCTGGCCTCGAAGGCGGCGGCCTCGCGGCCCATGCGCTCGGTCAGGGTCTCGGTCAGGGCGAGCAGCTGCTCGACCCGGTCCTGGGCGTCGGTGGCGGACAGACCCATCAGGCGGCCTCCCCGGTGGACGGCGCCGGCGTCAGGCCCTGCTGTTCGAGCAACTGACGGGTGACGGCGTCGGCCAGGCCCACGCCGCCGGCCTTCGCCGTCTGCTTGGCCATGGCGTCGACCATGTAGGATTTGAAGGCGGCCTCGCCCTGGCCGCCGCCGAACGGCGCCTCGGTCGAGATCTGGGCGAACACGGGCTGCAGCATGGCCGCCAGGAACGCGGCTTCGAAGTCCTCGGCCACCTTGCGGATGGCTTCCGGGGTCTTGGCGCCGGCCGCGGTCGGCGAGCGGAGCGGATTGAGCGTGTCGAAGGGCAGGGCGGGGGTCGAAAGATCCATCACATCACCTCGATGTCGGCCTGCAGGGCGCCGGCGGCCTTGATGGCCTGCAGGATGGAGATCATGTCGCGCGGCGTGACGCCGAGCGCGTTCAGGCCATTGACCAGGGTGGACAGCGAGACGCCCGAGCTGAGCATCACCAGCTGGCGGCCGCGCTCTTCCTCCACCGCCACGTCCGACTGCGGCACGACCGTGGTGCGGCCGTCGGAGAAGGGCGCAGGCTGGCTGACGGCCGGCATTTCCTGGATGGAGATGGTCAGGTTGCCCTGGGCGATGGCGACCGTGGAGACGCGGACCGCGTCGCCCATGACGATGACGCCGTTGACCTCGTCGATGACCACCTTGGCCGGGGCGTCGACCTCGACCGGCAGGTGCTCGACGGCGGTCACGAAGCTGACCAGGTCCGCGCCGGCGGGCGGGCGCAGCACGACGGTGGTCGGGTTCTCGCTGTAGGCGGTGCCCGGGTGGCGGGCGTTGATGATGTCGGCGATGCGGCGCGAGGTCGTGAAGTCCGGGTTGCGCAGGGTCAGGCGCAGCTGCTGCATCTGGGCCATCTGGAAGGGTACCTCGCGCTCGACGATGCCGCCGGAGGCGATGCGGCCGGCAGTCGGCACGCCCTTGATCACGGCCGAGCCCGAGGCGCCGGTGGCCGAGACCGCGCCGGTCTGCACCGTGCCCTGGCCCACCGCGTAGGCCTGGCCGTCGGCGCCGAGCAGCGGGGTCACCAGCAGGGTGCCGCCCAGCAGGCTCTTGGCGTCGCCCATGGCCGAGACCGTGATGTCGATGCGCGAACCCGAGGCGGCGTAGGCCGGCAGCTCGGCGGTCACCATGACGGCGGCGGCGTTCTTGGTGTTGAGCACCGCGTCGCGCGTGTTGACGCCCAGGCGCTCCAGCATCGCCTCCAGGCTCTGGCGGGTGAAGGGGGAGTTGCGCAGGCTGTCGCCCGTGCCGTTCAGGCCGACCACCAGGCCGTAGCCCACGAGCTGGTTCTTCCGCACACCCTCGAAGTCGACGATGTCCTTGATGCGGGAGGCCGCCAGGGCCGGCGTGGCGCCCATCAGGAGGGCGACGGCGAGGATCAGGGAGGCGAGGAAGCGGAACATGGCGCGCCTTGCGTTAAGCATAACCGCCACTGCACCTGCGAACTTCATGCCACCCCGGACCCGGTGGAAACTGAAGGATTCCAACGCCGTTCGAGGCTGCGAAGGCGGAGCGTCGCCGCGGTGGGCAGAAACTGCCCGGCTGTTAAGGTTTCGGTGACCGCATCACCCGAAAACTGCCGGGCAGGGTAATCGGGGTTTGGCCTCCATGAAGGTGAACGGTTCGCGCGGCGCGCCTCCCGCCGGGACGGCTTCCGGGCCTCGGCCGTCCGCTGCTCCAGGCTTCACCGTCACCGGCGCCGCCGCCGAGACTGCGTCCGCCGGGCAGGCGGCCCGCGTTTCGGGCGTGGGCGCGGTTGGATCGCTCGATGCTCTGCTCGCGTTGCAGGCGGCCGAGGGGCCGCTGGAGCGTCGCCGCCGGGCGGTGAGTCGCGGCGGCCGCATTCTCGACATGCTGGAGCAGGTGAAGCTGGCGCTGCTCGAGGGCGCGGGCGCCGGCGTACAGCTCGAAAAGCTCGCGCGCGCGGTGCGCGAGGAACGCGCCGGTGTGGACGATGAGGCGCTGGAAAGCGTTCTGAATGAAATAGATACCCGGGCGGCCGTGGAAATGGCCAAGGCCGAAATGTCACGCCTTGCGGCCTAATGAAGCTTAACGGTTCCCCTGCGACATGCACGCCGTTGAACGACCACGGTTCCGTGGCTATAGGAACACCGCTCTATGAGGGGGCGCTGTTGGATAGCGTGAGGCGTCGATGAACGCGTTAGCGTCGGTAGGGAGAGTTGAAGAGTATCGTCCGTCTGAAGACGAGCCCTTCATGAACGAGCGTCAGCTCGAATATTTCCGAAACAAGCTGCTGATCTGGAAAGACGAGATCCTGCGGGAATCTCGCGAAACCATCGGCAACCTGCAGGCCGAAACCGAGAACCATCCCGATCTGGTCGATCGGGCGTCCTCGGAAGCGGACCGTGCACTCGAATTGCGGACCAGGGACCGGCAACGGAAGCTGATTTCCAAGATCGACGAGGCCCTGCGCCGGATCGAGGACGGCTCCTACGGCTGGTGCGAGGAAACCGGGGAGCCCATCGGGCTGGCCCGCCTCGAGGCCCGGCCGACGGCGACCCTGTCGCTGGAAGCCCAGGAACGCCACGAGCGCCGCGAGCGGGTCCACCGCGACGACTGAGTGGGGTTGCTCGCCCCTTCCCTCCAGGGAGGGAAGAAGCGCGCGCGCCCTACATCTTCTCGCCGGGAAGCCGGGCGGCCTGCTTCACCCAGTCGGTGAACTGGGCTTCGTCCAGCTCGCCTTCGTGGATGTGCAGGTAACGAATCCGCTCGTGTTTCGAGGTGACCGGCGGCGGCGGCTTCAGCTCGGCGCCGCGATGGAAGGCGACCTTTATGTACTTCGCGAAGCAGTGGAAGCTGAGGAACCAGTGGTCGTCCTCGTCTCCGGGCGCGCCGTAGAGCGGCGAGTTCCACTTCACCGCCTTTCGTACGCCGGGCACTGACTTCTCGATGAGGGCGTCCAGGCGTTCGCCCACCGGCTGTTTCCAGCCGGGCATGGCGGCGATATAGGCCTGCACCGGCTCGTCGCCGTACCCCTTGGGGATCTGCGGATTGCCGCCCGAGAGCAGCACGGGCTCCTTGGCCTTGGCCATCAGGGTCTCCTTCCCTTGCCTGACGTCTCGCCCGACGCGTTGAACGCCGCGGCGGCGCGGACGAGCGCCGTGAACGCCGCTTCGTCGAAGTCCTCCCCCTCACGAAAATCGATCGCCCGCCGGGTGTTCCCCTCCAGGCTGGAATTGAACAGCCCCTTAGGGTCGGCGAGGGCGGCGCCCTTGGCGAAGGTGGTCTTCACCGCGGCCTTGTAGACCTCGCCGGTGCAGATGATCCCGTCGCGCGACCAGACCGGCACGCCCCATTTCCATTCCTCGACGATCTCCGTGTCGGCCTCACGGATGAGCCGCCGCAGCCGCGCGAGGGTCTCGCCCCGCCAGTCGCCGACTTCGGCGATGCGCGCGTCGATCAGCCTGGAAGGGTCTTCCCCCGGCCCGGCCGAGCGTTTCCCGGTCATGGCTCAGGCCTCCTTGCCGCCGCCGCCGCCGCGCAAGCGCCGGGCGTAGGGCAGGGCGAACAGATAGAGGCCGCTGATCATCAGCAGGATCAGGGGCGCCAGCGCCAGCAGGCCGATCCAGACCGGCGGCTGGCCCTGGGTGAGCGCCGCCAGATTGGCCGCCACCGCCAGGGTGAAGAGGATGGACAGCCACCGATGGGCCTGTCGGATCCACGCATTCGTATTCATGGGCTTTGCGCCTCCCTGCCTGTCTGGCCGTCAGTCGAGCCTGGCCAGCACCTGTTCGAACCGGTCGAAGAAGTTGCGCCAGCCGTAGTTGGCGCCGCCGAGGGCCTGCTTCTGCTCGGGACGGAAACCTGCCTGCTCCATGCGCAGGTGCGTCCCGGACCCGGTCGGCGACAGGGTGAAGGTGACCACGCTGCGCAGGTCGAAGGCGGGGTCCTCGTGGCTGAAGTCCCAGCTGTAGGCGAGCACCCGTTCCGGCTCGATGGCCAGCACCTCGCAATCGAGAATCCCGCCCCAGTCGCCCTTCAGCCTGAAGCGGTGGCCGAGAACCGCCTGGAAGTCGTTCTCCATCAGCCATTCGGCCATCAGGTGCGGCTGCGTCAGGGCGCGCCAGACCTTCTCGGCCGGGAAGGGAAGCTCGCGCTCGACGACCACGGAGCGCGTTCCGGCGACGGTCATTGATCCATCCTCGTCAAAAGGTCTTCCAGGCGGTCGAACCGCCGTTCCCAGAAGCTCGCCATTTCCGCCGTCCAGTCGACGAGCGGCGCCAGGGCCGCATACTGGGCGCTGTAGTGGGTCTGGCGCCCGTCCGGCCGGTCGCGAACCAGCCCGGCCTCCTTCAGCACGCCCAGATGCTTGGACACCGCCGGCTGGGAGACTCCGGCTCCCGCCGTCAGCGCCCCCACCGTCTGTTCGCCTTCCCGGCACAGCCGCTCGAAGATTGCGCGGCGGGTCGGGTCGCCGAGGGCGCGGAACACGATGTCGGAGGCGGTGGACATGAACGATAACTGCCGGGTTATGCATGTTCCATAATCACGGGGTTATGGATCGTCAAGCCCCACAGGCCTTGCGCGCAGTTGACAGGACCGCCGCCGTAAACGACCTGTGCGGCCGCTTTCGAAGGTATCGATCCCATGTCCGTGAAGGTCCGTTTCGCGCCGTCGCCCACCGGGCGGCTGCATGTCGGCAATATCCGCACCGCGCTCGCCAACTGGCTGTTCGCCAAGGGGCAGGGCGGGACCTTCGTGCTGCGCATCGACGACACCGACCTCGAGCGCTCGCGGCCGGAATTCGAGCAGGGCATTCAGGACGACCTGGCCTGGCTCGGCATGGCCTGGGACGAGAAGCACAACCAGTCGGCGCGCTTCCCGCTCTACCAGGCCGCCGCCGACCGGCTGAAGGACATGGGCCGCCTCTACCCCTGCTACGAGACGCAGGAGGAGCTCGACCGCCGCCGCAAGGTGCAACTGTCGCGGGGCCAGCCGCCCATCTACGACCGCGCGGCCCTGAAGCTGACGAAGGAAGAGATCGCCGCCTACGAGGCCGAAGGCCGGCGGCCGCACTGGCGCTTCCGTCTCGACGGAAGGCGCGTGAAGTGGACCGACCTCGTCCGCGGCGACTCCGAGGTGGACACCGCCTCGATGTCGGACCCGGTGCTGATCCGCGAGGACGGCGCCTTCCTCTACACCCTGCCCTCGGTGGTCGACGACATCGACATGGAGATCACCCACGTGATCCGGGGCGAGGACCACGTCACCAACACCGGCGCCCAGATCGAGGTGTTCGAGGCGCTGGGCGCGCGGGCGCCCGGCTTCGCCCACATGCCGCTGCTGGTCGACGCGGCGGGCGGTGGCCTGTCCAAGCGCGACCTGGAGGGCAAGCTGGCCATCGGCAACCTGCGCGACGCCGGCTACGAGCCGCTGGCGGTGGTCAGCTACCTCGGCCGCATCGGCACCTCCGACACGGTCGAGCCGGCCTCATCGATCCTGTCCCTGGCCGAGGGGTTCGCCTTCGACAAGATGGGCCGCTCGCCGGCGCGCTTCCATGAGGACGACCTCGACCGGCTGAACGCGGGCGTCCTGCACGCCACGCCCTACGAGGCGGTCCGGCCGCGGCTGCAGGCGATGGACTGCGACCTCGGCGAGGCGTTCTGGACGACGGTGCGCGCCAACCTCGTCAGGCTCGAGGACGTCGCGGGCTGGGCCGCGGTCGTGCGCGGACCCGTACATCCGCTGATCGAGGACGCGGCCTTCATCGAGGCGGCTGCGCGCCTGCTGCCCGAGACGCTGGACGAGACCGGCTGGAGCCACTGGACCGAGGCGGTGAAGGCCGAGACCGGGGTGAAGGGGCGCAACCTCTTCATGCCGCTGCGAAAGGCGGTGACCGGGCTCGATCACGGCCCGGACATGGCCGGACTGCTGCCGCTGATCGGGCGCGACCGGATCGCCCGGCGTCTCCAGGGCGAGGCGGCCTGACGCGAAAACGCCCTCTCCCGGGAGCGGGAGAAGGCGCTTCCGGGCCTCAATGGGGCCCGATCGACCTGAGGCCGGATCAGCCGCGGGCGGCGGCGTTGCAGGCGGCCAGGGCGTCGCCCTCGATGGCTTCGCCGCGCCAGGTGAAGGCGTTCACCGGGCCGAGCTTGGCGACGACTCGGCGGCAGGCGCGCTCGGCCGACTGGCTGGCGCCGCCGTTGGAGATGCAGACGCCGGACGAGCACTTCCACATGGTTCCGTCGATGATGATCTTGGCCGGGGCGCCTTCGGCGTTGGCCAGGGTGAGGTTGCTTCCATTGGCCTGGGCCATCGCGCCGGTGGCGGCGGCCAGGGAGAGGGCGAGCGTGAGGGCGAGCGTGCGCATGACTTGTTCTCCGTGGTGTGCGCGAGGGAGCGCGCCACCCGATAGTGCGTTTTTTAAAAGGACCGTCAAGGCGCATTTTTAATAAAAACGCACTCTTGGCCGGAACGTCGATAACTTATCGCAGATCACCGTTCTGTCCCACGAAATTGTGTCGCAGGCGAAGTGATTGTTTCGATGAAATTATTCGGCGGCCTGGGAATGGCCGAGGGCGGGGAGGATCTCCGACACCGAGTTTACCGCGACCCACGCCTTCCGGAACGCCGCCGGGGTCAGATTCGCCTCGATCGTGTGCTCGAACAGCTCGAAGAGAGGGTTCCAGAAGCCGTCCAGGTTGGCGAACACGACCGGCTTGTCGTGCAGGCCGAGGCGCTGCCAGGACAGCAGCTCCACGATCTCCTCGAGCGTCCCGACGCCCCCGGGCAGGACGACGAAGGCGTCGGACTGCTGGAACATGATCATCTTGCGTTCGTGCATGCTGTGCACGACCACGGTCTCGACCTCGTCGAACAGCACTTCCTCCAGCCGCAGGAACTCCGGCATGACGCCGAGCACCCGCCCACCCGCCGCGTGGGCGGCCCGCGCCGCCGCGCCCATGAGGCCGATGCCTCCGCCCCCGTAGACCAGCCGAACGCCGGCGTTCGCCAGCGCCTTGCCGAACTCGGCGGCGGCCGCGAGGTAGCGCGGGTCCGCCCGGTTCGACGAACCGCAGTAGAGGCAGATCGACTCCGGCCGCGGCGCGCCGTCGCTCATGAATGTCTCCGGGGGCTGGGCGCGCAGGTGCGCGCGGGCTCGAAACGATCTAGCTAAGGTCGATCGCCCCGGCGAGGAAGACAAGCATGAGCATTCCGTCCCGCATCGCCGCCCTGGCCGGCGCCGCCGCGCTGGTCGCGGGCTGTGGCGAGGCCGTCGACATCGCGCCCGAACCGCCGCGCAGCGAGGCCGAGAAGGCCGGTTATCTGCCGGCCCCCGAAGTGGTCGACGTCGCCACGGGCGCCGATGGCGCGGTGATCGTGCGCGGCCGTGCCAAGCCGCTCGGCCGCGTCCGCGGGACCACCC
Source organism: Pseudomonadota bacterium (assembly GCA_023432855.1). GTDB lineage: Bacteria > Pseudomonadota > Alphaproteobacteria > Caulobacterales > Caulobacteraceae > JAEZEZ01. The sequence continues at coordinate 195 of JAEZEZ010000018.1, read as the reverse complement.
TGGCGGGCGAGGCCTATGGCGCGACCGCCGACGACCAGGGCCGCTTCGGGCTCGAGATCCAGCCCGGGGAGGGGCCGCTGCTGGCCGCGGTGTCGGCGGAGGAAGGGGACCGCTCGATCCTCGCCCAGGGCTGGCTGTTCGTCCCGCAGGCGGGTTCGCACGCCGCCGTCATCCTGCGGCCGGGCGCGCCGGCGC
>JAEZEZ010000114.1 GCA_023432855.1 Pseudomonadota bacterium | reverse complement strand
CCCGAGCCTGCCGCGTCCGCCGGTGGTCACGGTCATGGGTCACGTCGACCACGGCAAGACCTCGCTGCTGGACCACATCCGCCGTGCCAAGGTGGCCGCCGGCGAAGCAGGCGGAATCACCCAGCACATCGGCGCCTATCACGTCGAGACGCCGCGGGGCGTGGTGACCTTCCTGGATACGCCGGGCCACGCCGCGTTCACCGCCATGCGGGCGCGCGGGGCGCAGGCCACCGACATCGTCATCCTGGTGGTGGCGGCCGACGACGGCGTCATGCCGCAGACCATCGAGGCCATCAATCACGCCAAGGCGGCCGGTTCGCCGATCATCGTGGCGGTCAACAAGATCGACAAGCCCGAGGCCGATCCGACCCGGGTGGTCAACGAACTGCTCCAGCACGAGATCGTGGCCGAGAGCCTGGGCGGCGACACCCAGGTGGTCGAGGTTTCCGCCACCAAGCGGATGGGCCTCGACAACCTCATCGACGCCATCCTGGTCCAGGCCGAGATCATGGAGCTGAAGGCCAACCCGGATCGCCGCGCCGAGGGCGTCGTCATCGAGGCCAAGCTCGACAAGGGTCGTGGTCCCGTCGCCACGGTGCTGGTCAACCGGGGCACGCTGAAGCGCGGCGACATCGTCGTCGCCGGCTCCGCCTGGGGCCGAGTGCGCGCCTTGGTCAACGAACGCAACGAGCAGGTGACCGACGCCGGCCCGTCCGACCCGGTCGAGATCCTGGGCCTCGATTCCGCTCCCGAAGCGGGCGAGCCGTTCGCCGTGGTCGAGAACGAGGCCCGCGCCCGCGAGCTGACCGATTACCGCGAGCGCAAGAAGCGCGAGATGGCCGGCGTGTCCGCGTCCGCCGGGGTTTCCCTGGCCGATATGATGTCCAAGCTCCAGGACAAGAAGATCTCGGAGCTGCCGGTGGTCATCAAGGCCGACGTGCAGGGCTCCGCCGAGGCCATCGTGGGCTCGCTGAACAAGCTGGCCACCGACGAGGTGCGCGCCCGCGTCATCCACTCGGCCGTCGGCGGCATCAACGAGTCCGACGTGCTGCTGGCCAAGGGCGCCGGCGCCCCGATCATCGGCTTCAACGTCCGCGCCTCGAAACAGGCGCAGCAGCTGGCCGAGCGCGAGGGCGTGGAGATCCGCTACTACGCGATCATCTACGACCTGATCGACGACATCAAAGGCGTGCTCTCGGGCATGCTGGCGCCGATCCAGCGCGAGACCCGCCTGGGCGAGGCCGAGGTGCTGCAGGCCTTCGATATCTCCAAGGTGGGCCGGGTCGCCGGCTGCCGCGTGGTCGACGGCGTGGTCCGCAAGGGCGCCCGCGTCCGCATCATCCGCGACGACGTGGTGGTGCTGGAGCTCGGCACCCTGCAGACGCTCAAGCGCTTCAAGGACGAGGTCAACGAGGTGCAGTCCGGCCAGGAGTGCGGCATGGCCTTCGCCGGCTTCCAGGACATCAAGGCCGGCGACTTCATCGAGTGCTTCACGGTCGAAGAGGTCAAGCGCACCCTCTAGGGTGCGACCCCGCAAGACGTCAGACGCCCGCCCCCGTGGCGGGCGTCTTTCGTTCCGGACTGACCCTGCCGCCCCGAAATTGACATCGGGGTTCGGTCAACGGCACAGGCATCCGCAAAGACCACGCCGGGAGCCAAGGAGAGCCATGCGTCCGTTCCGCCTGATCGTCCTCATGCTCGCAGCGGCCTCGCTGGCCGGGGCCGCGCACGCGGCCTCGATGCGCTACCTCTCCTACGACGCCGACTCCGAGAGCGCGAAGTGGCGCACCGGGGACGTGACCCTGTCGATCCGCAAGAGCCTGCTGTCGCGCCGGGTGGACATCCTGTTCCGGCGCAAGGGGTCGGACCTGCCCCTGCATGCGTCGGACGCGCCGTTCAGCGAGTACGACCTGCGCCCCCTGCTCGGGGAGGCCGACCCGGGCGACGTGCGCCTCTATACGGTCGACCCGAAGGCGGGGGCCAAGTTCACGGGCTTCGCCTGCGAGGGCAAGGCCGAGAAGTCCTGGGTCGCGATCAGCACGCCCCGGCCCTACCGGCCGCTGTCCATCTGGGTCGTCCGCTGGGACGCCGAGACCCGCGCCCCCGCGCTGTGCGTCGCCATGGATTACCGCTACCGCGGCGAATGGAATTTCCCGCCCCGTCCGAACCGGGCGGCCGAGAACGGGCTGTTCCGCGGCGGCTAGGGGTTCCGGACCGGGCACGCACCTGCTTAGCTTGGGAAAAGCGAGCCCTGGGCGGCCAGAGTCAACGTATCGAGACTGCGTCTCCCCAAGCATGGAGAAGTCGCCGATGAGAACCGGGCTTGCGCCGATCCTGCTCCTGACCGTCCTCGCCGCATGCGACCGTCCGCCCGCGCGCGAGCCGGGTCGACCGGAGGCCGCGTCGACCGCCGCCGTGCAGCTGACCGAGGATCAGGCCTTCCGCCTCGCCTTCGGCGCGCCTGCCCCGGCGACCCGCACGGGCGTGAGGCCAGAAGCGCCAGACGAAACGCTGACGTATCGGCCCGCCGGGCTTCAGCCGCTCGGCGACGGCCTGGTCCTGGTCTCCCTGGCGACGAGCGGGAGCGACTGCCACGTCTGCACGGGGGCGGTTGCGGTGCATTACCTGAAGCCCCGGGCGGCAGGGTGGGCCGTGACCAGCGCTTCGCCCGAACTGCTCACGGGGCGCGGCTTCGGCGAGCCGCCGGACTGGTCGATCCGGCGCGACCTGGGATCCAGCCCGATGCTCGTGACCGAGGCCGGCTACACGGGCCAGGGGTACACGTGCACGACCTCCGATCTTGTGGAACTGACGCCCGCCGGCCCCGTCCTGAGAGGCGAGGCCATCGTCGTCCACCAGGACGACGCCGGAGCGGTGGGCCCCGAGCACGCCACGGTCTCCCGCGGGAAGCTGGGTATGCGGCCGGATGGAACGCTCCGTGTCGACTTCGGGGCGCGCGGCTCCGTCGACTACGAGCTGCGGCAGGGCCGGTACGTCGCGGTGGCCGGTCCTCAGGCGCTGCGGGAATGCTGACGGTGGACAACCCGGAACGTCGCAGCTAAGCCGCGCCCCCATATTTCGTCCTCGTCCCTGCGTCCGACCCGCAGGCGAGGCAAGGAGGCGCCCATGGCCAGGCACGGCCGCAACGACCGGAAATCCGCAACCCAGGGACCGTCCCAGCGTCAGCTGCGGGCCGGCGAACTGATCCGCCACGCCCTGGTGGAAGTCCTGCGCGAGGAGGAGATCCACGACGAGGCGCTGCAGGGCGTTTCGGTCACCGTCACCGAAGTGCGCATGTCGCCGGACCTGCGCCACGCCACCTGCTTCGTCGAGCCGCTGGGCGCCGGGGTCGGCGCGGCGCCCGGCGACGTCGGCGAGATCATCAAGGCCCTGAACCGCCACGCGAAGTTCCTGCGGGGCGTGCTCGGCCGGCACATCGACATGAAGTTCACGCCCGACCTGAAATTCATTCACGACGAGAGCTTCGACGAGGCGTCCCGGATGAACCGCCTGTTCGAGGATCCGCGGGTGCGCCAGGACCTGATCAACACGCGCGACTACGAAAGCGGCGAAGAGTAGTGGGCCGCCGCCGCAAGGGAGACGCGGTCTCCGGCTGGATCAATCTCGACAAGCCGCTGGAGATGGGCTCGACCGAGGCCGTCTCGAAGATCCGCCGCCTGTTCAACGCCCAGAAGGCCGGCCACGCCGGCACCTTGGATCCGCTGGCCACCGGCGTGCTGCCGATCGCGCTGGGCGAGGCGACCAAGACGGTGTCCCAGATGATGGACGCCGAGAAGGCCTATCGCTTCACCATCGCCTGGGGCCGCTCCACCACCACTCTCGACCGCGAGGGCGAGGTCACCGCGACCTCGGACGTCAGGCCGACGCCCGACGCGGTGAGCAGCGCGCTGGCCGCGTTCGTGGGCGAGATCCAGCAGGTTCCGCCGGCCTTCTCGGCGATCAAGGTGGACGGTCAACGGGCCTACGACCTCGCCCGGGACGGGGTCGAGGTGGAACTGTCGGCCCGGACCGTGGTCGTTCACGAGGCGAAGGTGTCCGCGGCGCCGGACCCCGACCACGTCGAGATCGAGATCCGCTGCGGCAAGGGCGTCTATGTCCGCTCGCTGGTCCGCGACATCGCCGCGGCCCTGGGCGCCGAGGGGCACGTGTCGGCGCTGCGCCGGCTGCAGGTGGGGCCGTTCCGTGCGGCAGAGTCGATAACGCTGGATAATCTGGCCGATCTGGTGCATAGGGGCGCGCTGTCGGAGGCGCTGCTTCCGGTCGAGACCGCGCTGGACGACATCCCGGCGTTGGCCGTGACCGACGAAGACGCTTTCCGGCTACGGCAAGGCCGGCCAATTGTTCTGCTTCCCAGACAGGTCGAATTGCTCAAGCCGCGCCTCGGCGCGTCGCGGGCGGTTTCGGCGATGACGGGCGGCAGGCTGGTCGCGCTTTGCGAGATGCGGGCCGGGGCGCTTTCCCCGACCCGAGTTTTTCACCTAGATCCGGAGTGATCCCCGATGTCGATTACCGCTGAACGCAAGGCCGAGCTCATCTCGACGCACGGCCGCTCGGAAGGCGACACCGGCAGCGCCGAGGTGCAGGTCTCCATCCTGTCCGAACGCATCGCCAACCTCACCGAGCACTTCAAGAGCCACAAGAAGGACAACCACTCGCGTCGTGGCCTTCTGAAGATGGTGTCCCAGCGCCGCCGGCTGCTGGACCACCTCAAGAAGACCGACCAGGGCCGCTACCAGGCGCTGATCGAAAAGCTGGGCCTGCGCCGCTAAGGCAGGGCTGGGAATGGGCCGGCCTCGCCGGCCCATTCTGCTATCCGGCCGGAACTCCCTGACGGAGCCGGCATTCGACCCGCGACCGCCCATGGGCGTCGCAACCGCGAGGGCTCCTAGCCAGTCCTCATCAGCCGGCCGGCGGCAACGGCCGCCGGTCCTCCAGGACGAACGACCAGGCAGAAGAGAACCCTCTGACTCAAGACCGTCCGCCCCCGCAGGGAATTCGCCCGCGGGATGAAGAAAGAAACCAAATGTTCGATATCAAACGCAAAAGCATCGAGTGGGGCGGCCGCACCCTGACGATGGAGACCGGTCGCGTCGCCCGCCAGGCCGACGGCGCCGTCCTCGTGACCTACGGAGACACCGTGGTGCTGGCCACCGCCGTGTTCGCCAAGCAGCCGAAGCCCGGCCTCGACTTCTTCCCCCTCACGGTCAACTACCAGGAGAAGACCTTCGCCGCGGGCAAGATCCCCGGCGGCTACTTCAAGCGCGAAGGCCGCCCGACCGAGAACGACACCCTGGTTTCGCGCCTCATCGACCGTCCGATCCGCCCGCTGTTTCCCGATGGTTTCAAGAACGAGACGCAGGTGGTGACCACCGTCCTCAGCCATGACCTCGAGAACGACCCCGACATCGTCGCGTTGGTCGCGGCCTCGGCGGCGCTGACGCTTTCCGGCGCGCCCTTCATGGGCCC
>JAEZEZ010000105.1 GCA_023432855.1 Pseudomonadota bacterium | reverse complement strand
CGCGCCGCCCGCGCGGAGCAGGGCGGATGACCGAAGCGCCCCACATCTCCGTCCTCCTCGAAGAGGTCATCGAGGCGCTCGATCCGGGACCGGGCGCGGTCATTGTCGACGGCACCTTCGGCGCGGGCGGCTACGCTCGCGCCTTTCTCGATCGTGGCGCCGAGGTGATCGGGCTCGACCGCGATCCCAACGTGCAGCCCCACGCCGACCGCCTCGCGGCCGACTTTCCCGGTCGCTTCCGCCTGGTACGCGAACGGTTCTCGCACATGGAGGACGCCCTCGCGTCGCTGGGCGTCGACAAGGTGGACGGGGTCGCGCTCGACATCGGCGTCTCGTCCATGCAGCTGGACGAGGCCGAGCGCGGCTTCTCCTTCATGCGCGACGGGCCGCTGGACATGCGCATGGGCCAGGACGGTCCGACCGCCGCGGACCTCGTCAACACGACGGACGAGGGCGACCTCTCGCGCCTGTTCTGGAAATACGGCGAGGAGCGCCAGTCGCGCCGCATCGCCCACGTGCTGGGGCGGCGCCGGGCCGAGCGGCCGTTCGAGCGCACCCTGGACCTGGCCGAGACCGTCGAGCAGGCCGTCGGCGGCCGCCGCGGTGCGCCGGTGCACCCGGCCACCCGCGTGTTCCAGGCCCTGCGGATCGCCGTGAACGACGAGCTCGGCGAGCTCGAGGCGGGGCTGGAGGCGGCCGAGCGCGTGCTGAAGCCCGGCGGGCGCCTCGCCGTCGTCACGTTCCACTCGCTGGAAGACCGCATCGTGAAGAGCTTCCTCACCGAGCGGGCGGGCCGCCTGCCCGCGGGCTCGCGCCACCTGCCGCCGACGCAGCAGGGCCCGCAGCCGACCTTCGAGCTGCTGTTCAAGGGCGCGCGCGAGCCGTCCGAGGCCGAGCAGGCGTCCAATCCGCGCGCTCGTTCCGCCAAGCTGCGCGCCGCGCGCCGCACCGACGCCCCCGCCTGGAGGGCCGCGGCATGAACCCGATCGCGCGCCTGTTCGACCGCCGGGTTCGGGGCTTCCGCGTCATCGAGGTGGTGGCGCTTGCCTGCGTCGTGATGCTGATCTTCTGGGTCTACCTGACCAAGGCCCAGGCCGGCGGCGAGCGCGCCCGCATCGCCCGCATCGACGCGGAGATCGCCGCCGAAGAGCGCAAGCTTCGCCTGCTCACCGCCGAGGCCGCCCACCTGGAGCAGCCCGCGCGCATCGAGGAGCTGTCCGAGGCCTACCTCGGCCTCGAGCCCGTCTCGGCCAAGCGCGAGGCCCAGCCCGACCGCCTGCCCGAGATCGCCGTCAACGAGCGGGGCGCGCGATGAGGCCGGGAGATCTGCGCGTCAATCCGCACCTGCCGTCCTGGCGCTGGCTGAGCGAGCGCGTCTGGACCGTCGAGCACGCCTTTGAGCGCATCAAGGCCCAGGGCCGCGCCGAGGAAGACACGCGCGTGCGCATCTTCTTCGTGCTGGCCGCCTTCGCTTGCGCCTTCGCCATTCTGGCCTTCGGAGCCACCCGCGCGGCGGTGTTCTCGGGCGCGTCTCACGGCGGCGCCGGGGCCGCGGCGGCGGTCGGCCGCGCCGACATCGTCGACCGCAACGGCCGCCTGATGGCCGCCAACCTGGTCCACTACGCCCTCTACATCGACCCCGACGAGGTCTGGGAGCCGCTGGTCATGCGGCGCAAGCTGGCCTCGGCCCTGCCGGACGTGTCGGCGGAGCGCCTGCGCAAGGCCATCGAGGGCGACCGCCGCACCTTCCTGGTCGGCGGCCTGACGCCCCAGGACCGCGCCCGGGTCCACGCCCTCGCGCTGCCCGGCGTGTCGTTCGAGGAAGAGGATCGCCGCGTCTATCCGCTGGGCGTCTCCGCAGCCCACCTCATCGGCTTCACAGATTCCGGCGGCAAGGGCCTGGCCGGGGTCGAGCGCGCGCTGGAGGACGACATCCGCAAGGCCGGCCGGGTCGGCGCGCCGGTGGCCCTGTCCATCGACCTCAGGGTCCAGGCCGCGCTGGAGGACGAGCTGCGCCAGACCGCCGTGGACCAGCAGGCGCGGGGCGGGGTCGGCATCGTCACCAATGTGCGCACCGGCGAGATCCTGGGCATGGCCAGCTGGCCCGAGTTCGACCCGAACGCGCCGGGCGACGCATCCGACAATGCGCGCCTGAACCGCGCGGCCGCCTCGGTCTACGAGATGGGCTCGACCTTCAAGGTGTTCACCGTCGGCCTCGGCCTCGACACCGGGACCGCCAACCGCAACTCGACCTTCGACGCCCAGGCGCCGTTGAAGATCGGCGGCCGCACCGTCCGCGACTTCCACGCCAAGAACCGCATCATGACGCTGGAGGACGTGTTCATTCACTCCTCGAACATCGGCACCTCGCGCCTGGCCATGATGATGGGCCGCGAGACCATGATGCGCTACTTCGAGGCGCTCGGCCTCCTCGGCCCGGCCGAGGTGGAGCTGCTCGAAAGCGCGCGGCCGCTTGCGCCGCGGCGCTGGGACGACAACACCATTGCCTCGGCCTCCTTCGGCCATGCCATCTCGGTCTCTCCGCTGGCGCTGACCCAGGCCATGGGGGCCATGCTCAACGGCGGCCGCTTCGTCCCCCTGACCATCCGCAAGCTCGACCCGCAGCAGGCGCCCCAGGGCCGCCAGGTGATCTCCGAGGCGACCTCGCGCCACGTGCTGGACCTGATGCGCATGAACGTGGTGCGCGGCTCCGGCAGCCGGGCCAACGCCGCAGGCCTGCGCGTCGGCGGCAAGACCGGCTCGGCCGAAAAGGTCATCGGCGGCCGCTATGACCGCACCAAGCTCGTCTCCTCCTTCGCCGCCGTCTTCCCGACCGACGGCCCGATGGACGAGGAGCGCTACTTCGTCCTCATCCTGCTCGACGAACCGCGGGGCTCCGAGGAGAGCCGCGGCCAGCGCACGGGCGGCTGGACCGCCGCCCCCGCCGTCGGTCGCGTCATCGACCGCATCGGGCCCTTCCTGGGTGTCCGCCGCGCCGCCGATCCCTGGCAGACGGCCACCGGCGAAAAGCCCCCCGTCGAGGAAATCCCCACGGGCTCCGAGCCCGCCGCCCAGCCGGCGTCCACGGCGGAGGCCGAGCAATGAGCGCGGTGCGGCTGTCCGAGCTGCTGCGCCGCGACGTGGCGGTCGACCCGGTCATCACCGGCGTCACCGCCGACAGCCGCAAGGCCGGGCCCGGCGCCCTGTTCGCCGCCCTGCCGGGCGCCGCCGCCGACGGCCGCAGCTTCATTCCGCAGGCGCTCGACCAGGGCGCCGCCGCGGTGCTCGCACCGGAAGACACCCCCGAGGGGCTGGCGCCGGTGCTGGTCCGCTCGGGCGACGTGCGCCGCGCCTATGCGCTGGCGGCCAAGGCCTTCTACGGCGCCCAGCCGAAGACCTGCGTCGCGGTCACCGGCACCAACGGCAAGACCTCGGTCGCCGCCTTCTGCCGCCAGATCTGGACGGCGCTCGGCCACAAGGCGGCGAGCATGGGCACCCTGGGCGTCATGGCTGGCGACGAAGCCATCACCGGCCCGGGCCTGACCAGCCCCGACGCCGCCGACGCCGCGCGCCTGATCGCCGACCTGGCCGGTCGCGGCGTCACCCACCTGGCCCTGGAAGCGTCCTCGCACGGCATCGATCAGCGCCGCCTTGACGGCGTGACCCTGTCGGCCGCCGCCTTCACCAACCTGAGCCAGGACCACCTCGACTATCACGGCAGCATGGACGCCTACCGCTCGGCCAAGCTGCGGCTGTTCGAACAGCTCCTGCCGCGCGGCCGGACCGCGGTACTGAACGCCGACAGCGACGCCTACGGCCCGTTCGCGTCCACGGCCCTGATGAGCGGCCTGTCGATGTTCAGCGTGGGCGAGCGCGGCCGCAACCTGACCCTGGTGGGACGCAAGGCGACCCCGGAGGGTCAGCGCCTGAAGATCGAGGCGGGCGGGATCCAGTACGATCTGCTGCTGCCGCTGGCCGGGGCGTTCCAGGCTTCCAACGCCCTGGTCGCCGCGGGCCTGTGCGTGGCCTCGGGGGACAAGGCCGAGGCGGTGCTCGGCGCGCTGGAGGGCCTGAAGGGCGCCCAGGGCCGGCTCCAGCACATCGGGGCCGCCCCGGAAGGCGGCGAGGCCTATGTCGACTACGCCCACACCCCTGACGGTCTGAAGACGGTCCTGGCGGCCCTGCGGCCCCACGCCAGGGGCCGGCTGGTCGTGGTCTTCGGATGCGGCGGCGACCGCGACCGGGGCAAGCGCCGCCAGATGGGCGCCATCGCCGCGCGCATGGCCGACGTGGTCATCGTCACCGACGACAACCCGCGCTCGGAGGACCCGGCCGAGATCCGCCAGGCGATCCTCGCCGACGCCCCCGGGGCCCGCGAGATCGGCGACCGGCGCCGGGCCATCGAGGAGGCGGTTGCGGGCCTGCGACAAGGCGACGTGCTGGTGGTGGCCGGAAAGGGTCACGAACAGGGTCAAATCGTCGGCGAAACGGTCTATCCCTTCGACGACGCGGCGGAGATCGCGCGCGCCCTGAAGGGGGAGACAGTTTGAATGCCCGCCAGCCAAGGCCCTGAACGCCTCTGGACCGCCGCCGAGGTGCTGACCGCTACCGGCGGCCGCCTCGAGGGCCTCGCCTTCGAGGCGACGGGCGTCACCTTCGACAGCCGGGAAGTGAAGCCGGGCGATCTGTTCGTGGCGCTGAAGGGCGTGCGCGACGGCCATGACTTCGTGGGCCAGGCCTTCGCCGCCGGCGCCGTCGCCGCCCTGACCGAACGGGTCGTGGAGGGCGGCGCCGCGGTCGTCGTCGCCGACACCTTGAAGGGACTCGAGGATCTCGCCGCCTTCGCCCGCGACCGGGCGCCCGAGGTGCGGCGCGGCGCGGTCACCGGCTCGGTCGGCAAGACCAGCGTCACCCAGGCCATCCGCGCCGGGCTCGAACTGGCCGGCGCCGCGCACAGCTCGGTCAAGTCGTTCAACAACCACATCGGGGTGCCGCTGACGCTGGCGCGCATGCCGCGCGACACCGCCCGGGCCGTCTTCGAGATCGGCATGAACCACGCCGGCGAGATCGGCCCGCTGTCGCGCATGGTCCAGCCGCACGCCGCCTGCATCACCACCGTCGGGCCGGTGCACACCGAGAACTTCCCCGACGGCGAGGCCGGCGTGGCCGCCGCCAAGGCCGAGATCTTCGAGGGGCTGGGGCCGGGCGGCGTCGCCGTCATCAACGGCGACACCCCCTGGTTCGGACAGCTGAAGCAGGCGGCCCTGCGCCAGGGCGCGCGCGTCATGAGTTTCGGCTCCGAGGAAACCTGCGACGCGCGGCTCCTCGACTTCCAGCCCGAGGCCGGCGGCGCCCGGGTCAGCGCCCGCATCTGGGGCCGCGACCACACCTTCACCCTGGCCCAGTCGGGCTTCCACTGGGGCGCCAACAGCCTGGCCGTGCTGCTGATGCTGGATGCGCTCGACGTGCCGGTCGAGACCGGGCTGGCGGCCCTGTCGGAATTCGCGCCACTGGCGGGACGCGGCCGCGAGCGGCCGGTGGCCCTCGACGGCGGGGTCTTTGTCCTGATCGACGAGAGCTACAACGCCAATCCGCTCTCCATGAAGGCCACCCTGGCCAGCCTGGGCGCCCGGCGCCCTTCGCCCGGCGGCCGTCGCATCGTGGCGCTGACCGACATGCTCGAGCTCGGCGCGGACTCGGCGAAGCACCACGCGGCGCTGGCCGCGGCCATCGAGGCGGCCGACGTCGATCTGGTCTTCCTGGCCGGGCCCGAGATGAAGCACCTGTGGGACGCGCTGCCGACCGACCGGCGCGGCGGCTACGCGCCCACCGCCTCTGAGGTGGCCCCGGAGGCGGCGCGCGCCGTGCGCCCCGGCGACCTTGTCATGGTGAAGGGATCCAACGGCTCGAAGGCGTCGGAGATCGCCCGGGCCCTGGCGGCGCTGGACGCCGCCGCGGAGGAGCACGCCTGAGATGTTCTACCTGCTGTACCTCCAGTTCGCCGACTATGCGGACCAGCTGCCGTTCCTGAACCTGCTGAAGTACCTGACGGTGCGCATTGGCCTTGGCCTGTTCACGGCCTGGATCCTCGCCGTCGCCATGGGCTCGCGCTTCATCCGCTGGATCCAGGCCAAACAGGGCCGGGGACAGCCGATCCGCGAGGACGGGCCCGAAGGCCACCTGCTGACCAAGCGGGGCACGCCGACCATGGGCGGCTTCATGATCCTGGCCGGGGTCACGGTCGCCACCCTGCTGTGGGCGGACCTGACCAACGTCCACGTCTGGGTCGTGCTGGGCGTGACCGCCGGCTACGGCCTGCTCGGCTTCATCGACGACTACGCCAAGGTCACCAAGCAGACCTCCGCAGGCCTGTCGGGGAAGCAGAAGCTGTTCTTCCAGTTCCTCATCGCCATCGTGGCGGTGACCAGCCTCATCCTGCTGGCGCCGGAGTCGCCGTCCACGCCCGGGCTCGAGACCTCGATCGCCTTCCCGTTCTTCAAGAACCTGCTGCTCGACCTCGCCCTGTTCGGCGGCGTCTTCTACGTGGCCTTCGCCGCCGTCACCATCGCGGGTTTCTCCAACGCCGTGAACATCACCGACGGGCTCGACGGGCTGGCGGTGGTGCCGGTGATGTTCGCCGCCGGCGCCTTCGGCGTCATCAGCTACCTCGTCGGCAACTTCCAGTTCGCCAACTACCTGCAGGTCCACTTCGTCCCGGGCACGGGCGAGGTGGCGGTGATCTGCGCCGCGCTGATCGGCGGCGGCATGGGCTTCCTCTGGTACAACGCCCCTCCGGCCAAGATCTTCATGGGCGACACCGGTTCGCTGGCGCTCGGCGGCGCGCTCGGCGCCATGGCGGTCAGCACCAAGCACGAGATCGTGCTGGGCATCATCGGCGGCCTGTTCGTGGTCGAGGCGCTCTCGGTGATGATCCAGGTCGGCTACTACAAGCTGACCAGGAAGCGCGTCTTCCTCATGGCGCCCATCCACCACCACTTCGAGAAGCTGGGCTGGGCCGAAAGCACCATCGTCATCCGGTTCTGGATCGTCGCGGCGCTGCTGGCACTGATCGGCCTCTCGACCCTGAAACTCAGATGACGGTTCAGGGGGGCAGGCGGGCGTGATTCCGGTTCGGGGCTTCGAAGGCAGGCGGGTGGCGGTGTTCGGTCTCGGCCGCACCGGGCTCACGGCCGCGCGCGCGCTGAAGGCGGGCGGAGCGAAGCCTGTCCTGTGGGACGAGAACGCCCCCGCGCGCGAGGCCGCCGCCGGCGAAGGCTTCGAGGTCGAGGACCTGCAGGCGGCCGACTGGTCGGGCCTCGCCGCGCTGCTGCTGTCGCCGGGCGTCCCGCTCACCCATCCGAAACCCCACTGGACGGCGGTCCGCGCCGCCGAGGCCGGGGTCGAGGTGGTGGGCGACATGGAGCTCTACGCCCGCACCCTTGCGCTGACGCCGATGAGCCAGCGGCCGCGCACCGTCGCCATTACCGGCACCAACGGCAAGTCGACCACCACGGCCCTGGTCGGCTGGGTGCTGAAGCAGGCCGGCCGCGACGCGCGCATCGGCGGCAACATCGGCGTCGGCGTGCTGGGACTGCCTGACGTCCACGCGGGCGCGGTCTATGTGCTGGAGACCTCCTCCTACCAGCTCGACCTGACCACCAGCTTCCGGCCTGACGTCGCCGTGCTGATGAACCTGTCGCCCGACCATCTCGACCGGCACGGGGGCATGGACGGCTACGTCGCAGCCAAGCGGCGCATTTTCGCCAACCAGGGGCCCGGCGACACGGCGGTCATCGGCGTCGACGATCCCTGGAGCCAGCAGATCTGCACCGAGATGATGTCGCGCGGACAGGCCGCGGTGCGGCCCATCTCCTCCGGCCGCGCCATCAGCCGCGGCGTCTATGTGCTGAACGGCATCCTCTACGACTCCACCGGCGAACGGACGATCGAGGTCGCGGACCTGACCCGCGCGCGCTCCCTGCCCGGGCGGCACAACTGGCAGAACGCGGCCGCCGCCTTCGTGGCCGCCCGCGCGCTGGGCCTGAGCCAGGACGACGCGGTCGAGGGCCTGATGACCTTCCCGGGCCTCGCGCACCGGATGGAAGAGGTCGGCCGCGTCGGCCGCGTGCGCTTCATCAACGATTCCAAGGCCACCAACACCGACGCCGCGCGCCAGGCGCTGCAGAGCTACCCGAAGGTGTTCTGGATTGCGGGCGGGCGGGCCAAGGACGGCGGCATCGAGGATCTCGCCGACCTCTTCGGCCGCGTGGCCCGCGCCTATCTGGTGGGCGAGGCGGCCGACGCCTTCGCCGCCACCCTGGGCTCCAGCGCGCCCTGGACCCTCAGCGGCGACATCCACCGGGCCGTGGCCGACGCCCTGGCCGACGCCGCGGCCACCGGCGAGGACGCCGTGGTGCTGCTGTCGCCGGCGGCGGCCTCCTTCGACCAGTTCCCCGATTTCGAGGCCCGTGGCGAGGCCTTCCGCGCCGCCGTCCAGGCGCTCGGCGCCAGGCCCGCCGGCGAAGCCCACGGAGACGCCGCATGAGCGCCTACAACCAGCCCTTCGCCCGCACCGACCGCTCGCCGGTCGGCCTGTGGTGGTGGACCGTGGACCACTGGCTGCTCGGCGCGGTCGCGGCCCTGATGTTCCTCGGCGTGGCCCTGAGCTTCGCCGCCAGCCCGGCCGCGGCCGCGCGCATCGGCATCGACAACGACCTGCACTTCGCCCTGCGCCAGGGGGTGTTCTCGGTCATCGGCGCCGCCATCCTGCTTGGCTGTTCGATGATGTCGCCCAGGGGCGTGCGCCGCGTCGCCTTCTTCGTCTTCATCGGGGCCATCATCGTCATGGCCATGCTTCCCTTCTTCGGCCACACGGCCAAGGGAGCCCAGCGCTGGATCGACCTCGGCCCGTTCGGCCTGCAGCCGTCGGAGTTCGTCAAGCCGGCCCTGGTGGTGCTCGCCGCCTGGATGTTCGCCGAGGGGCAGAAGGGGAACGGCGTGCCCGGCATCTCCATCGCCTTCGCCCTCTACGGCCTGACCGTGGCCCTGCTGCTGATCCAGCCCGACGTCGGCCAGACCGTGCTGGTCACCGTCGCCTTCGGGGCCTGCTTCTTCATGGCGGGCGTGCCGTTCAAGTGGATCCTCGGCCTGGGGGCCGTGGCCGTGGGCGGGCTGGTGTCCACCTACTTCCTGTTCGACCACGTCGCCTCGCGGGTGCAGAAGTTCCTGGGCGCCGAGGCCGCCGACACCCACCAGATCGACCGCGCCTCCGAGGCCATCGCCGCCGGCGGCCTGTTCGGGCGCGGGCCGGGCGAGGGGGTGATGAAGCGCCACGTGCCGGACCTGCACACCGACTTCATCTACTCGGTGGCGGCCGAGGAGTTCGGCCTGATGTTCTCGCTTCTGCTCATCGGCCTGTTCGGCTTCGTGGCCGTGCGAGGACTGTTCAAGGCCATGCGCCTGTCCGACCCGTTCGAGCAGGTGGCCGCGGCCGGCCTGTTCGTGCTGTTCGGCCAGCAGGCCTTCATCAACATCGCCGTGAACTTGAACCTGATCCCCACCAAAGGCATGACCCTGCCCTTCATCAGCTATGGAGGCTCGTCGATGCTGGCCATGGGACTGACGCTGGGCCTGGCCCTGGCGCTGACGCGGCGCCGCCCGGGCGCCTACGCCCCCGGAGAGGGCCTCTCGCGCGCCGGCGCCTTCGCGTGAGCGGGGCCGCGCAGAGGACCGCCGTCCTGGCCGCGGGCGGAACCGGCGGGCACATGTTCCCCGCCGAGGCGCTGGCGCGGACCCTGACCGACCGGGGCTGGAAGGTGGTGCTGGCCACGGACGCGCGCGGCGACCAGTACGCCAGCGCGTTTCCGGCCGAGGAGCGGCTGGCGCTGAACGCCGCCACCTTCCGCACCACCGACCCCATTGGCGCGGTCCGCGGCGGGGTGAAGATCACCCAGGGCGTGCTGCAGGCGCGCGCCGCCTACAGCCGGCTGGACCCGGCGGTGGTGGTGGGCTTCGGCGGCTATCCGTCCCTGCCCGCCCTGCTGGCGGCGAAGACCCAGGGCCGGCCGACCGTCATTCACGAGCAGAATGCGGTGCTGGGCCGCGTGAACCGGCTGCTGGCGGGCCAGGTCTCGGCGGTCGCCTGCGCTTTTCCGATCCTCGAAAAGGCCTCGCCGAAGGTGAAGGCCTCAGCCCACGTGGTCGGCAATCCGGTCCGCGCCGAGATCCGGGCGCTGCACGGCCGCGCCTACGATGCCTCGGGAAGCCGGCTCAACCTGCTGGTCACCGGCGGAAGCCAGGGCGCGCGCCTGCTGTCGGAGACCGTCCCCCGCGCGGTGGCCCAGCTTTCCGAGGCGCTTCGCCACCGGCTGAGCGTCGACCAGCAGACCCGCCACGACAGCCTCGAGACCGCCCGCGCCGTCTACGCCGACGCCAATGTGGCCGGCCAGGTCGCGCCCTTCTTCCGGGACATGGCCGCCCGCCTGGGGACGGCGCACCTGATGATCGGCCGCGCCGGCGCCTCCACCTGCTGCGAGATCGCCGTGGCCGGCGTTCCGGCCATCCTCGTGCCCCTCAAGATCGCCATGGACGACCACCAGCGCTTCAACGCCCGGCAACTGGTCGACGCGGGTGCTGCGGTGGTCATCGAGGAGGACGACTTCACCGTCGACAACGTCTCCAACGTGCTGCAGGGCCTGCTGTCGGACCCGGACCGGCTGGCCGCCATGGCCGCCGCCGCCCGCTCGGTCGCGGTCCCCGATGCGGCGGCGAAGCTGGCCGACCTGGTGGAGCAGGTGGCGCGCTAGACGCTCAGCCGCCTTTCAGGCCGAGGCGCACCGCGGCGGCGACGTTCTCCGCCTCCGGTCCCAGCGGGGCGCTGCGCGAGCAGGCGTGCTTGACCAGGGCGATCTTGTCCGCCCGCGTGGCGACCTTTGCGGGCGACCCCCTGTTTTCGCGCAGGCCCACGCTCAGGTCCCGGCGGAGCGCCACGCCCTCCATGTGCGCGACGGTGTTCTGGCCGCAGTCCACCAGCACGTGCAGCCAGGCGGCGACAATGGTCTCCTCGCCCACCTGCACCGGCGCCGGCTCCACCGACAGGGTCCAGAATTGCGCCTTGCCGTCCTGCGCGGCCGGCATGTCGACCGGGACGAAGTTGGTGTCGGGCGCATCGCTGATCAGCTGGACCAGCCTCGTGTCGTTCGACGGCTCCGGCCGGGGCTCGGCGGCGGCGCAGGCGGCGAGCGCCAGGGCCGAGACGGCCGCAGCCGCAAGACTCGTCGGATTCATCGGGCGCCCCTCCGTCCAAGGGGCGCAGCTTGATCACAGGGGGCGCCGCCCCGCAATCCGGGATAACGGCGTTCCTGCATCGACCGGGAGCCGCCTGCGCCGCCGTGCGTTGGCTTGCTCCCCGCCTGCCGCTATGACGCAAAGATGATCCAACCCTCGCGCCTGCGCCCCATCCCCTTCGAGATCGGCCCCGTCCACTTCGTGGGCATCGGCGGGATCGGCATGAGCGGGATCGCCGAAATCATGCTCAAAATTGGGTATGACATCCAGGGCTCGGACGCCAAGGCCTCGGCCAACACCCGGCGGTTGGAGAAGCTGGGCGCGAAGATCTTCATCGGCCACGACCCGGCCCACGTCGAGGGCGCCTCGGCGGTGGTCTATTCGACCGCCGTGAAGGCCGACAATCCGGAGTACCAGGCCGCGCGCGAACGCCGCATCCCCCTGGTCCGCCGGGCCGAAATGCTGGCCGAGCTGATGCGGCTGCAGTTCTCGATCGCGGTCGGCGGCACCCACGGCAAGACCACCACCACCTCCATGGTCGCGGCCCTGCTCGACGCCGGCGGGCTGGATCCCACGGTGGTCAACGGCGGCATCATCAACGCCTACGGCACCAACGCCAAGGTCGGCGACGGCGACTGGATCGTGGTCGAGGCGGACGAGAGCGACGGCTCCTTCCTGCGCCTGAAGTCGACCGTGGCCATCGTCACCAACATCGACCCCGAGCACCTCGACCACTACGGCGACTTCGACGGCGTGCGGAAGGCGTTCCGCGACTTCGTCGAGAACATCCCCTTCTACGGCTTCGCCGCCGTCTGCGTGGACCACCCCGAGGTCCGCGCCCTGGCCGCCTCGGTCGAGAACCGCCGGCTGGTGACCTACGGCGTAAATCCCCAGGCCGAGGTCCGCGCCGAGGCCTGCGAGATGGCCGCCGACGGGGCCTGGTTCGACGTGCTGATCAGCCCGCTGGAGGGCGAGCAGATCCGGCTCAGGCGCCTGCACCTGCCCATGCCCGGCTGGCACAACGTCTCCAACGCGCTCGCCGCCATCGCCGTGGCCCGCGAGCTGGGCGTGGGCCCCGAGCAGATCCGCGACGGCCTGGCCTCCTTCGAAGGGGTGAGCCGCCGCTTCACCACCACCGGCGAGGCGCGGGGCGTGCGCGTCATCGACGACTACGGCCACCACCCGGTGGAGATCGCCGCGGTGCTCAAGGCCGCCCGCCAGGTGGCGACCGGCAAGGTCATCGCCGTGGTCCAGCCGCACCGCTACACCCGCCTGCGCGACCTGTTGGAGGAGTTCTCCGCCTGCATGAGCGACGCCGACACGGTCATCGTCGCCGACGTCTATCCGGCCGGGGAACAGCCGATCAAAGGCGTCGGCAAGGACGCCCTGGTCGAGGGCATCCGCCGCTTCGGCCACCGCCGCGTCCTCCCGCTCAGCGGGCCCGAGAACCTGGCCGCCCTCATCGCCGAGGAGGCGTCGAAGGGCGACCTCGTCGTCTGCCTCGGCGCCGGCGACATCACCCAGTGGGCCTACGCCCTGCCCGGCGAGCTCGCGGCCATGGGAGAGGCGGCGTGAGCGACTGGCGTGACGACCTGCCCGCGGTGCGCGGCAAGCTGGTGCGCGACGCCGAGCTCGCGCCCTTCACCTGGTTCCGCGTCGGCGGCAAGGCGGACCTGCTGTTCCTCCCCGCCGACCACAACGACCTCGCCGACTTCCTGAAGGGCCTGCCCGAGGACATACCGGTCACCGTGCTCGGCGTCGGCTCCAACGTCATCGTGCGCGACGGCGGGGTCGAGGGCGTGGTCATCCGCCTGATGGGCAAGGCCTTCGCCTACATCGGCCTGGACGAGGACGGCCACATCGTCGCCGACGCCGGCGTGCTGGATTCCATGGTGGCGAAGTTCGCCGCGAAGTCCGGGCTGGCGGGTCTGGAGTTCTACGCCGGCATCCCCGGCACCATCGGCGGCGCCCTGACCATGAACGCCGGCTGCTATGGCCGCGAGACGAAGGACGTGCTGGTCCGCGCCTGGGGCTATGACCGCCGGGGCGAGATGCGCATCTTCTCCCTGCGCGACTTCGGCTACACCTATCGCCACAGCGAGATCGAGCCCGGCTCCATCGTCTGGGTGCAGGCGACCTTCCGCGGCGAGCCCGACGACCCCGCCGCCATCACCGCGCGCATGGACGAGATCACCGCCCGCCGCGAACAGACCCAGCCGATCCGCGAGAAGACCGGCGGCTCCACCTTCAAGAACCCCGAGGGCCATTCCTCCTGGAAGCTGGTCGACGAGGCCGGCTGGCGCGGCAAGCTTTTCGGCGGCGCCAAGTTCTCCGAGCTGCACTCGAACTTCATGATCAACACCGGCGACGCCACCGCCGCCGACCTCGAAGGCCTCGGCGAAGCCGTCCGCGCCGACGTGAAGGCGAAGACCGGCGTGCAGCTGGAATGGGAGATCAAGCGCATCGGGCGGCGCCCGTAGGGTTCAGTAGAAATCCTCATCCTGAGCCTGTCGAAGGACGGGGATTTCGGTCCCGCGCGGATGCTGCAAGCGTGGTGCGACGTCCTCGTCCTTCGACAGGCTCAGGATGAGGACGACTTAGACTCCAATCCCGATTCACAACCGCGCCTGCGTTTGATACGCCGCTCCCACGAAAGGCGTATCCCCCATGACCACCGCTCCCCTCGCCGGAAAAAACGTCGCCGTCCTGCTGGGGGGCCTGTCGTCCGAGCGGGAGGTTTCGCTGGTCTCGGGGCGCGAGTGCGCCGACGCGCTGGAGCGGCTGGGGGCGAAGGTCAGCCGCGTCGACGCCGGCCGCGACCTGGCGGCGGTGCTGGCCGGCCTTAAGCCCGACGTGGTGTTCAACGCGCTGCACGGCGCCTGGGGCGAGGACGGCTGCGTCCAGGGCGTGCTCGAGACGCTGAACATCCCCTACACCCACTCCGGCGTGCTCTCGTCGGCCCTGGCGATGGACAAGGCCAAGTCCAAGGCCGTGCTGGCGGCGGCCGGGGTGGCCGTGCCCGGCGGCGGCCTGTTCAACCGTTTCGAGGCCGCCCGCGACCACGTCATGGCGCCGCCCTACGTGGTGAAGCCCAACGCCGAGGGCTCCTCGGTCGGCGTCTTCCTGGTGTTCGAGGGGGCCAACGGCCCGCCGCGCGAACTGGCGGCGGACAGCTGGACCTACGGCGAGGAGGTGATGGTCGAGCCCTACATCGCCGGCAAGGAACTGGCGGTGGCGGTGCTGGGCGAGAAGGACGGTCCGCGCGCGCTGGCCGTCACCGACATCATCGCGACCACCGGCTTCTACGACTACGACGCCAAGTACGGGGAGGGCGGCTCGCGCCACGAGGTGCCGGCGAAGATCCCCGCCGCGGTGGCGGAGCAGGCCATGCGCCTGGCCGAGCGCGCGCACGCCGCGCTTGGTTGCCGCGGTCTTACCCGATCCGACTTTCGTTATGACGATATTAAGGACGTCCTCGTTCTTCTGGAGGTCAACACCCAGCCCGGCATGACCCCGACCTCGCTCGTCCCCGAGCAGGCCGCCCATGTGGGGATGGGGTATAAAGACCTGGTCCGGTGGATGGTGGAGGACGCCTCATGCCCGCGGTAGTGCGCGGCGGTCGGCGACAGAATTCGGGAGGCGGCGCGCCGAGGAAGGGCGCTCCGTCCGGGCGCGGCCGTGCGCCCGCTCCCCGCAACGCCCCCGCCACGCCCGGCAAGGTCGCAGCCATCGGGCGCATGGACCTGAGCCCCGGCGCGGTGATGCTGAGCATCGGCGCGGGCGTGGTGGTGCTGGCCGCTGTGCTGTTCACCGGTTCGCGGGCCGAGCGCATCGGCGCGGCGATGAATGCGGGCGTCGACCGAACCGTGCTGGGCATGGGGCTGGAGCTGAAACGGGTGCACGTCGCCGGCGCGTCGTCCGAGGCGACCCCGGCCATCCGCCACGCCTTGCAGGTGCATTCGGGTCAGCCGATCACGCGTCTGGACCTGAACGCGATCCGCGAGAGGGTCGAGCAGGTCGGCTGGGTCAAGGAGGCGACGGTGGTGCGCCTGCTTCCCGACACCCTGATCGTCGAGGTCAAGGAACACGACCGCCTGGCCGTCTGGCAGGCGGGGGGACAGGCCAATGTCATCGACGGCCAAGGCCGCGTCATCACCGGCGCCGACGCCGGTCGCTATCCGCAGCTGCCGCTGGTCGTGGGCAAAGGGGCCGATACGGCGGCGGCCGAGATCCTGCCGCTGATCGCCCAGCGTCCGCGTCTGGCCGCGCGGGTCGAGGCGCTGGTGCGGGTGGATGAACGCCGCTGGGACCTGCGGCTCAAGGACGGCAGCCTGATCCAGCTTCCGGCCATCCGCCAGGAGGCGGCCCTGATCCAGCTGGACGCGCTGGACCAGCGCGAGCGCCTGCTGGACCTGGGCTTCGCCCGCGTGGATCTGAGAACGCCCGAGGAGGTCGCCGTCCGGCCCTCCGCCGGGGAAGCGTAATGTCGGGACGGGGTGAGCAGGGCTGATGGCGGGGCGTAACGGAACGACGACGGCGGACGCGGGCAGGGCGGCGACGCGCGCCCCCGTGGTGGCCGCGCTGGACCTGGGCCAGTCCAAGGTCGGCTGTTTCATCATGAAGCCCGAGGGCGTGCGCCACGCCGACCGGACCATCCGCGTCGCGGGCGCCGGCCATGTGCAGTCGCGCGGGGTCAAGGGCGGGGCCATCGTCAACATGGACGAGGCGGCCCAGGCCATCGGCCACGCCGTCGAACGCGCCGAGCGCGCGGCCCAGAGCCCGGTGTCCGGCGTCGTGGTGACCACGGCCATCGGCCAGATGGCCAGCCACCGGGTGCAGGCCCGCGTCTCGCTGGGCGCCAATCCGGTCGGGGACGCCGATCTGGCGCGCGCGATCGGCATGGCCCTGGCGCAGATCCGCCTGCCGAACCGCCGCCCGATCCATGTGCTGCCGATCGGCTGGTCGGTGGACGGGGCGCGCGGGGTGCATGATCCGCGCTCGATGCGCGGCCATTCGCTGGGGCTGGACCTGCTGGTCGTGTCGATGGCCGAGAGCGCCTTCAACGCACTGAGTCACTGTCTGGAGCTGGCGCATCTGGACCTGCAGGGCGTGGCCGCCGCGCCGGTGGTGTCGTCGCTGGCCGCGCTGGAAGACGACGAAATGGACCTGGGCTGCGTCTGCATCGACATGGGCGGCGGCTCGACCAGCGCCGCCGTGTGGGGCGGGCGCTCCCTGCTGCATATCGAGAGCC
>JAEZEZ010000097.1 GCA_023432855.1 Pseudomonadota bacterium | reverse complement strand
GCGCGGCGGCGCGGTCGGTGCGCTGGGTTTCAGGATGGTTCTCAACGGTCCCAAACAATCCGCCCTCTCGTCCGAGGATGACGGAAGAACTGGAGTGAGCGCGGCTCAGCCCTCACACACACACACGTCGGATCCTACCCGCCGGCCACCGCCGGACCCATTCGCCGGTGGCGCGACAGGGACCCGCGCCGCGCCGCCGGGCTCGCGGCCGTCCGCGGCTCGGGCGCCGGCAGGAAGCGGCTGGCCAGGACGACGATGCACAGGCTCCAGGTCAGGTTATGGTGCAGCATCAGCACGCTCTCCGACAGGGTCAGCACCCCCACGGCCACGAGGTAGCCTGCGCCGAAGTAGCCCTCCTGCGCGCCGAGCCGGGGCAGGCGGGCCAGCGTCATGAACAGGGCCAGCGCCGCGGTGGCCGCCACCGCCACCGCGCCCGCCCAGCCGAGCTGCACCAGCACCTCCAGCCAGCCCTGGTGGGCCGAGGGCACGTCCCAGTCGGTCTCCAGCCGCACCCAGTTAGCCGGCATCGACTCCTTGCCCCAGAAGGCGGCGTAGCCGTAGCCGGTCACGGGCCGCTCCGCCGCCCTGCGCATCAGGGCGTCCCAGATGTCGGTGCGGCCGGTCAGCGACGGATCCTTGCCGAGCAGGG
Source organism: Pseudomonadota bacterium (assembly GCA_023432855.1). GTDB lineage: Bacteria > Pseudomonadota > Alphaproteobacteria > Caulobacterales > Caulobacteraceae > JAEZEZ01. The sequence continues at coordinate 3,936 of JAEZEZ010000097.1, read as the reverse complement.
TGAAGAAGGTCTCGGGGCTGATGGCGATGAAGGCCAGCGCCGCCGAGCCGACGACCACTCCCAGCCACACCAGCGCCACCGCCGCCGCCGGCCCCGTGCGGCGCAGCAGGTAAAGCCCGATGATCACCCCCGACCCGGCGATCAGGCACAGCAGCGAGGTCTTCGACTGGCTGCCCAGCAGCAGCACCAGCGCCAGGCCGATGGTCACCAGGGCCAGCGGGCGTCCCCGCTCGCCCGAGACGATCAGCGCCAGCCCCGACAGGGCGGCGGTGAACATCATCATCCCCAGCTGGTTCTTCTCGTACCAGACGCCGCGCCACATGCCCGCGTTGACGTCCTGGTGGATGCCCATCACCGGATTGGCGAAGACGGCGACCAGGCTCATCAGCTGCATGGCGATGAAGGCCCAGCACAGCAGCCGCAGCAGGTTCGCGCCGCGGAAGGTCCCCGCGAGGTAGAGCGCGAACAGCATGGTGATGGCCAGCGCGATGGAGCGCCTGACCGTCACGTCCGGCTCAAGCGACCACAGGTGCGACAGCCAGGCCAGCCCCACCAGCCCCGCGGCGATGACGGCGCCCGGCCACACCACGAGGATCTCGCGCGCGCGCCGGATGGCCAGCATGAAGATGACCGCATAGGCCGGCAGCCACACCAGCCGCAGCACCGGCGTCTCGCCCTGGTCGGGCGCGAACAGCGGGCCGATCAGGGCCCCCGTCATCATGATGATGACCAGCGCCGCCGCCACCCACTCCCACGCCGCCGGCCTGGGGCCGTCGGCCTCCGGCGACAGGTTGCGGGCATGGGCGCGGGTCATGGCCCAGACTCCGCGAAACGTGGTTAAGGCGCGATTTACGGGTGGGGGATGGTCAGCGGTCCTGGCGGCCGTGAAGAATACTCTCCACGAAGACGCCAGCTTCCTCATTCCGGTAGCGGATGAGAAAGCCATCGCGACCGAACCGGACCCTAAGCTGGCGGGCTGCGCCGTCGACCTCGGGGGCCAGTTCCGCGAAAGCCTCCAGATGATCGAGCGCCAGTACGACGCGCATCACGGCCTTGCGCGCAGCTTTCGGCGACCGGGCCGCGAGCCAGTCGATCAGCTGGCGAAGGTCGGCCTCCGCCTGTGCCGAAAGTCTGACGCTCACTCGCGGCCGCGCAGCTTTTCGTCCAGCAGGTCCAGCATTTCGCCGCGAACCTCTTCCCACGGCCTGCCGTCCTCCCAGGCCGTTGTTGGAATCGGCTCGCGAGGGTCGCCGTTGAGCCAGGTGTAGTCGTCCGGGTTGAACGTCTGCTGCGTCAGCAGGAACCGGGCATAGTCCTCGCGGCTCATGCCGGCAGCCTCGGCGGCGCGCTCGATCTCGCGGGCGAGGTCGTCGTCGATCTGCAGGGTGAACCCGTCGGCCATGGCCTCAGACTACCACCTCACTGCTTCTCCACGAAGCTGTCGATGACCTTCTTCTCGCCGGCCTTGTCGAAGCTGACGGTCAGCTTGTTGCCCTCGACGCCGCGGACGGTGCCGTAGCCGAACTTCTGGTGGAAGACGCGGTCGCCGCGGCTCCAGCCCGAGGCGGCGCCGGCGTCGGACGTGGCGACCAGGCGGCCGTCGCCCTCGATCACCGGCTGGCGCGAGCCGCCCCCGAACTGGCCGCGCTGCTGCGCCCGCTTCCAGCCCGGCGAGGTGTAGCCCGAGCCGAACGACGGCGCCTCGTCCCAGCGCGACTTCACCTCGTTCATGCCCGGCCCGCCGCCGTAATAGCCGGTGTCGGACTCCGCCTGCACGTGCTCGATCGGCAGCTCGTCGACGAAGCGCGAGGGCAGCTGAGAGGTCCAGCGGCCATAGACCTGGCGGTTGGCGGCGAAGCTGATGCGCGCCTCCTCGCGCGCCCGGGTCACGCCGACGTAGGCGAGCCGGCGCTCCTCCTCGAGCCCCTTCTCGCCCTTCTCGTCGATGGAGCGCTGGGAGGGAAAGACGCCTTCCTCCCAGCCGGGCAGGAAGACCAGCGGGAACTCCAGCCCCTTGGCGCCGTGGAGCGTCATCACCTCCACCGCGTCCTCGCCGGAGCCGCGGTCGAGATCCAGCACCAGCGAGACGTGCTCGAGGTAGTCCTGCAGGGTCTCGAACGCCTGCATCGACTGGACCAGCTCCTTGAGGTTGTCGAGGCGGGTCTGGCCGGTGGCGCGGTCGGCGCGCTGCATGTCGGTGTAGCCGCTCTCCTCGAGCACCGTCTCGGTCAGCTCGTAGTGGCGCACGCTGGCGCCCAGATGCCGCCACCGGTCCACGTCGCGGATGAAGTTCGACAGCGCCGTGCGCGTGCGCGCCGGCAGCTCGTCCGAGCCCACCAGTTCGCGCGCCGCGGCCATGGCCGACACCCCGGCCCGCCGGGCCAGGGTCAGCAGCTTCTGCACGCTGGCGTCGCCGATGCCGCGCTTGGGCGTATTGACGATGCGCTCGAAGGCCAGGTCGTCGTCCTCGGACTGGATCAGCCGCAGATACGCGTGGGCGTCGCGGATCTCCGCCCGCTCGAAGAAGCGCGGCCCGCCGATCACCGCATAGGGGATCTGCAACAGAACGAAGCGCTCCTCGAAGGCGCGCATCTGGAACGAGGCGCGCACCAGCACCGCGACGTCCTTGTAGCGGCCGCCCTTGCGCTTCCAGTCCTCGATCTCGTCGGCGATCAGGCGGCTCTCGGCCTCGCCGTCCCAGACGCCGCGCACGCGCACCTTCTCGCCGCCCTCGGCCTCGGTCCACAGGGTCTTGCCCAGCCGCCCCTTGTTGGCCGCGATCAGGCCGGACGCCGCGCCCAGGATGTGGCTGGTCGAGCGGTAGTTCCGCTCCAGCCGCACGATGCGCGCGCCGGGGAAGTCGCGCTCGAACCTGAGGATGTTGTCCACCTCGGCCCCGCGCCAGCCGTAGATCGACTGGTCGTCGTCGCCCACGCAGCAGACGTTCTGGGACCCGCCCGCCAGCAGCCGCAGCCACAGGTACTGGGCCACGTTGGTGTCCTGGTACTCGTCCACCAGGATGTAGCGGAAGCGCCGGTGGTACTCGGCCAGCACGTCGGCGTGGTTCGCGAAGATGGTGATGTTGTGCAGCAGCAGGTCGCCGAAGTCGCAGGCGTTCAGCACCCGCAGCCGCTCCTGGTAGAGCCCGTACAGCTTCTGGGCCTTGCCGTTGGCGAAATCCTCCGACGCCGGCAGCTTCTCGGGCGTCCAGCCGCGGTTCTTCCAGTGGTCCACCAGCCCCGCCAGGGTCCGCGGCGTCCACCGCTTGGGGTCGATGTTCTCCGCCTCGATCAGCTGCTTCAGCAGCCGCTCGACGTCGTCGGTGTCGAGGATCGTGAAGCTCGACTTCAGCCCGACCAGCTCCGCGTGCCGGCGCAGGATCTGGGCCGCGATCGAGTGGAAGGTCCCCAGCCAGCGCAGCCCCTCGGCCGACGGGCCGATCAGGTGCGTGATCCGCTCGCGCATCTCGCGCGCGGCCTTGTTGGTGAAGGTGACGGCCAGCAGCTCCCACGGCCGCGCCCGCCCGGTGGCCAGGATGTGCGCCAGCCGCGTGGTCAGCACCCGCGTCTTGCCGGTCCCCGCGCCGGCCAGCACCAGCACCGGCCCCTCGGTCGCCAGCACCGCCTCGCGCTGCTCGGCGTTCAGCCCCTCCAGATAGGCGTCGTCGCGCGCCCCGGCCGGCGGCTGCGGGCGGGCGAGGTCGGAGATGCGGACGGGCGGGGAGGACTCGGACATGATCTGCGAGAACATATGCAGCACGCCGCCAATCGCCGCCACCCCGCTGCGGCGATACTTCCCTTCCATCGTCATCCCCCGGCCGTCCGCAGGCCGGTCCGGGGGACCCAAGCGGCGGGCGCCGGCGCGGACACCCCAAAAAACCTCCGTCATCCTCGGGCGGAGGCTGCGCAGCAGCCGCAGACCCGAGGACCCAGCAGC
>JAEZEZ010000054.1 GCA_023432855.1 Pseudomonadota bacterium | reverse complement strand
GCCGTCGCCTAAAGGGCCCGCGCTCTACAAGAAGCGCGAGCCGATCTACCCGAAGCTCGTCCACGGCCCGTGGCGGCGCATCAAGTGGGCGGTGCTCAGCGTCCTGCTGGGCGTCTACTACATCACGCCCTGGCTGCGCTGGGACCGTCCCGGCGACCTACCGGATCAGGCCGCCCTGATCGATTTCGCGGCGGGGCGTTTCTACTTCTTCGGCCTCCAGCTGTGGGCGCAGGAGGTCTACTATGTGACCGGCGTCCTGGTGGCCGCCGCGCTGGCCCTGTTCCTGGTCAGCGCCGTCTTCGGACGCCTCTGGTGCGGCTATGCCTGTCCGCAGACCGTGTGGACCGATCTCTACATCGCCGTGGAGCGTCTGTTCGAGGGCGACCGCAACGCGCGCATGCGGCTCGACAAGTCGCCGACCTCCTTCAACAAGGTGTGGCGCAAGACCGGCAAGCACCTGGTCTGGATCCTTGTCGCCATGGCGACCGGCGGAGCCTGGGCGCTCTACTTCGCCGACGCCCCGACGCTCTGGCGCGAGTTCTGGGCCGGAGAGGCCGAGGTCACGGCCTACCTGTCTGTCGGCCTGCTGACCTTCACGACCTACGTCTTCGCCGGGCACATGCGTGAGCAGGTGTGCACCTACATGTGCCCCTGGCCGCGCATCCAGGGCGCGATGCTGGACGACCACACCCTCCAGGTCACCTACCGCTATGACCGCGGCGAACCGCGGGGACCCCACAAGAAGGGCGACACCTGGGAAGGCCGGGGCGACTGCATCGACTGCAAGCAGTGCGTCGTCGCCTGTCCCATGGGAATCGATATCCGCAACGGGCCTCAGCTGGAGTGCATCAACTGCACCCTGTGCATCGACGCCTGCGACGACATCATGGAGAAGATCGACCGCCCCAAGGGGCTGATCGCCTTCGACACCGACGCGGCGGTGCTGGCCCGCTCCGAAGGCCGCAAGCCGGCGTACAGGCTGGTCCGCGGCCGGACGGCCTACTACTCCATCGGCCTCGTCATCGTCGCCGCGGTGATGCTCTTCGGCCTCACCACCCGCTCGAGCCTGGATCTGAGCGTCATGCGCGACCGGAACCCGACCTACGTGCGGCTGAAGGACGGGTCGATCCGCAACGGGTACACCCTGCGCCTCTCCAACAAGGCTCAGGATACCCGCACGCTTTCCGTGGGATTCCAGGGCCCGGAAGGGGTTGAACTGACCGCCGTCGGTCTGGAGCGGGGCGACATCGCCGTCGCCGTCGAACCGGGCAAGGTGCGGACCCTGCGGGTGTTCGCGATCGCGCCGCCGAACGTGGCGCGCGGTCACTCCGAACCAGCGACTTTCACCCTTTCGGACGCTGCCAACGGCCAGAGCGACCAGGTGCGCACCGTCTTCCTGTCGCCCGAGGAGAGCAGCCGATGATTGCCGCTTCCAGCACCCCTCGCCCGCTTACGGGACGGCACGTCGCCCTGGGCGTGGCGGGCTTTTTCGCCGTAGTCATCGGACTCGATGCGCTGTTCGTCACCTGGGCCGTGCAGACCTTCCCCGGGGAGGTGTCGGAGCGCGCCTACGAAGACGGGCTCGCCTACAACCAGACCCTGGCCGAGCGGCGGGCCCAGGAGTCTCTTGGCTGGACTGCGCAAGTGCGCCAGGGCGCCGTTCCCGGCCAGGTGACCGCGAGCTTCAGTGATGCCGAGGGGGCAACACTGGCCGGCCTCACGGTGCAGGCCGCCCTCACCCGGCCGGCCACGGACGCTGGCGCCGCCACGGTGGCACTCCGCGCCGTGCAGCCCGGCGTCTATGCCGGCGCGACCCCGCTCCAGGCGGGCGCCTGGGACCTGAAGCTGACCGCCAGGGACGGCCGAGGGCGCACCTTCGAGGCGACGAGGCGACTGGTATGGCGGTGACCGACACCTACGCTGGCGCCGCCTGGGATCCGCGCGTCTTCGTCCGCCAGAGCGGCGGCGGCGAAAGCCTGGAGCTGCTCGTGCGTGGCGCCCGCTGCGCCGGCTGCATCGCCAAGATCGAGAAGGGCGTCCTGGCCATCCCCGGCGTGGACGCCGCTCGCCTGAACCTGACCACCGGGAAGCTGGCCGTCAGCTGGACCCAGGGCCGGCTCGACCCTCGCGAGGTCGTCGATACGGTCACGGGACTGGGGTACACGGCGGCGCCCTTCGACCCGGCCGAGGCCGTCGTCGAAGAGGACCGTGAAGGCCGGCGCCTCGCCCTGGCGCTGGGCGTCGCGGCCTTCGGCGCCATGAACGTCATGATGTTCACCGTGCCGGTCTGGGCTGGCGCCCAGATGGGCGAAGGGGTGCGCACCTTCATGTACTGGGCCGCGGCCATCGTCGCCGTACCCTGCACGCTCTACAGCGGAAGGCCCTTCTTCGAGTCCGCCTGGCGGTCCCTGAGGCGCGGGCGCGCCAACATGGACGTGCCGATCACGATCGGCGTTCTGCTCACCCTCGCGGTCAGCATCAGCGAGACCGTCCTTCGTGGCGAGCATGCCTATTTCGAGGCCGCGGTCAGCCTTCTGTTCCTGCTCCTGATCGGCCGCTACCTGGACCACCAGTTGAGAGCGCGCGCCCGGTCGGCGGCGCGGGATCTCCTGGCGTTGCAGGCGCGCACGGCGACGCTCGTGGACGCGGACGGCTCGACGCGCAGCATCCCGGTCAACGACGTCCAGGTGGGCGACCTGCTGACCCTGTCGCCAGGAGACCGCTTGCCCGTCGATGTGGTGGTGGAGACCGGAGCGTCGGATCTCGATCTCGCCCTCGTCACCGGGGAGACCGTTCCGGTGCAGGCCCAGGCCGGGCGAAACCTGCCGGCGGGCGCGCTGAACCTGACGGGAAGGCTTACCGCCCGCGCGACGGCGGCGGCGCAGGATTCCACCGTGGCCGCGGTCGCGCGCATGATGGAAGCCGGCGCCCAGTCTCGCTCGCGCTACGTTCAGTGGGCGGAGAAGGCCGCCGCGATCTATGTGCCTGTCGTGCACGCGGCGGCGGCCCTTACCGCCGCGGGTTGGCTGGTTGCGGGGGAAGACCTGCGCACCGCGATCCTGCGCGCCGCCGCCCTGCTCATCATCACCTGCCCGTGCGCCCTGGGCCTGGCCGTCCCCGCGGTGCAGGTCGTCGCCTGCGGCCGGCTGTTCCGCCAGGGTGTCCTGGTGAAGTCGGGCGCCGCTCTCGAGCGACTGTCCGAGGTCACGCACGTGGTCTTCGACAAGACCGGCGTCCTGACCGAAGGCAAGCCGCAGCTGGTCGACGCCCGCCCCGACCTCGTCGCGGTGGCGGCCCCGCTCGCGCGCGGCTCCCGCCATCCCCTTGCGCGGGCGCTGGCCGAAGCGGCGGGCCCGGGACCGGCGGCGGAGGACGTGACCGAGACGGCGGGCTTTGGTGTCGAGGGCGTGATCGGGGGCCGCCGCGCGCGCCTCGGGCGCGCCGGCTGGGTCGGAGGTTCGGCGTCCGGCGACACCACCGAGCTCTGGTTCGGTTTCGATGGCGAAGCGCCCGTGCGCTTCCGGTTCAGCGATCGCATTCGCCCCGAAGCGGCGGAGGTGATCACGCGGCTGCGCGAGCGGGGTCTGACGGTGGAGATCCTGTCAGGTGATCTGCCGGGCCCGGTCAGCGAGATCGCCGGCCAGGCCGGCATCGAACAGTGGCGCGCGACCCTGACGCCCATCGAGAAGGCGCTGGCCCTGGACGAGATGAAGGCGCGCGGAGCCCGGCCGCTGATGGTCGGCGACGGCCTCAATGACGCCGCCGCCCTGGCCAACGCGCACGCCAGCATGGCGCCCGGCTCCGCGGCGGACGCCAGCCAGACCGCTGCGGATCTGGTGTTCGAGAACGGACTGCAGGCGGTGCCGCAGGCTCTTGAGGTCGCTCACCAGGCCAAGGCTCGGGCCATGGAGAATTTCGCCTTCTCCGCCCTCTACAACGTTGTGGCCGCGCCGCTGGCCATCTTCGGGTTCGCGACGCCTTTCGTGGCCGCGATCGCCATGAGCGCATCCTCGCTCGTGGTCAGTCTGAACGCCCTGCGGCTGCAATGGGGGGCCATCCGATGAGCGCCCTGATGTGGCTGGCGCCCCTCTCCGTCCTCCTCGGGTTGATCGGCCTCGGCGCCTTCGCCTGGAGCTTCGCGGCCGGCCAGTATGAGGACCCGGAAGGCGACGCGGCGCGGATCCTGATCGATGAAGAGGATGGGGACAGCCCGCCGTCGCCTACGCAAAATCCCGTAGGGACAGACCCTGAATATCGGAGCGGACCGGCGGCGGTTAACACTTCCGACATGATCGCCGCCCCGTCCGCCAGGTCTTCCGATGTCGGCTAAGGACATTACGCATCGGCCCATCCTGCTCCTCGTGGACGACGACGAGGCGGTGGGGGACGCCCTGAAGTTCGCCCTCGAACTCGAGGGGTTCGAGGTGCGCACCTATCCGAGCGCCGAAGCCCTGCTGGCGACCGGATTGCCGGGCGGCGACGGCTGTCTCGTGCTGGACCTGAACCTGCCCGAGATGAACGGGATGGAATTGCTGGCCCGCCTGCGCGCCTCCGGGGTCCGTTTGCCGGCCATCCTGATCACCACGAACCCGACCGCCAAGACGCGGGCGCTGGCCCTGGCCCAGGGGGCGCCCATCGTGGAGAAGCCGCTGTTGAGCGACGCCCTGCTCGAGACGGTTCGCGAGGTGATGAGGCCTGCGGCCTGAGCTAGCCGGCCAGCACCGACATGCGGACGAGTTCCGAAAGGCTGCGAGCCTCCATCTTGGTCATCAGGTTCGCCCGGTAGACCTCGACGGTCCGTGGGCTGATGCCCAGATCGTAGGCGATCACCTTGTTGGCGTGGCCGGCCACCAGCCCGTCGAGCACCTCGCGCTCCCGCGTCGACAGGGTCTCCAGCCGCCGCTGCACCGCCATCCGCTCGGCGTCTTCCTGCTCGGTCGCCGCATTCTGCTCCAGCGCCCGCTTCACCGCAGCGATAAGCGCCTCGTCGTCGAACGGCTTCTCGAGAAAGTCCACGACACCGGCCTTCATGGCCTCGATCGCCAGCGGGACATCGGCGTGTCCGGTGATGACGATCACCGGATGCGGAGTTCCCAGCTCCTTGAGGCGACGCACGAGGTCGAGCCCGCTCATCTCGGGCATGCGCACGTCGGTGACGATGCAGCCGGGCTCTATCCCCGGCAGCGCTTCCAGCAGGGCGATCGCTGACTCGTAGGTGCGGCTTCGAAGGTCCGCGGTGTCCAGGGTGAAGGCCAGGGAGTCCCGGACGGCCGCGTCGTCATCGACCACATGCACAACGGGTTCAGTCGCCATCATAGAGCTCCAGGTTGCCAACGGTCCTGAGGGTGAAGTTGAAGATCGTTCCGCCGGCCGGGTTGGGTTCGACCCATATACGCCCGCCGTGGGCCTCGATGATGGTCCGCGAGATCGACAGCCCGACGCCCATGCCGGAGCGCTTGGTCGTGATGAAGGGCTGGAAAAGCTGATCTGCGATCTGGGGACTGATCCCGGAACCGCTGTCGATGACGGAGACCCGCGCCATGTCGTCGTCGGCCGGTTCGATCCGGACCTCCAGAACGCGCCGCGACGCTCCCTCCATCGCCTCGATGCCGTTGCGGATGAGGTTCAGGAGCACCTGCTGGATCTGCACCTTGTCGGCCAGCACGAGGTCCACCTCGGGCGAGAATTCGAAACGCACACGAATCCCGTGCTCCTTCGCCCCCACCAGGGCGAGGGCGCTGGCCTCTTCCACCAGCTTGGGCAGGCTCTCGACCCGGCGCTCCGTTTCCCCACGCGCCACGAAGTCGCGCAGACGGCGGATGATATCGCCGGCGCGCAGCGCCTGTTCGGCGGCCTTGTCCACGGCCTCGGCGAGGCGCTCGCGAGGCACGGGGTCCGCCTTGAGCAGCCGGCCGGACCCCTTGAGGTAGTTGGCGATCGCCGAGAGGGGCTGGTTGAGTTCGTGCGCCAGGGCCGAGGCCATCTCGCCCATGGCGGTGAGTCGGGAGATGTGGACGAGCTCCGACTGCAGTTCCTGCAGGCGGGCCTCGGTCTGCTGCCGCTCGGTCAGGTCGCGGACAAAGCCGGTGAAATAAAGCCTTCCACCCGACTTCATCTCCCCGACCGCCAGCTCCATGGGGAAGGTCGAGCCGTCGCGCCGTTCGCCGACCACGACGCGCCCGATGCCGATGATCCGACGCTCTCCGGTCGCCATGTAGCGCCCGAGATAGGAATCGTGCGCCTCCCGGTACGGCGAAGGCATCAGCACCTTCACGTTCTTGCCGATCATCTCGGCGGCCGCCCATCCGAACAGGCGTTCGGCGGCGTGGCTGAAGGACTGGATGGCGCCCCGCTCGTCGATGACCACCATGGCGTCGGGCACGGTGTCGAGGATTGAGCGCAGGTGATCCTCGCGTCCCCGCAGGGCCTCGTTCACGTCCCGGGCCTGGTCGCGCATGCGCTGGAAAAGCTCGCCGCCGAAGCTGATGGCGAACGCCATGGCCGTGTAGACGGCGGCGTTCACCACATCGCCCGTCAGGATGGCGCCTTGGGTGAGCCAGACGGCGTAGAGCCCCCCCAGCAGGCCGAGCAGGCTCGCAAGAATCCCGGGAGGGGCCCCCGCGAGCGTCGATGCGGCAAAGACCGCCGGCAGGAAGAACAGAAACGAGCTGCGCTGCTCGAGCAGTGGGGTGGTCGCCAGTCTGGCGCCCAGGCCCGCCAGAAAACCCAGCACGGCCGCCGCGACGGCCGCCCTGGGCCTTCGCTCGCCCAGGGCCCAGTTCAGCGCCCTCATGGGACCGGTTTCGGTCAGTTCGCCCAAGACACTCTCCCTGCTTCCCCCGTAGGGGAATGGGTCCGACATTTCCACCCGCGGCGCACGAATTGACGGCGGCCGGCGCGCCGGGATTGATTTCGCTCAAGGCGGAGCGAGGGGTCTTGGGGCCTGCTTGCCGTCGGACACGGGGGACACGGCCATGACGTCCACGAGAACCAGCGATCTGCGGGGGTCCGCGGTCCTTGGATGGATCTTCATCATCAGCGTCTTCGGACCCATGCTGGTCCTGACGGCCCTGTGGGCGATCGCCGCCGGTGTCGGCGCCGGGTCGGGCGAGTTCGGATCCACCCACGACCGGATCATGGACTTGATGGTCTGGGCCCTGCTGTTCAGCGGCGTCGTCCTGACGGCGGAGGCCGCGTTCGGCGTCGCCGCGCGCAGCCTCAGGGGATCGCGCGGCTGAGCTGACCTACTCCGTCGTGCGGCCGTCGAAGTGTTCGTGCGAGGCGTCCGCCTCCGCCTTCGTCTTGTGGACCGTGCCGTCCACGTGCTCGGGCGGACCGTAGAGCGTGTAGAGCTTGAGGGGCTCCGATCCGGTGTTGACCAGGTTGTGGCGCGCGCCGGCGGGCACGATCGCCGCATCGTCCGCCTTCAGGGGCGTGGCGACACCGTCGATGCGGATTTCGCCCGAGCCGGCTTCGATGCGGAAAAACTGGTCACGGTCCGGATGGACCTCCTCCCCGATCTCCTCGCCGGGCTGCAGCGCCATGAGCACGAGCTGAATGTTCTTGCCGGTGTAGAGGACGCGCCGGAAGTCGTCGCTGTCGACCGTCAGACTCTCGATGTCGCCCGTGAAGCCCTTCATGTCTTTCGTTCCTTTCAGTCGGCCGCCTGCCAGTTCTGCAAGCTGCCCTGTCCATATAGTCACCAGTCCAGAAGACCGCTTGCGCGCCGAAGTTCCGCACCCATCCGTCAGGTCCGGACTGGCGGCGCACCCTACGCGCTCTTCCGCTTCCTTCCGGCGCCGGAAGGTCTGGGCCGCGGCCGCTCGGCGAAGACATCCGCAACCGTTTCCCGAACAAGCGCCACCGCTTCATCGATCCGGCCCGGGTCCATGTCCTCGTCGACCCCGCCGAAATTCACGTGCTCCAGCGACTCAAGTCCGCAGGCCGAGGCGAGCCGTTCGTTGAACACCTTGCGGACCGCCGTCCATGAGCCTGTGTCCACCATCCATGTGTTCTCGGACCCGGTGGAGGTGAAGCTGATCATCTTGCGGCCGGTGAGAAGCGGGCGCGTGCCGCCGCGCTTGATCGACTCGTAACCGAAACCCACGCCGAAGATGCGCTCGACGTATCCCTTCATCATCGCGGGCGGCGAGCCGAACCAGATCGGATAGAAGAAGGCGAATACATCGGCGTCCTTCAGCATGGCGCGTTCGATCAGGATCTCCGGCTGCACCATGGCTCGCCCGCGGCTCGGCATCTCGTCGGCCTGCAGTCGCGGATCGAAATCCATCGCATACAGGTCCCGGACCAGGACCCTGTGGCCCAGGCTTTCGACGGCTTCAGCATAGGTCCTGGCCATGAGCTGGGTGAAGGATCGCCCACGCGGATGACTTATCAGGACGGCGTGCTTCACGGACGGACGCGCTCGCGCCGTTCTTCGTTTAGCTGATCCAGGTAAGCCAGGATGTCCGCAATCTCCTGCGCCTCCAGCGTGAAGGGCGGCATGGTGCTGTCGTGCGCCACCATGATGCCTTCGGCGAACGCCTCTCCGAGGTTGTCGACCGGATAGCGTTCAGCGACTTCGCGCAGCGGCGGCGCGTCAGGATTGGGGCTTTGATCGTCCGCTGCGACTGCGTGACAGGCGGCGCAACGTCGGCGGACCGACGCTTCTCCGCGGATGGCCGAAACCGTCAGGTCGGGCGGCGGCGAGGCCTCAGAGGCGCCGGCCGTAGGCGAACCTGCGAACAGGCCGAGCAAGAACAGGATCCACATCACGTTTCTCCAATCCAGCGTGAGCATACGCCAGGTCCGCCCGATCGCGATATGATTTCAATCAAGGCGAGACCGGCCGGAGGAAGGGAGAATTCCACAAAATGGAGTTGCGACCATGACCTCGATTTCAGCGCCTGGCCCGGACCCCGGAGCAAGCCTGTCCCTTCTTCTCAGCGCCCACGGCGTATGGTGGGTGCTGGTGCTGGACGGGCGCACGGCGAGGCTCCTCGCGCGTCACGGCGGACGCGACCGGTTCGAGGAACTCCCGGGGGTGCCGACGGCCGATCGGGACGGTTCGCCGATCGAACCGGTGGAGTCCGGCCATCACCACGGCCGGTACGAGAAGACCGAGCGCCAGTTCGTGGAGCGCATCGCGGCCAGGCTCGAGGACCATGCTTCCCACAGCGCATTCGATCACCTCGCGGTCTTCGCCGCCCCCACGGCTCTGGGGGTTCTGCGCCCTGCGCTCGGGACCCAGACGGCTGCACGGCTTCGCCATGTCGAGGCCAAGGACCTGACCCGGGAGAGCCTGGCCAACCTGCGCCACCGCCTGACGATCGCCCAGGGGTGACCCCGCACAAGGCGAGCCCCGGCTCGCACTCCAAGGAGGTGTCCATGTCCTTCCGCGCCATTCTCGCCCCCGCGTCGGGATCCGAAGAAGACCGCATGGTCTTCGGCAAGGCCGCGCGGTTGGCCGCCATGCAAGGGGGAAGGTTGAAGGTCCTGTGCGCCTTTCCGCCCCCTGCGTCGCAGCTGGCGTACGTGGCCGCGCCCGGCTTCTATCTCGACCCCCGCGTCGTCGACGAAATGCAGGCGACCCACAATTCCATGAAGGAAGCGGTCAATGTCGCGGCGGCCGTCGCCGGCCAGGAGGCAGGCCTGGAGTTCGGCCGCGATGTGGTGATCGAAGTGCGTGACTGCCCGGCCTGGGAGGCGACCCTGGCCTCTCTGCCGCTGACAGACATCGTCGTCATCGGGCCCAATGCGGCGCGGGGGGAACTGGCCGGGGATCTCCTGCTCAACGGCCGGGCCCCCGTGCTGATCGCCCACCAGGACCTCGACCTGCAATCGCTCAACGTCGCCGTCGCCTGGGACGGCGGACTGCATGCGGGCCGGGCGGTGCGTGCCGCCCTGCCGCTGCTGAGAGGCGCGAGCCGCATCGTCGCCATACAGCAGCTCGCGGGCCTGCCGCCCCATCGCCAGGCGACCGCGGATCTGTCGGCGTTGCGCGCCTATCTGGGCTTGTGGGGCCTGACGGTGGACTTCGAAGAAATCGCCGCCGAGGGAGACACGGGCGAGCTGCTGCTGGAGGCCGCCCGCGGCTGCCGCGCGGACCTGATGGTCTGCGGCGCCTACGGGCATTCGCGCGCGCGCGAACTCGTGTTTGGCGGAGTCACCAGGACGGTGATCTCCGCCGGCTGGTCGAGCGTCCTGCTCGCCCACTAGGCCGGGAAGCGTCCCAGCGGGAACTGCGCATCAGTCGCGCAGGCTGCGCGCCAGAAGCGCGCCGGCGACCACGGCGACCGACAACAGGATGGCGGTGGTCGCGAGCGGGTGCTCACGCACTTCCCTCACCGTCATGCGTCCTGCAGCACCGCCCCTGGCGCGGGCGTCGGCGAGCAGTCGCTGGCTTGCCCGGGCCAGCGAACCGGCGGCCGAGGTCAATGCATGCTGCGTATCTTCCGCCGCCTCTTCCGCCGTTCGTCTGAGGTCGAGAACCGCTTCTTCGACTCGGTCCTCGATACGGGCGAATGTGGACTTGGCCATCGCAGGCTCCTTTTGCCGGGAGATGATCACCTGCCCACTGCGAATGCAGTGATGATCTGTGTCAATCCCGTCCCATCTCAGATGGAGACGGGCGCGCCTGGGGAAAGGCGCGCC
>JAEZEZ010000049.1 GCA_023432855.1 Pseudomonadota bacterium | reverse complement strand
TGGCCAGATCGGCCATCGCCATCACGGCGTATCGTCCCTTGGTCGACAGTCGCATCGCGCCACCCGCAAAAATCGCGCGCTTTTCGGGGGTCCTGTGCTAGAACCCGCGCCTTCGCATCAGCGCCCGCGCGCAGGCCGGACTTAGAAAGTCCTACCCATGCGGTCAAGTATTACGCAGCTGCGAAATGATGTTTGAACACGGGAATCCGCGCCGCCCATGCCTGAAGTCATCCTGCCCGGGGCCGCTGGCCGCATCGAAGGCCGTTATTCGCCGGGCAAGCGCCCGAACGCCCCGATCGCCCTGATCCTGCACCCGCACCCCAAGGCGGGCGGGCACATGAACAATCCGGTGGCGGTGACCCTGTACCAGCTGTTCGTCAAGCGCGGCTTCGCCACCCTGCGCTACAACAGCCGCGGCGTCGGAAAGTCGCAGGGCGAGTTCGACAGCGGCATCGGCGAGCTGGCCGACGCGGCCACGGCGCTGGACTGGCTGCAGGCCTCCAATCCCGCCGCCTCCCAGACTTGGGTCGCCGGCTACCAGTTCGGCGCCTACATCGGCATGCAGCTGCTCATGCGGCGGCCGGAGACCGACGGCTTCATCTCGGTCTCGCCGCCGACCAACATGTACGACTTCAGCTTCCTGGCCCCCTGCCCGGCCTCCGGCCTGATCCTGCACGGCGCCGGCGACACCATCGTGCCGCCCAGCGAAGTCGAGCGCGTGGTCGCCAAGCTGCGCACCCAGAAGGGCATCGTCATCGACTACGAGGTCGTGCCCGACGCCAACCACTTCTGGCAGGACAAGATCCAGGAGGTGGAGCGCCATGTCGGCGGCTACCTCGACAAGCGGCTCGAAGCCGAGCCGGCCTGAGTCCAGAGAGCTGATCCAGTAGAGCCCGCCCTCCCCGGCGGACAGGAGTCTATCCATGCGTCTCGACGCCATCCCGGTGGGCGCGAACCCGCCGCACGAAGTCAATGTCGTCATCGAAGTCCCGATCGGCGGCGAGCCCATCAAATACGAGATGGACAAGGCGTCCGGCGCCATGTTCGTCGACCGCTTCCTCTATACGGCCATGCGCTACCCGGGGAACTACGGCTTCATTCCCCACACCCTCTCGGGCGACGGCGACCCGGTGGACGTGATCGTGGCCAACACCCGCGCCATCGTCCCCGGCGCGGTGATGAGCGTGCGCCCCATCGGCGTACTGCTGATGGAGGACCAGGAAGGTATGGACGAGAAGCTGGTCGCCGTGCCCTCGCACAAGATCTCGGCCCGCTACGACGGGGTCGAAACCTACACCGACCTGCCGGCCATCACCGTCCAGCAGATCGAGCACTTCTTCGCCCACTACAAGGACCTGGAGCCCGGCAAGTGGGTGAAGATCAACCGCTGGGGCGACGCCGACGAGGCGCGGCGGATGATCGAGGAAGGCATCGAGCGGTTCCGGACCCGGGGCGCCTGACCGGCGCCCCTAGACCCTGACCGGGACCCAGCCGTCGTCCGCCATCACCGTCAGCTGACCGCTGGCGATGTCGAAGCGGCAGCCGTGAAGCTCCAGCGTCGCCGAACGCACCCGTTCGGCAATCCACGGGAAGCTCATCAGGTTGTCCAGCGACAGCTTCACCACCGCCCGCTCGAAGTGGGCGTGCAGCCCCTCCTCGCCGAACTGCGACGGGATCGGCCACAGCGCCGGCTCGGCGATGGACATCCAGGGGTCGATGAAGTCCTGCGCCTGTTTGGGCGCGCCCTCCAGCAGGGCGTTCACGCCGCCGCACTGGGCGTGACCCAGCACCACGATGCGCCGCACGCCCAGCACCTTCACCCCGAACTCCAGCGCGGCGCTGACCCCGTGGAAACCGCCGTCCGGCTGGTAGGGCGGGACGATGTTGGCCACGTTGCGCACCACCAGCAGCTCGCCGGGCGCAGCCCCGAAGATGGTCTGCGGGTCGACCCGCGAGTCGACGCAGCCCACGACCAGGGTCTCGGGCTTCTGGCCCCGGCGCGCCAGCGCCTCGTAGCGCTGGCGCTCGGCGGGCCAGGTCTCCTCGCGGAACCGGCGGTAGCCTTCGATCAGGGGGTTCATGACGGCGCTCCGGATGCGGCGGCGGCCGGGCGCGTCTTCCACAAGGAGTAGGCGACGCCCGCCGCCAGGATGGCGAAGGTGATGGACAGGGACAGCTCGGCCGGGAACTTCGTCCAGCCGAGCAGGTCGGCGATGAAGATCTTGCCGCCGATGAACACCAGCAGCACGGCCAGCGCCTGCTTCAGGTAGGCGAAGCGGTGCAGCACCGCCGCCAGCGCGAAGTAGAGCGCCCGCAGCCCCAGGATGGCGAAGATGTTGGAGGTGTAGACGATGTAGGGATCGGTGGTGATGGCGAAGATGGCGGGCACCGAGTCCACCGCGAAGATCACGTCGGCGATCTCGATCAGCACCAGCGCCAGGAACAGGGGCGTGGCGTAGGTGAGCAGCCTGCCCGTCGCCGGGTCGGCGCGCCGGACGAAGAACCTCTCGCCCTCGAGGCCGTCCGTGACCCGCAACCGCTTGCGCAACAGCCTGAGCAGCGGGTTGTCTCCGATGTCCTTATGCCCGTCGCCCATCAGCAGCATCTTCACGCCGGTGAAGATCAGGAAGACGGCGAAGACGTAGAGGACCCAGCTGAACTGGGCGACGATGGCGGCGCCGAAGCCGATCATGATCGCCCGCAGCACGATCACGCCGAGGATGCCCCAGAACAGCACGCGGTGCTGCAGCGCCGGCGGGATCGCGAAGTAGGCGAAGATCATCGCGATCACGAAGACGTTGTCGACCGCCAGGCTCTTCTCGACCACGAAGCCGGTCATGTACTCGAGGCCCAGGCGCTGGCCGAACTCCATCCAGACCCAGGCGCCGAAGGCCAGGCCGGCCAGGATATAGCCGGCCGAGAGCAGCAGGCTCTCGCGCACGCCGATGGCGCGCGACTTCCGGTGCAGCACGCCCAGATCGAGGACCAGCAGCACCACCACGACGGCCATGAAGGCCGCCCACATCCAGACCGGCTTGCCCAGCCAGTCGGTCATCAGGATTTCCATTGATTGGCTCGCGACACAAAGCGCGGCCGGGGCGGTTGTCCGCCACGGCCGCACGGCGGCTCATGGGCCGCTCGAGTTGGGATCAGGCGTCGAAGCGCCCGGATTCGAGCCGGCTGAGCCGGTCCTTCACGGCGAGCTTGCGCCGTTTGAGACTGGAGAGCCTGACGAGGTCCGGGAACCTGGAACGGCTTTCGGCCTCGACCAGGTGGGCAAGCTTCCGGTGTTCGCGCCGCGTCCGGTAGATCAGCATGTCGAGCAAGACGTCTTCTCCTCTGAAAGGAGTGTCTCGATGCGTCTTGCCGTCGGGAGGGCCGGGTCGTCGCATCGAGAACACTCGATGCGGTCCGACATCACGATCCACCTGGATCGCCAGAGGGGCCCGGTCCGCACGCCCAAGCTAGGCAGGCCGCGTGGCGAGATCAAGGCGCCGGTCAGTAGATCAGGTGCGCCCGCCTCGCCTCGATCCAGGCCGCTTCGTCGGGCGTCGTCAGGGCGTCAAGGTCGCCCGGCTGCGCTTCCCGATCGTCCACCCATTCGCGCAGCAGCGGCGAGCCGTTGATGACGTCGATGGGCAGCTTGCCCAGCTCGTACTCGTAGGGGAAGTCGCGCCACAGCTCGTAGTCGGGCCACAGCCGGCGGATGGCCTTGAAGGCCAGCGCCTGCAGCCGCCACGGGCGGAACGCCTGGTGGTCATAGCTCGGATCCTCGACGTGGATCTGCACGCCGTTGCACAGCTTGCCCACGTGCTTGTGGAAGGTCGGCTCGAACCAGCATTCGCGCAGGCGGCAGCCGTCCAGCCACCGCGGCGCCAGCGCCTGCATCTCGGCGATCACCCGCCGCGCGTCGATGTCGGGCGCCCCGAACAGCTCCAGCGGCCGGGTGGTGCCGCGCCCTTCCGACAGGGTCGCGCCCTCCAGCATCACCGTGCCGGCGTAGGCGCGCGCCATCCACAGATTGGGCGCGTTGGGCGACGGGTTGATCCAGGTCCGCTCATAGAGCGGCCAGCCGAAGCCGGGCGCCGCGTCGGGGTCGTAGCCTTCCATCTCGATGACGCGGTAGTCGACGTCGAGGCCGAAATGGTCGATGAACCAGCGGCCGAGTTCGCCCAGCGTCATGCCGTGGCGCATGGGCATCGGGCCGGCGCCGACGAAGCTTTCCCATCCCGGCCGCAGCGTCAGGCCCTCGACCGGCCGCCCCGCGGGATTGGGCCGGTCCAGGACCCAGACCGACTTGCCGTCCCTCGCCGCGGCCTCGAGCACGTAGAGCAGGGTCGTGATGAAGGTGTAGATGCGGCAGCCCAGGTCCTGCAGGTCCACCAGCATGACGTCGAAGCTGTCCATCATGGCGTCGGTGGGCCGCCGCACCTCGCCGTAGAGGCTGAAGACAGGGATGCCGAGCTGCGGATCCTTGAAGTCCGGGCTCTCGACCATGTTGTCCTGCTTGTCGCCGCGCAGGCCGTGCTGGGGCCCGAAGGCGGCAGTCAGGTTCACCCCGCACGCCGACAGGGCGTCCAGCGAATGCGTCAGGTCGGCGGTCACCGAGGCCGGATGCGCCAGCAGGGCCACCCGCCTGCCCTCCAGCGGCCGGCGCAGCGTCGCGTCGGCGATCAGGCGGTCGATGCCGAACTTCATGGGCGGTCCTCGATCGGAAGGTCGAGCGCGAAAGCGCAATCGTGGTGGAAGTCGGGCTTACCCGGCGGATGGGCCAGCGCCCAGTAGGACTTTCGCCCGTTGGCCTCCTCGATCACTGCGGACAGCCCGACGCGCCACGGCCCGTCGAGGGCGATCCCCAGGCCGTCCAGGTCCAGCGTCGCCTCGAACTCGTAGCGGCCGTCGTCGGGGTCGCGGAAAACCTCGCGCGGCCCGGCCCAGTTTAGCGGGCGCATCCCCCGGCGATATCCGTCGAAGCCGTAGGCCGCCCACTGGCCGGAAGGCGAGAGATTGAACTCGAGGTAACCGGCCCCCTGGCCTTCCGTGACGAAGGCCTCGAAACAGGTGTGCTTCCACAGCTCGTCGGCCCGCCCGGCCTCCAGCGCCGCGGGCCACAGGATGCGGTCTATGTCGCCGCCGACCACGAAGCGGACGACCAGGGTTCCCGGCGACGGGCGCGAGGCTTCCGCCTCGATGGCGGTGACCGCCTCGTCGGGCGTCTCGGGATGCTGTTTCAGGGCGAGGCGCATGCGCCTTCGATAGCGGCCGCTTGACGCCGGTCAATGGCGGACGCTAGGCAACCGCCATGATCGCGCCTCGGCCCCGTTCCGCACGGTATTACCGCTCGCCCCTCTAGCGAGCGGCTCGTCGATCATTCCCGATCCACGTCCGCCAGAGCCGGCGGCATGTCTCGGGAGACGGTCTCCGGCGCCAGTCCCACCGGCCAGGAGCCGCCGCACATGACCGAACAGACCTTCAAGTCCGACTTCCTGCGAACCCTGCAGGCGCGCGGCTACATCCACCAGATCACCCACCCGGCCGAGCTGGACGAGGCGGCGAGCTCCGGCGTGGTCACCGGCTACATCGGCTTCGACGCGACCGCGCCGTCGCTGCATGTGGGCAGCCTGATCCAGATCATGATGCTGCGCCGGCTGCAGCAGGCCGGCCACCGGCCGATCGTGCTGATGGGCGGGGGCACGACCAAGGTCGGCGATCCCACCGGCAAGGACGAGAGCCGGCGGATGCTCAGCGACGAGACGATTGCGTCCAACATCGCCGGCATCCGCACCGTGTTCGAGAAGTTCCTCGACTTCGGCGACGGCCCCACCGGCGCCGTCATGCTCGACAACGACGAGTGGCTCTCGAAGTTCGGCTACATCCAGTTCCTGCGCGAGTACGGGACCCACTTCACGGTCAACCGCATGCTCGCCTTCGACTCGGTGAAGCTCCGGCTCGAACGCGAGCAGCCGATGACCTTCCTCGAGTTCAACTACATGCTGATGCAGGCGGTGGACTTCCTGGAGCTGAACCGCCGTCTCGGCTGCACCCTGCAGATGGGCGGCTCGGACCAGTGGGGAAACATCCTGAACGGCGTCGAGCTGACCCGGCGCGTGGACCAGAAGGCCGCCTTCGGCCTGACCACGCCGCTGCTGACCACCGCCGGCGGCGCCAAGATGGGCAAGACGGCCGCGGGCGCCGTGTGGCTGAACGCCGACCAGCTGTCGCCCTACGACTACTGGCAGTTCTGGCGCAACGCCGAGGACGCCGACGTGGGCCGCTTCCTGCGCCTGTTCACCGACCTGCCCCTGGAGGAGGTCGCGCGGCTGGAGGCGCTTCAGGGCGCCGAGATCAACGACGCCAAGAAGGTGCTGGCCGACGAGGCCACCGCCATGCTGCACGGCCCCGAGGCGGCCCGCGCCGCCCGCGCCGCCTCGGAGAAGGCCTTCGAGCAAGGCGCGCTCTCGGCCGACCTGCCCACCGTCGAGATCCCCCGCGGCGAGCTCGGCGCCGGCGTCCAGATCGCCGCGCTGGCGACCCGCGCGGGCCTGACGGGCTCCAACGGCGAAGCGCGGCGGCTGGCCCAGGGCGGCGGCCTGCGGCTGAACGACGAGGCGATCTCCGACGGCGGCCGCCTCGTCACCCTCGCCGACCTGACCGGAGACGGCGTGATGAAGCTGGCGGCGGGCAGGAAGAAGATCGTGCTGGTGAAGCCGGTCTGAACTCTCTCATCGCCGTTATTCCGGAAAACGGTCGAGCCCCAGCTCGGCCGTTTATCCGGAACCCAGCAAGCGCGAGCTTGATGCCGGCGATTGGAGCGTCCACGTGGGAACTGCTGGGTTCCGGATAAGCGCTGCGCGCTTTCCGGAATGACGGCCTGGATGGGAGAACTGGACCGATGACCCTTAGCCCCGGCGACCGCGCCCCCGACTTCGACCTGCCCACCGACACCGGACGGGTCAGCCTCGCAGGCCTGAAGGGCCGGACCGTGGTGCTGTTCTTCTATCCGAAGGACGACACGCCGGGCTGCACCACGGAATCCATCGCCTTCTCCGAGGCGGCGCCGCGGTTCGAGGCGGCCAATGCGGTCGTGGTGGGCGTGTCCAAGGACACGGCGGCGAAGCACGCGAAGTTCCGCGGCAAGCACGGCCTGACGGTGGAACTGGGCTCGGACGCCGACAGCGACGTGATCGAACGCTACGGCGCCTGGGTCGAGAAGAGCCTGTACGGGCGGCGCTACATGGGCATCGACCGCTCCACCTTCCTGATCGACGGCGAAGGGGTCATCCGCCGCATCTGGCGCAAGGTGAAGGTCAAGGGCCACGCCGAGGAGGTGCTGGCGGCGGCCGAGGCGCTGGCGGCGGGCTGAGCCGCTGCGGCCCCGCGCCGCACCCCGGTTCGCCAGGCGAGGCCTTTGAAGGCCAAAGGAAAACCTCGCCCCGGGCCAAGACCTTACCAAAAACTTAAGTTTCAGCGGACGGCTGATTCGGCCGCTCGCAGGTTTTCCAGTGTCAAACTTTATCCACAGATCGTCCCAATGGCTCCGCTTCGGGCCCAGGCGGCGCGTCACCTGCCTTTACAACTTCAACACCATTGCGATGTACTGCGAACTATAAGAATAGACGGTGCACGCCGCCCGGATGCGCTCAATACCCGTTAAAGGGGAGTGATCCCGAGTTCAGCATCGCGTCAGGTGAATCGTATCCCGAAACATGCTTAACGCATGCCGACGGCCTTGCACGTTAGCACTCCGTTAAGGCATAACTTCGGGAAACCTACGATGGGGCGGGGTGATGAGAATGAGCCGTGTGGCGCGTGTGCGCCAACTGTTCGACCGACTGTTCCCTGAAAGACACATCTACCTGCGCGCCAATGGCGAGACGCGGGGCTACATCCTGACGAGCCGCAAGCAGGCGGCGCTGGCGCTGGGCGGCTGCGCGCTCGCCGGCTGGACGATCCTGGCCACGGCTTCGATGGCCTTCAACGCCTTCACCCTGGCTTCCGTCGACCGCGAGGTCGCCCGCACCAAGGCCCGCTACGAGCGGCTGATGGCCGACCGCCAGGCGCGCCTCGACACCGCGGTCGTCCAGCTGCAGACCACCGCCGGCTCCGTCGACGAGCTGGCCAAGTCGGTGGAGCGCCGCCACGCCGCCCTGGGCCTGGTGCTCGGCAACTTCCGCGACGTGCCCGGCGCCGACCGGGTGCTGGCGCCGATCACCGCGCCGGCCTCCACCAGCCGCGCGCCGATCGAGCGCGTGCTGGCTGTGCGCCTGGACCAGGAACGCCTGATCGCCAGGGCAGAGAACTACGCCAAGACCCGCGCCGAGCGCCTGCGCCTGGCCTTCCGGCTGGCCGGCCTCAACCCCTCGGCCTACGTCAGCGGCTCGGTCGGCGCGGGCCTGGGCGGCCCCCTGGTGGAAGCCGAGGATGCGCGCGCCCTGGCCGCGGTGCTCGACGTGGACGAGGCTTTCGCCGAGCGCATCCGCAACGCCGCGGACAACCTGTCGGAGATGCGCGGCCTGGACGCCGCCGCAGACCGCCTGCCCTTCCATCGTCCCGCCAGCGGCGTGCGGACGACGTCGGGCTTCGGCCTGCGCTTCGACCCGTTCAACCGCCATCCCGCCCTGCACACGGGCCTCGACTTCGCCGGGGCGTTCATGACCCCGATCAAGGCCACGGCGCCGGGCGTCGTCTCCTTCGCCGGCGTGCGCAGCGGCTACGGCAACACCGTGGAGATCGACCACGGCGGCGGCTTCAAGACCCGCTACGCCCACCTGCAGACCATTTCGGTTCGCCCCGGCGAACGCGTGGCCGTCGGCCAGCGCATCGCCGCCATGGGCTCGACCGGACGCTCCACCGGCGTTCACCTGCACTACGAAGTGTGGATGAACGGCCGTCCCCAGAATCCCGCTCGTTTTGTGAAGGCCGGAGATTATGTTCAACAAGACTAAGCCCCCCAAGACCGAAACCAAGGCCGTTCCGATCCCGGACGACCTGCCCGACCTGAGGAACCCGGGCGCCGCCCAAGCTCCCGCCGCCGCCGCCGCGCCTAAACCCGCGCCGGCCAAGGCCGTGTCGATGATGTCGTCGGACCTCTCGTTCGAGGGCAACATCTCCGGCGCAGGCGACCTGCACATCGACGGCGCCGTGCGCGGCGACGTTCGCGTGGGACGCCTGACCGTCGGCGAGACCGGCAATGTCGAAGGCACCGTGACCGCCGACTATGTCGAGATCCGCGGCCGCGTCGTGGGCGCCGTGATCGGCAAGCAGGTGAAGCTGATGGGCACCGCCTACGTCGACGGCGACATCACCCACGAACAGCTGTCGATCGATGTCGGCGCCTACTTCCAGGGCCGCTGCCTGCAGGGCCGCAAGCCCGAAGGCCAGGCCGCGCCGACGCCGGCGCCCGTGGGCTTCGCCGCCCCGGCCGCCTACAGCGCGCCCGCGCCGACCCCGGCTCCCGCGCCCGCTCCGGCTCCGGCCCCCGCGGTCCAGCCCGCGGCCGCTTCCGCCGACACGGCCCAGCTGATCGAACTGAAGCCCGGCGCGGCCTGAGCCACGCCTGCTACGCCTTCACATGAGGGGGCTCCCGGCGCGACCGGGGGCCCCCTTGTGCGTTCAGGGCAGTGGGCTCATCTCCCTCCTCCTCGATGGAGGAGCGTCGGGGAGGTGGTGCAGACGCCGCGGTTCAGGATCGGGCGCAGGAGGCGCCTCCAGGGGTTCCTTGGCCCCGTCTTCGCACCACCACCACCCTGCCCTCCTCCATCGAGGAGGAGGGTCATCGAAGCTACGCCGCCTCGCCGTCGCGGGTGGCGCCGACGCGCTGGGCCAGGGCGGCGCCCATGAACGGGTCGAGGTCGCCGTCCAGCACGCCCTGGGTGTCGGAGGTCTCCACGTTGGTCCGCAGGTCCTTCACCATCTGGTACGGCTGCAGCACGTAGGAGCGGATCTGGTGACCCCAGCCGATGTCGGTCTTGGCGTCGGCCAGGGCCTGGGCGGCCGCCTCACGCTTCTGCAGCTCCAGCTCGTAGAGACGCGCGCGCAGCATCTTCCACGCCTCGTCGCGGTTGGCGTGCTGTGAACGCCCCGCCTGGCAGGCCACGACCGTGTTGGTCGGGATGTGCGTCAGGCGCACGGCGGAATCGGTCTTGTTGACGTGCTGTCCGCCGGCGCCGGAGGCGCGGTAGGTGTCGGTGCGCACGTCCGCCGGGTTGATCTCGATGTTGATCGTGTCGTCGACCACCGGCGAGACGCCGACCGAGGCGAAGCTGGTATGGCGCCGCGCGCTGGAATCGTACGGGCTGATGCGCACCAGGCGGTGCACCCCGCTCTCGCTCTTCAGCCAGCCGTAGGCGTTGGGCCCCTTGATGATGATGGTGGCGGACTTGATGCCCGCCTGTTCGCCCGGGGTCTCTTCGGCGAACTCGACCTGGTAGCCGTGGGCGTTGGCCCAGCGCGTGTACATGCGCAGCAGCATCGAGGCCCAGTCGTTGGACTCCGTGCCGCCGGCCCCGGAGTTGACCTCCAGATAGGCGTCGTTGGCGTCGGCCTCGCCCGACAGCAGCGCCTCGAGCTCGGCGCGGGCAGCCTTCTCCTTCAGCGCGCGCAGCTGGGCGCGGGCCTCCTCCAGGGAAGCCTCGTCGTCCTCCATGTCGGCCAGCTCGGCGTATTCCACCGCCTCGGCCGCGTCCTTCTCCAGCTGCTGGACCAGCTCCACCTGGCTGGACAGGCGGGTGCGCTCGCGCATCACCGCCTGGGCCTGTTCGGCGTCGTCCCACAGGGTCGGGTCCTCGACCCGGGCGTTCAGCTCATCGAGCTTTCGGAGCGCAGGCTCCCAGTCAAAGACGCCTCCTGAGCAGTCCGACGGACTGCTCGATGTCGGCCGCCAGGGCCTCGACATCCGGTCTCATGATTCACTCTCCAGACAAGGCGCGCGACATAGGGGCATCGCCGCGCCGACGCAATGTGACGGCGGGAATTCAGTCCTGGGGCGGAGGCGGCGGAGGCGCCGGGCGGGTGGCGTCCGCGGCGCTGGCGGCGCCGGAGACCCGGCCGTCGCGCCACACCTCGTTATAGGGCCTGGGACCGGCGACCGGGCCGCTCGGCCCCGTCGTGCTCGGCGGCGGCGCGACCGGGCCCTTGGGCTCGGTGCCCGGACGGAAGGCCTCCTCGATGCCGCGGATGTTCACGAACTTCGCCTTCGCCGGCTTCTTGAAGGGCTTGGCCGGCGTGTCCTTCAGCGCCGCCTTCATGAAGTTGACGAAGATCGGCACCGCGGTGACCGCCCCCGCCTCGCCGCGGCCCAGCGAGCGGTTGTCGTCGAAGCCGATGAAGACGCCCACGACCAGATCCGGCGTGTAGCCCACGAACCAGGCCGAGCGGTACTCGTTGGTGGTCCCGGTCTTGCCCGCCACCGGACGTTCGAGCGCCCGCGCGGCCGTGGCGGTGCCGCGCTGCACCACGCCCTCGAGCATGGAGGTGATCTGGTAGGCGACGATGGGGTCCAGCACCTGGTCGCCGCGCGGCGGCAGGCGGGGCGATTCCCCGCCGCCGAAGGGACGCTGGCAGGCCGGGCAGCGGCGCGAGTCGGCGCGATAGATGATGTCGCCCTCGCGGTCCTGCACCAGTTCGATCATGTGCGGAGTCACGCGCCGGCCCCCGTTGGCGAAGATCGAATAGGCGGCGGTGATCTTGTAGGGCGTGGTCTCGCCCGCCCCCAGCGCCATGGAGAGCACCGGGTCCATGTGCTTGACGATGCCGTAGCGGATGGCGTTCTCGGCGATCCGCCGCATGCCGACTTGCTGGGCCAGGCGCACGGTCATGACGTTGCGCGACAGCTCCAGGCCCTTGCGCAGAGTCTGCGGCCCGTAATAGCGGCGGCTGTAGTTCTCGGGCGTCCAGCGCTTGCCGCCCGGTCCGCCGGCGAAGGAGATCGGCGCGTCGTTGATGATGCTGGCCGGGGTGAAGTCGCCCTCCAGCGCCGTCGCATAGACGAACGGCTTGAAGGCCGAGCCCGGCTGCCTGTTGGCCTGGGTGGCGCGGTTGAAGCTCGACAGCGAGAAGGAATAGCCGCCGACCATGGCCTGCACCCGGCCGGTCCACGGGTCGATCGCCACCAGGGCGCCGTTCACCGCCGGCACCTGGCGCAGGCCGTAGCCGCCGCTCTCCAGGGGCTCGACGAACACCAGGTCGCCGCGCTTCAGGCCCGCCCCGGCGCGCGCCCAGGCGACGTCGGCGGCGATGATGCGGCCGCTGCGGCCGTCGGTGAGGTGGACGGCGCCGTCGGGATCCTCGACGACGGCCGGACGCCAGCCGCGGCGTTCGGACGGCGTCTGTTTGCGCGTGGCCTCCTTCTCCCAGCCCGGCGCGATCTGGACGTTGCCCCAGCCGCCGCGCCAGCCGTGCCGGCGATCGTAGGCCTCCAGGCCGTCCATCAGGGCCACGCGCGCGGCCGTCTGCATCTCGGGGTCGAGCGTGGTGCGCAGGTAGTAGCCGCTCTCGGTCAGCTTCTTGCGGCCGAACAGGCCGATGGCGCGGCGGCGCACCTCTTCCACGAAGAAGTCGGCGTCGCGGTACTTGGCGCGGGCCGGGGCCAGCTGGACGACCAGGTCCTCGCGCATGGCCGCCTCGGCCTGCTCGCGGGTGACGGCGCCGCTCTCGACCATCTGGCCGAGGATCCAGTTGCGGCGGGCCATGGCCCGCTCCTTGTGCCGGATCGGGTGGTAGTTGTTGGGCCCCTTTGGCAGGGCCGCGAGGTAGGCCGCCTCCGCCAGGGTCAGGCGCTCCAGCGGCTTGCCGAAATAGTTGAAGGCCGCCGAGGCGACGCCGTAGGAGCGGTAGCCCAGGAAAATCTCGTTCAGGTACAGCTCGAGGATCTGGCGCTTGTCGAGGGTGGCCTCCAGCCGCCGCGCCAGGATGGCCTCCTTCAGCTTGCGTCCGATGGTGGCCTGGTTCGTCAGCATGACGTTTTTGGCGACCTGCTGGGTGATGGTCGAACCGCCCTCCAGGCGGCGGCCGCGCACGGCGTTGGCCACGTTCTTGGCCATGGCGCGGCCCAGGCCGCCCACGTCGATGCCGCCGTGCTGGAAGAAGTTGCGGTCCTCGGCGGCCAGGAAGGCCTGGCTGACCACGGGGGGAATCTCGTCGTAGGGCACGAAGATCCGCCGTTCCGTCGAGAACTCGCCGATCAGGGTGCCGTCCCAGCCGAACACCCGCGTCGCCGTGGGCGGGCGGTACTCGCCCAGTTCGCGGGCGTCGGGCAGGTCATGGAACAGCCAGGCCGCGTAGATCGCGACCGCAAAGCCGGCGACGGCCACCGCGCTCAGGACGGCGATGCCCGCCATGGCGAACCAGCGTTCGGCAGACTTCACCCGTACTCCTCCGACCGGGCCGGCGGGCCCGGTTTCGTCTTACCGAGTCGGCAGGGGCTTGGCAAAGGCGAGCGCGAGGCCGGATGACGGCCCTTTCGTCACAGTCTGCCGATCACAGGCCGCCGGTCAGGGAGGCGTAGCGGACGCCGGCGTCCTTGAAGTAGGCGTCGACCGCTTCCGCCACCGAGGCCATCAGGCGCTCGCGCTTCTTCGCGTCGGACAGCAGCCGCTCGTCGTCGGGGTTGGTGACGAATCCCATCTCCAGCAGCACGGCCGGCACGTCGGGCGCCAGCAGAACGGCGAATCCCGCGTCGCGGTGGCTGCGGCGCAGCAGGGTGGTGCGTTCCGAGATGTGCTCGAGCAGCACCTTGGCGAAGACCGCCGAGCGGTTGCTGGTGGCCCGCTGGGTCAGGTCGAGCAGGATGCGGGTCACCGCCGGGTCACGGCTGCCCTCCCCGTCGCGGATCCAGTTGTCGCCGGCGAACTTGCGGGCCGCGCGGTCGGCGCCCTTCTCCGACAGGGTATAGACCGAGGCCCCGCGCAGGCTGGCGTCGGCGCCGGCGTCGGCGTGCAGCGAGATGAACAGGTCCGCGTCGGCGCGCCGCGCGATCGCCACCCGGCTCTCCAGCCCCACGTACGCATCGCTGTTGCGGGTCATCACGACCTGATAGCGGCCGGTCTTCTCCAGACGCGCCTTCAGCGCGCGGGCGGCGGCCAGGGTGATGGCCTTCTCCTGGTTGGCCTGGCCCGAGGCGCCGGGGTCGGAACCGCCGTGGCCGGCGTCGATGACGATCACACGCTTCGCCCGCGCCGGACGCTCGGCGACGGCCTTCATGGGCGCGGCGCGGTCTTCTTTCCCGCGCGCCGGTTCGGCCGCGGGCTTCGCGCCGGTGGCCTCGAGGTCGATGACGTAGCGATAGACCTCCACGCCCTCGCCGGGCGGCAGGAGGAAGCGGCGCTTGACCGCCGCGGGGCGCGAGAGATCGAGCTTCAGGCGCGCGCCGCCGGCCGCGGCGTCGGTCGCCCAGGTCCGGACCAGGCCATGGCCGCGCCCGGACATCTCGCCGGAGCCCACGCCGTTCAGCGCCAGCACGAGTTTCGACGGGTCGTCGCCCAGCAGCCGGCCCTTGGCCGAGCGGTCGAGTTCGACCACCACCCGGGTGGCCTGCTGGTCGCCGCCGAAGCGGACCTTGAGCACGCCGGCCGGAGACGAGGCGAGGCCCTGCCCGGTCAGCATCAGACCGAACACGGCCACGGCCGCCAGCGCCCCCTTAATCCTGGGGCTTCCCGCCAACGCTCTCACTACGCCCACCATCGGCCGAATTCTTCCCAGCCCTTATTGAGCGGGCATTCTCGCGCCGACGCGGTGAGGAAAGGGTTAAACCGGCGCTACCAACCGCCCGCCAGCGCCTTGAACAGGGTGATCTGATAGGTGGTGGTCAGCGCCTCGGACTGCACCAGTTGGGCCTCGGCCTGGGCAAGGGTCCGTTCGGCGTCGACCACGCTGAGGAAGCTGTCCAGCCCCGCGTCGAAGCGCAGGCGCGACAGCCGGGCGGCCGCGGCGCTCTCGTCCCGGGCGCGGCGCAGCGCTGCGCGGCGGTCAAGCTCGTGGGCGTACTGGCTGAGCGCGGTCTCGGTCTCCTGCAGGGCCGCCAGGCTCACCCGCTCGAAATTGGCCAGCGCGCCTTGGGCCGTCGCGTCGGCCTGGGCGATGCGGGCGCGCGCAGCGGCGATGTTGGGGAAGGACCAGGTGATCAGGGGCCCGGCGCTGAAGCTGAGGCCGTCGCCCAGGCTCGCCCCGCCCGTTCCGAGCGACCCGCCCAGGGTCACGGTCGGATAAAGGGCGGCCGTGGCCACGCCGATGCGCGCGGTGGCCGCGGCCAGCTCGCGCTCGGCCTGGCGCACGTCGGGCCTGCGCTTCAGCAGCGCCTGGCCGTCGCCGACCGGAATGACGGCGTCGACGCGCGGAATAGAGGAGCAGGCGCGCGCCTCGGCCGACAGCTGCGCCGGCGGCTCACCCGTCAGAACGGCGAGGCGGAACAGCGCTGCGTCCCGCTGCGCCTGCAGCGGCGGCAGGCTGGCGCGGGTGGTTTCCAGCAGGCTGCGGGCCCGGGCTACGTCCAGCCCGGTGCCGCGCCCGGCCTGCAGCTGGCGCTCGGTCAGGTCGGCGGTGCGGGTCTGCAACGCGATGCTGCGGCCCGCGACCTCGAGCTGGGCATTGGCCGCACAGGCGTCAGCCCAGGCCCGCGCGGTCTCGCCGGCCACGGAGATGCGCACCACGTCCAGCGCCGCCTGGGCCGCGCCGGCGTCGGCCCGCGCCGCCTCGATCGAGCGACGAACGCGGCCGAAGAAGTCGATCTCGTAGGAGACGTCGAGCCCGGCCGAATACCGCTCTCCCTCGACCTCGCCGCCCAGGCCGTCGGGCTCGCGATAGGTTTCGGCCGAAGCCGCCACGCCCGTAATGGGCAGCCGCCCGGCCCTCGCCTCGCCCAGGGACGCGCGCACGCGCTCCAGGTTGGCGGCGGCGACGGCGATGTCACGGTTGTTCTCCAGCGCCCGGGCCACGAGGGCGTCAAGCGCCGGCTCGTCGTACAGCCGCCACCACTGGCCGTCGGGCGCCTGGCTGCTGACCACCGCGGGATCGGCGGCGGCGAAGCCGTCGCCGATCGCGGCCGGCGCTCCGGGCGCCTGGTAGTCGGGGCCGGTGGCGCAGGCGGCCAGCAGGGCGGCCGCGCATGCCCCGCCGAGGGTGCGCAGGAGAGTTTTCGATCGATGGGTCATGACTGGGCTCCGGCCTTTCCGGCCGCCGGTTCGTCCTCGTCCGGCTCGAGCGGGGCGTGCGGCGTCAGGCCATAGACGGTCGGCAGCTCGCGCTCCTTCTCCGGCGGCTTTGGCAGCTTCGCCGCGATCCAGCGGCACACGACGTAGAACACCGGCGTGAAGATCAGGCCGAAGAAGGTCACGCCGATCATGCCGTAGACCACGGCGACGCCGAGCGCCTGGCGCATCTCGGCGCCGGGCCCGTGGGCCAGGGCCAGGGGCAGCACCCCGAAGATGAAGGCGAAGGACGTCATCAGGATCGGGCGCAGGCGCTGGCGTCCGGCCTTCACCGCCGCCTGGAAGCGGTCCAGCCCCTCGTTCTCCTCGGCCTGCTTGGCGAACTCGACGATCAGGATGGCGTTCTTGGCGGCCAGGCCGATCAGCACGACCAGCCCGACCTGGGTCAGGATGTTGTTGTCCATCCCATTGATGTTCACCCCGATCAGGGCGGCCAGGATGCACATCGGCACGATCAGGATCACGGCCAGCGGCAGGGTGAAAGCCTCGTACTGGGCCGCCAGCACCAGGAACACGAACACCACGGCCAGCACGAAGATCAGCGCCGCCGAACTGCCCGCCGCCTTCTCCTGCAGCGCCAGCTCAGTCCATTCGAAACCGAAGCCCTGCGGCAGGGTGCTCGCCGCCATGGCCTCCATGGCGGTCAGCGCCGCGCCCGAAGAGACCCCCGGCGCGGCCTGCCCCTGCAGCTCCGCCGCCGGGAACAGGTTGTAGCGGACCACCCGCGCCGGACCGGAGTCGTCCTTCAGCGCGGCCACCGAGCCAATCGGAGCCATGCCGCCGGAAGCTGAACGCACCTTCAGGTTGGCGATGTCCGCGAGATCGTCGCGATACGCCGGCTCGGCCTGGGCGGTGACCCGGAAGGTGCGGCCCAGCAGGTTGAAGTCGTTGATGTATGTGGAGCCCAGATAGGTCCCCAGCGCGCTGAACACCTCGTTCGGCTGCACGCCCATCAGCAGGGCGCGGTCGCGGTCCACGTCGGCGACCACGCGCGGCGCGCCGGTGTTGAAGGTGCTGAACACCTGCTGCACCTGATCGGGCTGCTGGGCGGCGGCGCCCATCATGGCCATGGTGACGCCTTCCAGCGCCGGATAACCGGCGCCGCTGCGGTCCTGCACCATCATCTTGAAGCCGCCCCCCGCGCCGAGTCCGGGAACCGCCGGCGGCGAGATGACGAAGATGTTCGCCTCCTCGATGCCGCCGGTGGCCTGGCTGATGGCGCCGGCCAGGGCCTGGGCCTTCAGTTCCGGCGTCTCGCGATGCTCGAAATCGGCGAGCTTGATGAACATGGTCGCCGCGTTGGACGCCGCTGAGAAGCTGGCGCCGTCGAGGCCGGCCAGGGCGGTCACGTCCTGGACGCCTTCGGTCTTGCGCACGATGTCCACGGCGCGGTTGAGCACCGCCGTGGTCCGGTCCAGCGAAGCGCCGGGCGGAAGCTGCACCACGCCGATGAGCACGCCCTGGTCCTGGTCGGGAATGAAGCCGGACGGGGTGTCCATCAGCCGCCAGCCGGTGAGGCCGATCAGGCCCGCATAGACCACCAGCACGATGGCGACGCTGCGCACCAGCCGCGCCGTCAGCCGGCCGTACCGTTCCGACAGCCAGTCGAAGCCCACGTTGAACTTCGCGCCGGCCCGGCCGAGGTAGTGGAGGGCCGCACCAACCGGACCCTTCTTCCGCGCCGCGTCGTCGTGCGGCTTGTGCGGCTTGAGCAGCAGCGCGGCCATGGCCGGCGACAGCGTCAGGGACAGCAGCAGCGAGATCAGGGTCGCCGAGGCGATGGTGACGGCGAACTGGCGGTAGAAGATGCCGGGAATGCCGGGCACGAAGGCGGTCGGCACGAAAACCGACACCAGCACGAGGCCGATGGCCACGAGGGCGCCGGAGACCTCCTGCATTGACCGATAGGCCGCCTCGCGCGGGGTCAGGCCTTCGCGGATGTAGCGCTCGACGTTCTCCACCACGATGATGGCGTCGTCGACCACGATCCCGACGGCGAGCACCAGGGCGAACAGCGACAGCGAATTGATCGAATAGCCGAGCGCCAGCTGCACCGCGAAGGTCCCGACCAGCGCCACAGGAATGGCGACGATGGGGATGACGGCCGCGCGCCAGGTCTGCAGGAACACCAGCACCACGAGGGCCACGAGCACCACCGCTTCCAGCACCGTATGCTGAACGGCCTCGACGGACGCGGCCACGTACTCGGTGGGATTGTAGGGGACGGTGTATTTCATCCCGGGCGGGAAGCCTTCGGCCACCGCGTCCATCTCCGCCAGCACGGCGTCGGCCGTGGACAGGGCGTTGGCTCCAGGCTGCTGGACCACCGCCACCGCCACGCCCCGCTGGCCGGAGAAGTAGGCGTTAATGCCGTAGTCCTGGGAGCCGAGCTCCACCCGGGCAACGTCGCGCACACGCGTCACCGCGCCACCGGAGTCGGTCTTGATGACCACGTCGGCGAACTGCTCGGGCTCCTGCAGCCGGCCCTGCACCTGCACGGGCAGCTGGAAGGCCGACGCGTTGGTGGCGAAGGGCGGCTGGCCGATGGCGCCGGCCGCGGCCTGGACGTTCTGGCTGCGCAGGGCGGCGACGATCTCGGGCGCGGTCAGGTTGCGCGCCGCGGCTTTGGCCGGGTCGATCCAGATCCGCATCGAATAGTTGCCGCCGCCGAAGACCATGACCTCGCCGACGCCGTCGATGCGCAGCAGCCGGTCGCGGATGGTCGAGTTGGCATAGTTGCCAAGGTAGTCGGCGTCTATGCCCGGGTCGTCTGAGGTCAGGGCGGCCAGCAGCAGGAAGCCGGTTGACTGCTTGTTCACTGATACGCCGGTCTGGCGGACCTGCTCGGGCAGGCGCGGCTCGGCGCGGGCGACCCGGTTCTGGATCAGCACCTGGGCCGTATCCAAGTCGGTGCCGGGCTCGAAGGCTACGGTGATACTGACGGCGCCGTCCGAGGTGGAGGACGAGGTCATGTAGAGCATGCCCTCGACGCCGTTGACCTCCTGCTCGATCGGCGCGGCGACGGTCTCGGCCAGGGTCTCGGCCGAGGCGCCCGGATAACCGGTGCTGATGCCGATCGTCGGCGGCGCGATCTCTGGGTACTGCGACAGCGGCAGCGCCGGATAGGCGAAGGCGCCGATCAGGGTGATGAAGACCGCGATGACGACCGCGAAGATCGGCCGGTCGATGAAGAAGCGGGACAGGTTCATGTTCGGGGGTCCGGCGATCAGCGGGCGACCGCCACGACACCCGTCGTGGTGGCCGTGGACGCGGGCGGCGCGGCGGTGAGGGGTGCGGACGGCTTCGCGGCGGTCTGGCTGACGGCGACGGTCCTGACGGTCACCGTAGCCCCCGGACGCGCCCGCTGGACGCCGCTGACGACGACGCGATCGGAGCCCGACAGGCCGCCGCGCACGACGCGCAGATTGTCAACGAGCGGGCCGAGCTGGACCGCCTTGGCGGCCACGACGCCCTTGGCGTCGACCACGTAGACCACCTTGCGGGGGCCGTCGGTGACCACCGCCGCGTCCGGAATCAGCAACGCCCGGTAGGGCGCGCCGCCGGCCAGCCTGGCGTGGCCGAAAAGGCCCGGACGCAGGAATCCGCCCGGGTTGCGGATCGAGGCGCGTAGACGCACCGTGCCCGAGCTCGTGTCGACCGCATTATCGGTGAACTCCAGGGCGCCGTTCCAGCGATAGTCGGCTTCGTCCTGGAGCCGGACGCGGATGGGCGCTGCACGGCCGGCCTGCGTCTCGCGCAGGTACTTCAGCATCACCGCCTCGGAAGCGTCGAAGCGGAAGTGGATCGGGTCGGTGGAGACGATCGTGGTCAGCACATCCCCGGCCGAGCTGCCGCCGGCCACCAGGTTGCCGGCGTCCACGCGCCGGTCCGAGGCGCGGCCGGAAAGCGGCGCCGTCACCCGGGTGAACTCGACGTCGAGGGCGCGGGCGCGCACGGCGGCCTCGGCGCTCGCCAGGCTGGCTTTCGCCTGCTGCACGGCGGCGCGTCGGGTCTCAAACTCTTCCTGGGAGACGGCCTGCGCCTCCAGCAGGGTGCGGGCCCGCTCAAACTCGGCCGAGGCGAGGTCCATGGTCGCCTGGGCCTGGGTCTGCTGGGCGCGCGCCGCGGCCAGCTGCGCCTGGGCCGGGCGCGGGTCGAGTGTGAACAGAAGCTGGCCGCGACGAACATGCTGGCCGTCCCTGAAGTGGACCTGCTGCACGTAGCCGCCCACCCGGGCCCGGACCTCCGCGCGCTGTGCCGCCTCGAACTGGCCGACAAACTCGTCCCAGTCGACCACTTCCCGGCTGATCGGCGTGGCGACGGAGACTGCGGGCGGCGGCGGAGCGGGCGGCTCGGCCTTGCTGCAGGCGGTCACCGAAAGGGCCGCTGCGAGCAGCAGCGACGGGAGAAGGCGGAGGCGCATCGATTTTCCCGGGTGCAGGTCGGCCCGTTGAATCGGGCCATGTCATCAGTCGGCGACTTATTTCGTCCGTTCCGGCGAAATGTCAACACGCGTTGACAAGATATGCTAGGAGCTTGGCATGAGCCCTGCCGACCCACGTCCCCGCAACGCCGAAGCCACCCGATCGGCCATCCTCGACGCCGCCGTCGGCCGTTTCGCGCATAACGGTTATGACGGGGCCAGCCTGCGCGACATCGCCGCCGCCGTCGGCGTCGATGCGGCGCTGGTGAACCGCTATTTCGGCTCCAAGGACGAGTTGTTCGCCGAGGTGCTGGCCTGCACCTCAGGCCCTGCGGCCATCATGGCGGCGGGACATGAATCGTTCGGCGAGAACGTGGCCCGCCTGTTGTTCGACGAGCCCCAGGACGGCCGAAAGCTGGACAATCTGTTGATCATGCTGCGTTCGGCGGGCTCGCCCCGGGCGTTGGAGATCATCCACCGGTCCCACCGGGAGCGATTCGGCGACCCCTTCGTCAGCTGGATCGGCACACC
This sequence comes from Pseudomonadota bacterium, assembly GCA_023432855.1. Classification (GTDB taxonomy): domain Bacteria; phylum Pseudomonadota; class Alphaproteobacteria; order Caulobacterales; family Caulobacteraceae; genus JAEZEZ01. Next base: position 2,233 of record JAEZEZ010000049.1, on the reverse strand, counting down.
GGACGCCGCGGTGAGGGCTCGCCTCATCTTGAGCATTATCCTCGGCTTTGCCGTCAGCCGGGTCCTGAGCGACGAGAATCTGCTCCAGGGAAATGAACGCGCCGAATTGCGCAGTCGCCTCGCCAGCCTCCTGCAGGACTGCCTCGACCGCTGACGCCGCCGCCGGTCCCTTGCAATCCGGCGTGCGGCGGCGCATGTTCGCGGCGCGTGAACGGCTGAGGCTTCCAAACGCCCGCCCGCCCGCGACCAGCGCCGATCCCCGGCGCCCCCTCCTCCATCGGGCGTCCTGCGGCGTCTAGGGACCAGAGAACCTCATGGGCAGCGCCGCCCCCGTCCAATTCCGGCACCTGGCCGGCTACGCCGCGCCTCGCGGCGGGACGAAGTGCGCGCGCGCCTCTCACCAACTTGCGAAACACGACTGGCGACCGGCCCGCATGGCCGCTGCGCGCCTCGGAGATACGTTTAATGTCCAAACACATGCTGATAGATGCGGCGCACGCGGAAGAAACCCGCGTCGCCGTGGTGGACGGCCACCGGGTTGAGGAATTCGACTTCGAAAGCCGCGCCAAGAAACAGCTTCGCGGCAACATCTACCTGGCGCGGGTCACCCGCGTAGAACCCAGCCTGCAGGCCGCCTTCATCGAGTATGGCGGCAATCGTCACGGCTTCCTCGCCTTCGACGAGATCCATCCGGACTACTACCAGGTCCCGGTCGCCGACCGCGAAGCCATCATGGCCGAGCCGGACGACGAGGAGGACATCCGCGCCGCCGAGGAAGCGGATGAGGACGAGGTTCCCGCCGAAGAGGCCAAGCTGCGCCGTCGCCTGATGCGGCGCTACAAGATCCAGGAAGTCATCAAGCGCCGGCAGATCCTGCTGGTGCAGGTGGTCAAGGAAGAGCGCGGCACCAAGGGCGCGGCGCTGACGACCTACCTGTCGCTGGCCGGCCGCTACTGCGTGCTGATGCCCAACACCGCCCGCGGCGGCGGCATCAGCCGCAAGATCACCCAGGCCACCGACCGCAAGCGCCTGAAGGCCATCGCCCAGTCGCTGGAAGTGCCTCCGGGCATGGGCGTGATCATCCGCACGGCCGGCGCCAAGCGCACCAAGCAGGAGATCAAGCGCGACTACGAATACCTGCTGCGGCTGTGGGAGAGCATCCGCGAGACCACCCTGCAGTCGATCGCGCCGTCGCTGATCTACGAGGAGGAAGACCTCGTCAAACGCGCCGTGCGCGACATGTACGACAAGGACATCGAGGCGATCCTGGTCGACGGCGAGGAAGGCTGGCGCGAGGCGCGCGACTTCATGCGCATGATCATGCCGGCGCACGCCAAGAAGGTTCAGCTCTACCGCGAGCCGACGCCGCTGTTCGTGAAGTACCGGGTCGAGGACGCGCTCTCCCAGATCCACTCCCCCGTCGTGCCGCTGAAGTCCGGCGGCTACCTGGTGATCAACCAGACCGAGGCCCTGGTCGCGGTCGACGTGAACTCGGGCCGCTCCACCAAGGAGCGGAACATCGAGGCCACCGCGCTGAAGACCAACCTGGAGGCCGCCGACGAGGCCGCCCGCCAGCTGCGCCTTCGGGACCTGGCCGGTCTGATCGTCATCGACTTCATCGACATGGAGGAGTCGAAGAACAACCGCGCCGTCGAGAAGCGCCTGAAGGACGCCCTCGCCGACGACCGCGCACGCATCCAGATGGGCAAGATCTCGTCCTTCGGCCTCATGGAGCTGTCGCGCCAGCGCCGCCGCACCGGCGTGCTGGAAGGCACCACGCACGTCTGTGAACACTGCCAGGGGGCCGGCCGCGTCCGCTCCACGGAGTCCAGCGCCCTGCAGGCCCTGCGCGCGGTGGAGATGGAATCGGTTCGCGGCGGCGCCGGCGCGGTGACCCTGCGCGCGCCAACCGCCGTGGCCCTCTACATCCTCAACGAGAAGCGCGCCTTCCTGGCGCGGCTGCTGGAGGTGAACGGCCTGTTCGTCACCGTCCAGACCGACGACAGCCTCGCCCACGCCGAACACGCCATCGAGCGGACGGCGGCCCGCGACCACACGCCGGCCGAGGCCGAGAGCGCGCGGGTCCGCTACACGGCGCCGGCCAACGAGATCGACGACCTCGCCGAGCTGTTCTAGTAAGAGGTCGAGGACGATATCGACCTGCAGGACGACGAGGACGACGGCGAACCCGCGCCGCGCCGCGAGGGCGCCGCCGAGACCGACGAGGAAGGCC
>JAEZEZ010000022.1 GCA_023432855.1 Pseudomonadota bacterium | reverse complement strand
GGGACGGGTCGGGCCGCGCGGATGCGCGGTCGGTTCGACGAGGGTGGACGCGGCGCCCCGACCCGGCTCCGCCGGACCCCTACCGTCTCGCGCGCCTGCGGCCCGCGAGCCACCTTCCCCAACGGGGAAGGAATTGCACGCACTCACTCCCTACCCGTTGGGTAGGGTGGCTCACCGTAAGGCCAGCTCCAATCATTCCGTCATCCCCGGGATTGTCCCGGGGATCCATGGTCGGGCCAGGCTGAGCGCGGTCCGGCGAGGCGGCGCGGTCGCGGATGGGCGCCAACCCGTTCTGCGGCGGACGGATAGATCCCCGGAACAAGTCCGGGGATGACGGGCTATCTCTCCAAGCCGCCACCACGGAATAGCCGACCCTTGGCCAAAGACGTCCCCCCGCCCCGCTGGTTCACCATCGGCCATTCCACCCGGCCGATGGACGAATTCGCCGGGCTGCTGCAGGCGGCGGGGGCGGACATGGTGGTGGACGTGCGCTCCATGCCGCGTTCGCGCACCAACCCCCAGTTCAACACCGACGTCATGGCCGAGGCGCTGGCCCCCTGGCAGATCGGCTATCGCCACATCCCCGCGCTCGGCGGCCTGCGCGGGCGGCAGCGGGCGCTGGAGGGCCCGTCGCCGAACGAGGGCTGGCGCAACAAAAGCTTCCGCAACTACGCCGACTACGCCCTGACCCCCGCCTTCGCCGAGGGCATGGCGGAGCTCGAGACCCTGGGCCAGGAGCGCCGCTGCGCCCTCATGTGCGCCGAGGCCGTCTGGTGGCGCTGCCACCGCCGCATCATCGCCGACTACCTGCTCGCCCGCGGCGAGCCCGTCCTGCACATCCTCGCCGCCGACAACATCCGCCCCGCCACGATGACCCCGGGCGCGCAGGTGACAGATCGTGGCGTGGTGTATCCGGGGTGAGGGCCTGACGCTTCTCTCTCGTTATCGAGAGAGAGGGCCCCGCGCACGGGAGCGGCGAAGCCGCGGACGTCCTTGCGCGGGAGAGTGAGCAGGAAACGCGAGGCCGGCCGACGTCGCGCCGACCTGCTCAACCTCCGGCGTGGACCTTCGCGCCTGCGGGCGCTCCGGTACGCCGGTCCGTCGATGGCGCTGCGCGCCGCCCTTCGGGTCTCGAAGACGAGAAGGAATCCCCCCTACCGCGTCCCCTGGTAATACGCCGCCAGCGCCGCGCGTTCTTCCTCGGTGAGGCGCTGGGCGATGGTGCGCATGCGGGCGTAGACGTCGTTGCGGCGCTGGCCCGTGGCGTAGTGGTCGAGCTGGAGCTTGAGGTAGGCCTGGTGCTGGCCGACCAGGGTCGGGGTCTCGATCGGCCCGCCGACGCCCGAGCCGTGGCAGGAGTTGCACGACGGGATGCCGCGGGCCGGGTCGCCGATCTCCACCAGCCGCTCGATCGCCTCGTCGCCCAGCAGCCTTCGGCTGCCCAGCGACAGGGCCTGGTTCGACCCGGCGTAGTAGGCGGCGATGTCGGCCAGCTGCTGGTTGGTCAGCGGCTCGGCCACCGGCGACATCTGCTCGTGGTAGCGGGCCCCGGTCTTGTAGTCGTGCAGCTGCTTGTAGATGGCCGCCGCCGACTGGCCGGCCAGGTTCGGGAAGTCGGGGCTGGGCGAGACGCCGGTCTCGCCGTGGCAGGCGCTGCACACCTCGATGGCCAGCTGCTCGCCGCCCGAGCGCCGCCCCGCCGCCAGCCGGCCCAGCACGCCGCCGTCCCAGGCCACCTGGGAAACCGGCTGGGCCTGCTCGCGGCTGACCGGCTGCTGCATGGAAGGCACGCCGGCGTCGATGCCGATGGCGCGGCAGATCGCCGTCCAGGCGTCCAGCCCCACCTGCCCGCCCTGGGCCATGGGCAGCAGCACGAAGCCGACGAAGGCGAAGACGCTCATGGTCAGGGCGACGACGGCGGCGGCGGCGACGCGCCAGCGGCTTTCGGTCCGGCGCTCGGCCGCCTCGTCGGGGCGTTGATCGTGATGGGGATCGTCGGGCGTGTGGGTCATGTCAGCGGCCTCCACCGACGTGGTGCACCACCGCCTGCGGCGCGTCCCTGAGGAAGAACTGGGCGATGGGATAGCCGTAGGCCAGCAGCATCAGCACCAGCACGATGACGTTCCAGAAGGCGAAGCCGTTCAGCACCGAGGGCACGCGGTGCGGCTCGTGCACCGCCTTCGCATAGCGGATCGGCTCGGCCGGCAGCCGCCGGGCCACATTAAGCCGGTGGGAGGGCAGCAGGTTGAAGATGAACAGCAGGGCGCTGGCCAGCAGCATGGCCCCGCCGGCCAGCGACACCAGCACCCACGGCCCCCATTCGGCGATCACCGGGTCGGAGTAGTCGAAGGTGGCCACGCGCCGCCACTGGCCCTGCAGGCCGAGGTAGTGCCACGGCAGGGTCATCACCATCATGCCCACGAACCACAGCCACAGCTGCATCCGCTGCAGCCCGACCGACCGCGGCCCCACGCCGGTCAGGGCCGGCCAGACGGCGTAGGCGATGGCGAAGTAGAGGATCACCGCCGTACCGCCGAAGATCAGGTGGAAGTGCGCCGTCACCCACGAGGTGTTGTGGATCATGGCGTTCATTCCGTAGCTCATGTTGATGAGCCCGCCGCCGCCGCCGAACCACAGCATGAAGAAGGCCATGCCGGTGGCCAGCACCATGGGCCGGCCCCACGGCAGGGCGCCGATCCAGCCGAACAGTCCCTTGCCGCCGCGCATGCGCCCGCCGATCTCGAACGAGGCCGGGATGGTGAAGATGGTCAGCAGGGTCGGCACCGAGACCAGCACCGTCAGCGACGCCTGCACGAACTTGAAGCCGGTGGAGTGCTCGGGGTCCATGAACAGGTGGTGCATGCCCACGGGCAGGCTGTAGACCAGGAACAGGACGAAGGTCAGCCGCCCCATCATGTCGCTGTAGAGCCGCCCGCCCGCCTCGCGCGGGGCCATGGTGTAGAAGGCGATGTACGCCGGGATCAGCCAGAAGTAGACGATGGCGTGCAGGGTCCAGCTGAACAGGGTGCGGCTCAGGCCCACGTCGACGGTCTGCACCCAGCCGAAGGCGGCCGGGATGACCTGGAACACCAGCTCGGCCGCCACCCCGACCGTGGTCCACAGCCACAGGATGGCGTTGGCCACGGTGCCGAACATGGCCAGCGGCACGGGTTTGCCGGGGTTCTCGCGCTTCCAGGCGGCCATGGCCCAGATCATCAGCGCGCACCAGATCCACGAGCCGGCCACCACCAGCACCAGGCCGATGTAGAACCAGGGCGTGGCGGTCAGCGGCGGATAGAAGGTGTAGAGCACCGTCGCCCGGCCCGTGGCGATCGACAGGGCGGCCATCAGGGTCCCGACGATGCCCATCCAGAAGCCCGCCCAGGCCCAGGCCTTGCCGGGCAGGGCCCGCTTCAGCGCCGTCTCCGCCACCACGTAGCCGAAGCCCATGATGAAGAAGGTGGTCAGCACATAGGCCATCGAGACCCCGTGCAGGGTCACGGAGGTGAAGTAGTTCTCGGCGCTGAGGAAGGGCGGCGCGATGGGGCTGCGCGCCCACATCTGCCAGACGCCCAGCACGCAGGCGACGGTGAAGGTGACGAAGGCGATCCAGAAGTGGGCCAGCGCCAGCTTGCGGACGGTGAGGATCATTGTCCGGCCTCCGTCGTCGGCGACGCGGCCTCGGCGGCGGCGGCGGCCTCGGTCGTGGCCTGGGCCGGATCGGCGGCGGCCGCGGTCCCCTCGGGCGTCGGCTGCACCAGGGCGCCCTCCTCCAGCGG
>JAEZEZ010000126.1 GCA_023432855.1 Pseudomonadota bacterium | reverse complement strand
GATCCACCAGGTGGCGTAGGTCGAGAACTTGTAGCCGCGGCGGTACTCGAACTTGTCGACCGCCTTCATCAGGCCGATGTTGCCCTCCTGGATCAGGTCCAGGAACTGCAGGCCGCGGTTGGTGTACTTCTTGGCGATGGAGATCACGAGGCGCAGGTTGGCCTCGACCATCTCCTTCTTGGCCTGACGCGCCTCTCGCTCGCCCTTCTGCACGGTCTGGACGATGCGGCGGTAGTCGTCGATCGGCACGCCCGTCTCCATCGCCAGGGCGGCGACGTCGGAGCGGATGTTGGCGATGCCGTCGTCCTCCTTCTCGGCGAACTTGGTCCAGCGCACGCCCATGTCCTTGACCTTGGTGGTCCAGTTGGGGTCGAGCTCGGCGCCGAAGTAGGCCTTGAGGAACTCGGGACGCGAGATGCCGTAGCTGTCGGCCAGGCGCAGCAGGCGGCCTTCCAGGCCCATCAGCTTGCGGTTGATGGCGTAGAGCTGGTCGACCAGCGCCTCGATGCGGGCGTTGTTCAGCTTCAGCGTCTTCAGCTTGGCGGTGATGGAGCCGGCGGCCTCTTCGTAGCTGGCCCGGTCCTTGGCCGAGAGGTCCTTGCCCTCCAGCCGGGCCTTGAGCAGCTTGTCCTGCAGCTTGCGGAAGGGTTCGAACTCGGCGGCGATGGCGTCGAGGATGGCCATGACGCCTTCGCGCAGCTCGGCCTCCATGGCGCTGACCGAGGGGCCGGCGCCGTCGTCGAAGTCGTCGTCGTCCTCTTCCTCGCCCTCGGCCTTGGCTTCGCCGTCGGCGGCGGGCTTGGCCTCGCCGTCGCCGGCCGGCCGGGCCTGGGCCGGGCCCGCCTCGGCGGTCTCGTCCTCGTCCTCGCCTTCGCCCTCGGCGGCGTTGGGGTTGGGCTCGCCCGGGACCAGTCCGTTCAGGGCCTGGTAGGTGCCTTCCAGGTCGATGACCTCGCGCAGCAGGATGCGACCGGCGCCGAGCTCCTCGCGCCAGACCATGATGGCCTCGAAGGTCAGGGCGCTCTCACAGAGGCCCCGGATCATGGTGTCGCGGCCGGCCTCGATGCGCTTGGCGATGGCGATCTCGCCCTCGCGGCTGAGCAGTTCGACCGAGCCCATCTCGCGCAGGTACATGCGCACGGGGTCGTCGGTGCGGTCGTAGGCGGGCTTGGACTGGGCCTCGGTGGCGACGGCGGTCTCTTCCCGCACGGCCACCTCGCCGCCCTCGGGGGCGTCCTCGTCGGCCTCGACCACGTTGACGCCCATCTCGGCCAGCATGGCCAGGGTGTCCTCGATCTGCTCCGAGGTGAATTCTTCCGAGGGCAGGACCTTGTTCAGCTCGTCCATGGTGACGTAGCCGCGGGTCTTGGCCTGCTTGATGAACTTCTTGACCCCGGCGTCGGTCAGGTCCAGCAGGGGGCCGTCGCTCTGGGTTTCGGCCTCTTGCGTGTCCGACTGATTGGTCATTCGTCTCTCCGGCGATGCGGTGTTAACCACGTCGCAATGCAAGACGCGCGCCGCGTCGCCTCTACGACACGGCGGGCGCCCAAATCGTTCCCATCTTGATCGCGCGCCTCAATGAGTCCCGCTCGGCTTTCAGGCGCTTGAAGGCTTCGGCGTCGAACACCGTCCCGGCTTCCGACTTGGCGGAATCCAGGGCCTCCTCGAGCGCCGCCAACCGCGTCAGAACCTCGAACGCCTGCGACCAGCTGACCCGAGCGTCGGCGAGCATCATGTCCGTGGAGAGGAATGGCGCGCCCGATTTCAGGGCGGCTCGTTCGATCTCGCGTAGGGACGCGCCGAGTCCAGCGTGCGCCAGATGGCGTTTGAGGGTCTCGGAGTCAAGGCTGTCCGCCTCCAGACGCAGCCGAACGATCTCGCGGGCGAGCGGATCGAGCGCCGCATCGCCGAAGCCGTGGGACTGCAGCGCCTCCAGATGATCGTCCAGCCGGGCGGGGTCGTCGAGGACGCCCTGGGCCACCGCCGCGGCCACCGGTTCGAGCGAGCGCGAGAGACTGGCGGCGGCCGCCCTGCCCTCGGCCGACGGCGCGCCCGCGCCCACCAGCCCGCCCTTGCGCCACGGGGCTTTCTCGCGATCCATCGGGCTGTTGCGGGGGAACATCTGGTCGTAGCCGGCCAGCAGGTCGCGGCGGAATTCGGCGGCCAGGTCCTGGTCCTGCACGGCGTTGGCGGCCTGGCGCAGGCGCTGCTTGAAACCGGCCCGGCGTTCGGGGGTGTCGAGCGGTTCGGCGTCGCGTTCCTTCTGGAACAGGATGTGGCCGAACGGCCGCGTCTGCGACAGGGCGTCGCGCAGCGCCAACGCGCCCTTTTCACGCAGCAGGTCGTCCGGATCCTGCCCGCCGGACAGCAGCACGAAGCGGAACGAGCGGCCGGGCTTCAGCTGCGGAAGGGCCCGCTCGACCGCCCGGTAGGCCGCGCGCAGGCCCGCGGCGTCGCCGTCGAAACAGAGCACCGGCTCCGGATCGATGCGCCACAGCAGCTCCATCTGCTCCTCGGTCAGGGCCGTGCCCATGGGCGCGACGGCGGCGATGTTGGCCCGCTGGCAGGCGACCACGTCCATGTAGCCCTCGACCACCACCAGGGGCGCCTCCTGGGCCGAGGCGCTGCGCAGCCGGCGCGCCTCGCCCAGGCCGTAGACCAGCCGCCCCTTGTGGAAGAGCGAGGTCTCAGGCCCGTTCAGGTACTTGGCCTTGTCGTCCGGGTTCATGGCCCGGCCGCCGAAGCTGACCACCCGGCCGCGGTTGTCGGTGATCGGGAAGATGATGCGGTCGCGGAAACGGTCGTAGGGCTGGCCGCCGCCCTCGGGCGCGATCAGCAGCCCGGCCTCGACGAGGTCGGCGGGGCGGGCGCCGCGCTGGACCAGCGCGTCCTTCAGCCCCGTGCGGGAGGCCGGCGCGTAGCCGATGCGGAAGCGCTCCCACTGATCCCCCGGCAGGCCGCGCCGCTCCAGGTAGGCGCGCGCCTCCTTGCCGGGCGCCCGGCGCAGGTTGGCTTCGAACCATTTCGCCGCCAGCTCCAGCCAGTCCTGCAGCGACTGGCGCTGCTTCTCGCGCTCGGCAGACTGGGGGTCGGGCGTCGGCATCGGCACGCCGGCCTCGTTGGCCAGCCTCTCCACCGCCTCGGGGAAGCTGAGGCGTTCCACCTCCTGCAGGAAGGCGATCAGGTCGCCGTGCTTGCCCGAGGAGAAGTCGTGCCAGAAGCCCTTGTCGTCGTTGACGAAGAAGGAGGGCGTCTTCTCCTTGGTGAAGGGAGACAGGCCCGCATACTCGCGGCCCTGGCGCTTCAGCTTCACGGTCTTGCCGATCACGTCCGACAGCCGGACGCGCGACTTGATCTCCTCCAGGAACCGCTCGTCGAAACGCATGGCCCTGTGTAGCGGGGGGCGGGTGCGCACGCGAGGGGGGCTCGCCGCCCATTGCACATGCCCCGGGCGTGAAGCACGCTGGCGGTCGGACGAGGGGGAAGATCGATGGGCCTGAAGCGTCGGGATCTGATCGTCGGGGCGCCGGCGGCCGGGCTGGCCGGCGTCCTCTCCGCGGGGGCGGCGACCGGCGCGGTCGCGGCGGTCGCGCCTGACCTCTACCGGGTCGACGATGCGGCGACGATCATCGCAGCCGCCCGTGAAATGATGACCGAGGACTGGGTCGGGGTCCTCATCACCATCGACGCGGATGGAATGCCGCGGGCCCGTCCGGTCGGGGTCAACGATCCGACCGACGACTGGAGCCTGTGGATCTCCACGCGGCGGGGAAGCCGCAAGACCCGGCACATCGCGGCCAATCCGAGGGCGGCGCTCCACTTCGGCTTCGATGATGTGCAGAACGGCGCGAAGGGCAGCTTCTACGCGAGCTTCACAGGCCTGGCGTCGGTGCACACGGATGCGGAGTCCATCGCCGCCCACGGCCCGCCTCCCGAATACCGGTCCCAGTGGCCCGCCTACCCCGACGACCTGGCCCTTATCCGCTTCAGGCCCCAGCGGCTGGAAGTCATGGGCAAGGGCGTCATGCCCAGCCAGCCTCACTGGCAGCCGCAGGCCGTGGCCCTGCCGGGCTGAGGCCAGCTTTCCTTCCCGTCGGCCGCCGCCCCATCGGTTAACAGCTTCGCCGTTTCCACGACCACGGAAATGATTGGGAAATTTCGGCCGGCGAAGCGTCGCGGTTAACCTCTTGTTAAGATTTCGGGCGACCTCGCGGCTATAACAGACTGGATTCGTTGGTCCTTTTTTCGCCTCACGGGGGAACTATCCACAGCGGCTGTGGATTAACCATGCCGTAGCGGCCGAGAAGCCGGCCGGATTTCCAGAGGGGAGGCGCCCGAAGGCGCGGAACCGGAGAGACGTACTACGACCATGTTCATGACCATTGTTCGCCCCGCCGTTGAGCCCATCGGGCCCGACCGCGTGGCCACGCCGGGGTCGCCGGCCATTCCGGAAGATTGCCCCCGCGCCCTGCACGCCCGCCTGCTGGCCAACGCCGCCGCGCGTCGGATGCGCGCCATCGAACGCCGCAACGCCCTGCGCGACGAGGACTACGACTACTGGCTGCATGCCGCCCCCGTCGCCGTCGAGCGTGCGGCCGAGCTGCGGTCCGGCGGGCGATTGCCGCGGTTGCCGTAGGGGCGCGTGCGGGTCCCCCCGATCACTCCATCTTCGCCGTCATCCCAGAAAGGCGGCGGGCGCAGCCCGACGGCTTGTCCGGGACCCAGCAGCGAAGACCTCGACGCGGCGTAGCTCGCCGGCGACCAGCGTTTCGATTGCTGGGTCCCGGACATTCGCGGCGCGAATTCCGGGATGACGGCTTTTAGGGTTTTCCCCACAACCCTTTCCCCCTCCCCCGGCGGGGCGTAAAGCACGCCGCCATGAGCCCCCTGCCCAACGCCGATCAGTACGACGCCTGGAACAACGCCGCCGGGCCGACCTGGGTGAAGTTCCAGGACCAGCTGGACAGGCAGCTCGGCCGCATCGGCTGGCGCGCGGTGGAGCCGTTGCGCCTTCAGCCCGGCGAGCGGGTGCTGGACGTGGGCTGCGGCGCAGGCGCCACCACCATGGACCTGGCCCGCATCGTCGGGGCCAAGGGGGCCGTCACCGGCGTCGACATCTCCGACACCCTGCTGGGCGCCGCGCGCGAGCGGCCCGTGAAGCCGGGCGCCGCGCGCATCACCTGGATCAGCGGCGACGCCCAGACCCATGCCTTCCGGCCGTCCAGTTTCGACGCCGTCTATTCGCGCTTCGGCGTCATGTTCTTCGAAGACCCGGGCGCCGCGTTCGCCAACCTGCGCCGCGCGGTCCGGGACGGCGGCCGCATGGCCTTCGCTTGCTGGCGCCGCGCCGAGGACAATCCGTGGATGTCGCTGCCGATGCAGGCGGCGCAGGATCTGGTGGAGGCGCCGCCGCGGCCTGCGCCCGGCTGGCCCGGCCCCTTCGCCTTCGCCGAGGAGGCGCGGGTGCGCGACGTGCTGGACGCCGGCGGCTGGCGCGACGTGCGGCTGGAAGCCTTCGACGCTGACATCGGCGGCAACCCGCTGGACGAGACGGCGCGGCTGATGACCCGCGTCGGCCCCCTGGGCGCGGCCCTGCGCGAGGCGGGCGCCGAACGCGACCTCGTCGCCGAGGCCGAGGACCGCGTCCGCGCCGCCCTGAAGCCCTACGCCCGCGATGGCGGCGTATTCATCCCGTCATCGACCTGGATCGTCACGGCGAAGGCCTGAGCGACGGGAATAGAAGGGGCCACGGAAAGCACGGAAGCGCGCACCGTGCGGCGTGCGGCCGTCATTTTTTGAACCACGAACCACACGAACCACACGAACGGGTTGCAGCTGGGGCCGCCGTGGCGCGCCTTCGGTGAGGAACGGTCGACGCGCAGAGCGCGTCCTTCCCTGACTCCACACGAGATCAGGAGCGCCGCTGGCGACGCGACCTGTTCGTGTGGTTCGTGTGGTTCGTGGTTCTATTCTTTTGTTCGCTCCGCTGGGCGGAGCGTTCGCACTTTTCCGTGCTTTCGGTGCTTTCCGTGGACGACTGTCGGTCAGGCGAAGGTTCCGCCGGCGCAGCCTGGGTGGGCCTTGGTGACCCGCTCCGTGGACGGGGGGTATTTCGCCAGCAGGGACGCCGGCCTGACCGGGCGGCGTTGGAGGTCGCCACCGCAGTTCGGGCAGGTCCCGGCGAACGTCCCTTCAGCGCATTGGGGGCAGAAGGTGCACTCGAAGGTGCAGATCATGGCGGGCGCGTCCGGCGGCAGGTCGCGGTCGCAGCATTCACAGTTGGGGCGCAGGGCGAGCATCAGGCCTCTCCGAATCCTTCTCCGCTGGAGCTCGGCTGCATCCGGATGAGGCGCGAGTCCTCGACGGCGGCCTGGCGGTGGATGACCGCCTGGCGGTATTCCGGATCGTGGATCATGGCGGCGAAGGCGTCGACGCTGGGGTACTCGGCCACGAAAGCGATGTCCCATCGTTCGTCCTGCGGCCCGATCAGCGTCATCTCCGGCTTCGCCAGCCATAGCTGCCGGCCGCCGACGCGCGCCAGCACCGGGGCGGCGGCCCGGCCGTAGCGGCGGTAGGCCTGGGCGCCGGTCAGACCTTCGGCCGCCTGCGGATGGTCTTCCGGATAGGCCGCGCGTTCGCGGAACCGCACCAGATTCAGCATCTGGATGGAGCCGGGGCTGGGAAGCGCGCGAAAGGCGGCGAAGGCGTCGCGTGTGGGGTCGACGTGGGAGCTCATGGAAGTTTCATACGACAGCGGGTGCGGCCCCGGAACCGCATTGACCCGACTCCCCTGCGGCACTACCTACCCAGCCGTTTGCCCGGCGGGCGGAGCCTCGGGCCCCGGCCGCCGTTTCCATATCATCGCCACCCCGCAGGAGAGCGCCGCATGACGACGAAACTGATGTCCGGCGCCACCGGCGTGCTCGCTCTGGCCGACGGGACCATCCTGCAGGGGATCGGTTGCGGGGCGGCCGGCCAGGCGCTGGGCGAGGTCTGCTTCAACACGGCCATGACGGGCTACCAGGAGATCCTGACCGACCCGTCCTACATGGGCCAGATCATCGCCTTCACCTTCCCCCATGTCGGCAACGTCGGCGTGAACCTGGAGGACGTGGAGCAGATGGGCCAGGGGGCCGAGACCTCCGCCCGCGGCGCCATCTTCCGCGACGTCCCGACGCCGCCGGCCAACTGGCGCGCCGAACAGAGCCTCGACCAGTGGATGAAGACCCGCGGCGTGGTCGGGCTGGCCGGGGTCGACACCCGATCCCTGACCCGCCGCATCCGCGAGCAGGGCATGCCCCACGGCGTCGTCGCCCACAGCCCGGACGGCGAGTTCGACCTCGACGCCCTGGTGCGCCAGGCGAAGGAATGGTCGGGCCTCGTGGGCCTCGACCTGGCCAGGGACGCGTCGTGCCTGCAGCCCTTCGTCTATGACGAGGGCCTGTGGACCTGGCCGGAAGGCTACGAGAAGGCCGGCCAGCCGAAGTACGAGGTGGTGGTCGTCGACTACGGGGTGAAGCGAAACATCCTGCGCGCCCTGACCAGCGTGGGCGCCCGCGCCACCGTGGTGCCCGCCTCGACCACCGCCGAGGAGATCCTGGCGCGCAATCCCGACGGCGTGCTGCTGTCCAACGGGCCGGGCGACCCCGCCGCCACCGGCGAATACGCCGTCCCCGAGATCCAGAAGCTGGTCGACAGCGGCAAGCCCGTGTTCGGCATCTGCCTGGGCCATCAGATGCTGGCCCGGGCGCTGGGCGCCAGGACCGTGAAGATGGACCAGGGCCATCACGGCGCGAACCACCCGGTGAAGGACCTGACCACCGGCAAGGTCGAGATCGTATCCATGAACCACGGCTTCACCGTCGACCGCGACAGCCTGCCCGAGCCTGTGAAGGAGACCCACGTCTCCCTGTTCGACGGCACCAACTGCGGCCTCGAGGTCGCCGACAAGCCGGTGTTCAGCGTCCAGCATCACCCCGAGGCCTCGCCCGGGCCGACGGACAGCCTCTACCTGTTCGAGCGCTTCGCCGGGCTGATGGAGAAGGCGAAGTCGTGAAGGACCAACCGCGTTTCGCCCGCGCCACCGAGGCTGACGGAATGGTGCACTGGATCAACCTGGCGCACGTGCGGCGCCTGTCGGTCCAGCCGGCGAAGGGCCGGCAAACGGCCCTCACCGCCGTCCACATCGACAACATGTGGGCCGAACGCACCCTGCTCGTGGTGGAGACGCCCGAGCAACTGCTCGACCAGGCGCGCTGACGCGCGATGGCCCCTGACGGGTTCGAGTTTCTGGCCGACGCCGAGGCCTTTGCGCGCACGAGCGAGGACGGGGTCCGCGACCTGACCCGCGCGGCCATCGGCGCGACCTTCTATCGTGAGGGCATGACGCCCGAGCAGCTGGCCGACAACCAGCGCATCGTCGACATCAGCGGCCCGATCGCGCGGGACGCGGCGGCCGCCGGCCACCAGCACTTCGCCGCCGCCTTCGCAGGCGAGCGGCTGGCCGGCTTCGTCATCGCCACCCGCCACGCGCCCGACAGCCACGAGCTGGACTGGCTGATGGTGCACCCCGACTTCCATGGCACGCCGGTTTCGAAGGCGCTGATGGACCGCGGCATGGCCTGGCTGGGGACCGACCGCCCCATGTGGCTGAACGTCATCCGCTTCAACGAGCGCGCCATCCGCTTCTATCGGCGCTTCGGCTTCGAGATCGATCCCGACACCTTCGTCGAGCGCTCCCTGCCCCAGTGGATCATGCGCCGGCCGGCGGACGCAGCCTGATCTTCCCGGTCGTTCGTCGCGCCTCCGCAGTCGCTGGCCGCTGAACGATAATCACTTTCCGCGAATTAACTCGCCCCCGGGCCGCCCCGGCCGCCAAGGTCTGGGCATGTGGACGCGACGCGCCCTTGCGGGGCTGGCTGTGGCGGGGGCGGCGCAGGGCGCCCCGGCTGCGCATGCACGACAGGAGAGGCCGGTGGAGCGACGATCCTCCGTCCCGTCCGGGAGGCGCGGCGATGTCGCCGCCCTGCGATCCTTCGCGGAGACGACCCACCCGCGCGGCCGGGAAGCGGCGGCCGATGCGAAGTGGCGCGAGACCTGGACGGCGCTGGAGGCCGACGCCGAGCGGCTGACCGACGGCGCCTTCTTCGTCGGGTTGTGGCGCGCGCTCAGCTGGTTCCGCGACGGCCACACCACCGTCCTGCCCTTCGAGTTCACCGGCGCCACGCCGCCTGCGTTCGCGCAGGGGCCGTTCGGCCACGACCTGCCGCTCAGGGTGAAGGCCTTCCACGACGGCTTCTTCGTCACGGAGGCGCGGGACGAGGCCCTCCCGCTGCTCGGCGCCCGCGTGCGGGCGGTGAACGGGGTTTCGGACGCCGAGCTGATGCGCCGGCTGATCGAGGTGTGGCCGGGCAGCGAGGCGTGGGCCCTGAACTGGGCCTGGACCCTGTTCAACAACGCCGCCCTGCTGCAGGGGCTGGAGGTCACGCCCACCGCCGAGGCGCCGCTGAGGATCGACGCCACGGGCGACGACGGCCGCCCGCTCGCGGCGACGCTGCGACCCCGACGCGACGGCGGGCAGAGGACGAAGCTCGAGCGCCGGACCTCCGAGCGGGAAGCCTGGCGGGCGCAGTACGGGGCCGGCAACTTCGTTCATCCCCTGCCCCAGTCGCGCGCCGTCTATGTCTCCATCGACGAGATGGGCGACGTCGAGGGCCGCACCTTTGAACAGCTCACTCGTGAAGCGTTCGCGGCCATGGAGCGGCCTGCCATGCGCCGGGTCGTCATCGATCTGCGCCGCAACGGCGGAGGAAACAATTTCACCGGCGAGGCGCTGCGCCGGGTGCTGGGCCGCTCGCGCTTCAACCGGCCGGGCGGCCTCTACGTGATGACCGGTCCCGCCACCTTCTCCGCCGCCCAGAACCTCGCCACGCGGCTGGAACGGGAGACGTGGGCACTGTTCGTCGGCGAACCAACGGGCTCCTCGCCGAACCACTACGGCGACTCGGAGATGTTCCGCGGAGAGTCGACCGGGATCACCGCGATCGTCTCCTCGCTCCCGTGGTTCGACAGCTATCCGATGGACGAGCGCGATACGATCATGCCCGACCTTCCCTCGCCCGCGACGTTCCCGGCCTGGAGGGAGGGGCGTGACCCCGCCCTGGCGTTGGCGCTGTCCCACGACACCTCCGCGGCGCCGGACGAGTTCAGCCGCGAGCGCCTGCACTTCTTCGCCCGGCCGAGCCAGCGCGAGGCCTGGACGCCCTTCTGGAAGGGCTGACGTTTTACAGGGGCGGGCAATCGGATAACAGTGCTCGCCGACAGCCTCGGGGGAGGTCGAAATGAGCGCGCAGGCGCAGCCGCACCTGGCTACGGACGCCGAGCCGGCCGGACCGATCCGCATCGACGGGCGTCTCAGTTCGATCGACATCCTGCGCGGCCTGGTCATCATCCTGATGGTGCTCGACCACGTGCGCGACTTCTTCCACGCGAGCGCCTTCACCATCAATCCGCTCGACCCCGAGACCTCCAACCCGGCGCTCTACATGACGCGCTGGATCACCCACCTGTGCGCGCCGAGCTTCGTGTTCCTGGCCGGCGTCTCCGCCTTCCTGAAGGGGGCGCGCGACGGGGACACGAAGTCCCTGTCCTGGTTCCTGTTCAGCCGCGGGCTGTGGCTGATCGTGCTGGAACTGACGGTGATCAACTTCGGCTGGAGCTTCGGCTTCGGCGCGCCGTTCCTGCAGGTCATCTGGGCCATCGGGATCAGCATGGTGCTGCTCTCGGCGCTGGTCTGGCTCGGGCCGCGGGCGGTGCTGCTGGTCGGCGTGCTGATCGTGGCCGGGCACAACCTGCTCGACCCGATCGATCCGCCGGACCTTGGCGGCGCGGCGCCGGCCTGGAACCTGATCCACGAGCAGGGGCTGATGCGCGGCGAGGGCTGGGCCCTGTTCGTGGCCTATCCGGCCCTGCCGTGGCTGGGCGTGATCTGCCTGGGCTACGGCCTGGGCGGACTGTTCCTGAAGCCGGCGGCCGAGCGCGTGCGCACCCTGCTGATCCTGGGCGCGGGCTTCATCGCCATGTTCCTGATCCTGCGGGGGCTGAACGCCTACGGCAACCCGACCCCGTGGACCCAGCACGCCGACGGCGTCTCCACCGCCATGAGCTTCTTCGACGTGCAGAAATACCCGCCGTCGCTGCAATTCGTGCTGATCACCCTGGGGATCGGCTTCCTGCTGCTCGCCCTGTTCGAGCGGCTGCGCGGGCCGCTCGCGGAGCTGTTCCTGACCTACGGGCGCGTGCCGCTCTTCGTCTATGTGCTGCACATCTACATCGCCCACGGCCTGGCGATGGCGACCGGCGTGGCCATGGGCCGGGACCCGAACGACTTCGTCGAGTGGATCGCCGATCCGTCCAAGCTGCAGGGCTGGGGCTTCGACCTGTGGGTGGTCTGGCTGGTCTGGCTGCTGGTCGTGGCCATCCTCTACCTGCCGGCCCGCTGGTTCGGCGCGGTGAAGCGCCGGCGAAAGGACTGGTGGCTGAGTTATCTGTGAGGCGCAGCGCCGCACGCCTGCCTTTTCTTCAGGAGAGGACGCGAGCGGCGCGCCGTGCGCGCCGGAGCGGGTGAGGCGGTTGTGAAGCCGCCGGCGCCTCACCCGGGTCTGCTCCGCATCCCCGTCCTCTCCTGAAGGAGAGGGATGCGCCTTGCGCCGGCCAGAATCTGCGCCTAGACGATCCGCTTAACCCACATGTCGATCGGCTCCGGGGCGCCTTGCGGCGCGGCCGGGTCCCTGCGCGCGAGTAGTCATGCCCAAACGGACCGATATCTCCTCGATCCTGATCATCGGCGCAGGCCCGATCGTCATCGGACAGGCTTGCGAGTTCGATTATTCCGGCGTGCAGGCCTGCAAGGCGCTGAAGGCCGAGGGTTACCGGATCATCCTGGTCAACTCGAACCCGGCCACGATCATGACCGACCCGGAGATCGCCGACGCCACCTACGTGGAGCCGATCACCCCGGCCATGGTCGCGCGCATCATCGAGAAGGAGCGGCCCGACGCCCTGCTGCCGACCATGGGCGGGCAGACGGCGCTGAACACGGCGCTGGCGCTGGAGGCGGACGGCACGCTTGAGAAGTTCGGCGTCGAGATGATCGGCGCCCGGGCCGACGTCATCGACAAGGCCGAGGACCGGCAGAAATTCCGCGACGCCATGGACAAGCTGGGCCTGGAATCGCCCCGTTCGCGCGCGGTCCACACGCTCGAGGCGGCGCAGGAGGCGCTGGAGTTCGTCGGCCTGCCGGCGATCATCCGGCCGTCCTTCACCCTGGCCGGCACCGGCGGCGGCATCGCCTACAACGTCGAGGAGTTCGCCGAGATCGTCGAGCGCGGGCTGGACCTGTCGCCCACCACCGAGGTGCTGATCGAGGAGAGCGTGCTCGGCTGGAAGGAATTCGAGATGGAGGTCGTCCGCGACAAGGCGGACAACTGCATCATCGTCTGCTCCATCGAGAACATCGACCCTATGGGCGTCCACACCGGCGACTCCATCACCGTGGCCCCGGCGCTGACCCTGACGGACAAGGAATACCAGCGCATGCGCCGCGCTTCGATCGACGTGCTGCGCGAGATCGGCGTCGAGACCGGCGGCTCCAACGTGCAGTTCGCGGTCAATCCGCGCGACGGCCGCATGGTGGTGATCGAGATGAACCCGCGGGTGTCGCGCTCCTCGGCGCTGGCGTCCAAGGCCACCGGCTTCCCCATCGCCAAGGTCGCGGCCCGCCTGGCCGTCGGCTACACGCTCGACGAGCTGATGAACGACATCACCGGGGCGACCCCGGCCT
>JAEZEZ010000100.1 GCA_023432855.1 Pseudomonadota bacterium | reverse complement strand
GGGTTCCCATGGGGCCGGCTCATGGCCCTGGGATGGGCCGGCGTGGCGGGGGCGGCGCTGGCGGGGCTGATCGGCGGGCTGATCTACGGGTTCGCGGGCTCGGCCCAGGCGCTGGGCGCGGGCTCCGGCGCCGCCTCGGCGGTGCTGGTGCTGGCGCTGATCACCATGGGAGTGGCGCTGCTGGGCGGCGCGGGCGTGGCCTTCGGGATCGCGGCGGCGGAGCTGTCCGGCGGGCGCGAGCGGCCGTGGAGCATCCTCGGCGGCGCGGTCGGCGGCATGGCCGTGGGGGGCCTGGTCAAGCTGGCGGCGCTCGACGCCTTCCACCTGCTGGTGGGCCAGGCGCCGGCGGGAATCACCGGCGCCTACGAAGGGGCCTTGCTGGGCGCCGGGGTGGGCGCCGGCGCCTGGCTGGCGGCGCGGGCGCCAGGAAGGCTGAAGCTGCGGCGGGGGGTGCTGTTCGGCGGGGGGCTGGCGGCGGCCGGCGCGGTGGCGGCGACCCTGACCGGCGGGCGGCTGTTCGGCGGCAGCCTCGACCTGCTGACGAAGCAGTTTCCCGGCGCGCGGCTGCGGCTGGACGCCATGGGGGCGCTGGCCGGCGAGCCGGACTTCGGCCCGCTCACCCAGGCGCTGACCGCCGGGCTCGAGGGCCTGCTGTTCGGCGGCTGCCTGGTCGGCGCCCTGGTGCTGGCGCGGCGGCGGGTGGAGCCTCCTTCGCCCTGGGGCGAAGGCGGAGCCCGCGCACCGGAGGCGCGATAGCGGCGGAGGTCTGCGCGGGGGATGGGGGATGCGACCTGTCCGGAAGGCCCGCATCCCTCACCCTCCACGTGGACCTGCGGCTTGCGCCTCCGGGACGTGGAGCCGGCCCTCTCCCGAGGGGAGAGGGTTAGCCCCTCACCCTCCCCCGAACACCAGCACGCCGTGGACCCGGCGGGGGTCGGTGCGGGGGGCGGGGCGCAGGCCTATGGCCTGCAGGATGGAGCGGCCCGGTCGCGCGCCCTTGCGGGCGAGGAAGGCGGCGGCGGCTTCCCGGCGGCGGCCGGCGGTGAAGATGACCCCGAACTCGTCCTCGGTGGCCTGGAAGACGCCAAGGCCGGCGTCGGGCGCCCCGTCAGTGAAGAGGATGTGCTTCATGCCTCCGCTCATCCCCGCACCTCCCGCTGGGCGAGGCGGAAGAGGCCGCCGGCCAGCAGCCAGCCGCAGGTGAAGACCGCCGTGGCGCCGATCACGTCCATCGGCCAGGCGGCGCCCTCGGCCCCCATCCGGCCGATCAGGGCGACGGCGCCGACGGCGGCCTGGATGGCGGCGGCGGCGAACATGCCCGCGGCCATGCCGCCGGCGCGGAAGCCCGAGACCGCCGCCCCGATCGCGGCGGCCAGCAGCACGCCGAAGATCATGGCGTTGGCCGGGTTGTCCTCGCCGCCGATGATCCCCACCGCCCCGGTCGCCCAGACCAGCACGAAGGCCACACCCACCGCCACGACCACGCCGGCGCGGTAGGCCAGGCTGGACGAGCCGCGCACCGCCAGCTCCACCGCCGTGCAGGCCGCCAGGATCATGCCGCCGGCGAAGGCGAAGTCGAAGGCGGTCCAGCTCACTTCCGCCGTGAACCGCATGGCTACGGCCGGCAGCAGCAGCAGCCCCGCCCCCGCCAGCCACATCAGAAGGGTCCAGCGGCTCCCGCGCCGCAGCCGCGCCAGTCCGGTCATCGTCCTCGTTCCTCCGTTGAGGCCGCCAGCATGCCCGCCGCTCCGGTGAGCGGCATGAGCGGGAGGTGAGCGGTTGGTGAAAAGCGCCTAATCCTTCCCTCCCGGGAGGGAAGGAGGTCCCAGCGTGCCGGAGCCGCGTCGCGGCGCAGGCCCACGCTGGAGGAAGAAAGGGAACGGGCGTAAGCCCGCCAGCACGGCAGAAGGAGTGCGCTTCGCGCATGCCACTCTTCCTCCCGCGCCAGGATCTCCGGCGCCGCCACGCCTCCGATGCGCGGGGCCCTCCTTCCCTCCGAGGAGGGAAGGAGCATGGCGCACGGCTGACCGACTGCTAGGGTTCGGCGAAACAGGGGAGACATGCGATGCCGGTGCTGGCGATGGGGGGACTGTTCTTCCGGGCGAAGGACCCGGACGCGCTGAACGCGTGGTACCGCGAGCACCTGGGGGTGGCGTCGGGCTGCGCGGCCGAGGGGACGGGCGACGCGCAGGAGTGGTGCTGGATGACCCGGGGCGGGCCCCTGGTGTTCGCGCCGTTCCGGGCCGAGACCGACTACTGGGCGGCGGACAGGCAGTTCATGATCAACTTCCGGGTCAGCCGCATCGACGAGCTGATCGCCTCGCTGAAGGCGGCGGGGATCGAGGTCGAGACGCGGGCCGACTGGGACCACCCCGACGTCGGCCGCTTCGCGCGCATCCACGACCCCGAGGGCAACGCCATCGAGCTGTGGGAAGCCCCGGCGGGCGCGCCGGGGACGTAGGGGGCAACGCCTCTTCCTCGGCGGAGGAAGCCATCGCCCCGCGCATCGGAGCGGCGTCAGCCGCGTAGATTCTCGCGCGGGAGATGGCGGAGGAAACGCCGACGTCGGCGGGGCGACTCCCCAACCGTAGCGCTGCCTTTCTCCACCTCCGGCGTGGACCTGCGCGCCTGCGGGCGCTCCGGTACGCCGGTCCGTCCTCCTCATCCGAGGAGGAAAGTCCGCGTCCCCTACCCCCCCGCCCCCGGGTCCGGCGCTTCGGCGTAGGCGGCGCTGAGCTGGCGGTACTGGCGGGAGTTGAGGGCCAGGACGGTGACGGCCACGCCGATCAGGCCGGCGATGGTGAAGACCAGGGCGATGCCGCGCTCGGGGCCGCGGCCGAACCAGTCGCCGATGGCTGCGGCGCCCGCGCCCGAGGTCATGAACGGGATGACCAGGAACTGGGTCAGGGGCGCGACCAGGAAGGCGGTGAGCGGCGAGGCGGCCTGTTCCACCGACTGGGCGAAGCCGAACACCCGGCCCTGGCGTTCGTAGGGCACCACCCTCTGCAGCGTCGTGTGCTCGGCCGCCTCGGCGTAGGGGCTGAGGAACAGCCAGATCAGGCAGCCGGCGGCCAGCAGCGGGACGGACGACTGCACGGTGAAGATCGCCGCCGTCGTCCACATGGCCAGGTTCGCCAGCAGCAGGGTGCGCAGCGGCCGCGCGCCGAGGCCCGCGCGCGCGATGACGATGCCGCTGAGGATGAAGGCGCACGACACCACCGCCCACAGCAGGCCCCACGCCTGCACCGGCATCAGCGACAGGCCGTAGGCGTCGAGCAGGGCCATGAACACCCCGCCCAGGAAGTTGTTGAAGCTGGCGAAGAAGATCAGGGCGAAGAGGCCGGGGACGGCGGCGATCACCCGGATGGTGCCGGCGATGTCGACGCGGCGCACGCGCGGGGCGGTCTCCCCCTCAGGCCCCTCGCCCGCGTCGGCGGCGCCCGGTTCGGGCTCGACCAGCGGGACCCAGGCGAGGTGGGCGAAGGCCGCGGCCGACAGCGCCATGGCCAGCGCCAGCGCGTAGAGCATGCCGCCCCAGGCCACCAGGAAGCCGCTGATGGCCGAGGTGGTGAGGAAGCCGAAGCCGGTGACCATGCCGACCAGGCCGTTGGCCCGGTCGCGGCGCTCGGCCGGGACCAGCAGGGTGACCAGGGTCGGCAGGGCGATGGTGCGCGAGTTGCCCGCGATCACCCCCAGCATGACCAGCCAGATGAAGATCCACAGCGGCGCGGCCGCCACCACCCGCAGGCGTTCATCGGGGACCAGCAGCAGCATGACCAGGGCCGCGCCGTAGAGGACGAAGGAGACGGCGCTTGACGCCATCATCACGCGCTTCTTGCGGTGGTGGTCAACCAGGCTGCCCAGCCAGAAGCCGAGCCCCGCGGTCAGCGCCAGGTAGATGCCGGCGATCATGCCGGTGGCGAACACCGAGCGGGTCTCGAGATAGACCCAGAAGGTCAGCGCGAACCACACCGTGTAGTTGGTGATGTTGGCGACCAGGTTGTTGCCGAGGACGTGGCGGAAGACGGGCATGACGGCGCGGGACTGGCGCGGGCTCCGCGCATGGAAGGGGCCGGGCTTCTAGCAGAGCCGGCCGCCTCGGCGAACGGGGATTTTTTTGGGGGGTGGGCGACCCGCCGGGCGGGCGTGGGCGGGTTCAAACCCCCCTCTCCGTCATCCCCGGACTTGTTCCGGGGATCCATGGCGGCGGTGAGGCTGAGCGCGTTCCGGGGAAGCCGCGCCTGCGTGGGCAACCCCGGACCCGCTCTGCGGCGGACGGATGGATCCCCGGAACTAGTCCGGGGATGACGAATATGGGAGCTGGGACGGGGAGGGAGGAAAGCGCGCCATACTTTTTGTCATGGTCGCTTGACAGACCCGCCACCCTCACGTAAAGCACCCTTGTCACAACGACA
Source organism: Pseudomonadota bacterium (assembly GCA_023432855.1). Taxonomy (GTDB): domain Bacteria; phylum Pseudomonadota; class Alphaproteobacteria; order Caulobacterales; family Caulobacteraceae; genus JAEZEZ01. The sequence goes on along the minus strand of JAEZEZ010000100.1, from coordinate 4,990 downwards.
AGGACACGTGACCCATGAACTCGATGAGCCCGGCCGGACGGCGCTATGTCCGGCGCTTCGTTCCGCTGATGCTGCTCTATGTGGCGGCGATCTTCCTGAGCGTGTGGATGTTCGCCCACAACCCGCCCGAAGGGTGGCTGCGCTACGGGCTGGCGGTGCTGCCGGCCCTGCCCATCCTCGGCGTCATCGCCGTGGTCGGCCTCTACCTGCGCGAGGAGGAGGACGAGTACGTGCGCATGCGAATGGCCACGGTCAGCCTCTACGCCACGGGCGTGACGCTCGCCCTGGCCACCGTGTGGGGCTTCCTCGAGCAGTTCGGGACCGTGCCCCACATCCCCCTCTACTACGCCTTCGTGACCTTCTGGGCCGCCTTCGGCGTGGTGCAACTCGTGATGAAGGCGACCGGACGATGACCCTGCAGAAATCCCCCTCCCGCACCGCCATGGCCCTGGTCGTGGGCGTCACCCTGGGCGGCGCCATGCTGGTCGGCGGCCTGGCCGGATCGAGCCTGGGCGTGGACCTGCCGAACTGGGCCATCCTGGCCACCGCCGCGGTCGCCGGCTCCATCGGCGCCTGGGCCAGCCTGCGCTACTGGCGGCGCATCGACGAGGCCGCCCGCGAGGCCCACAAGTCCGCCTGGTACTGGGGCGGGCAGGCCGGCATGGTCGCGGCCATGCTGCTGGTGCTGGCCCTCTACCTGGAGACCGGCAAGAACGGCCTGGGCCTGTTCGAGGCCGGCCTGATGACCGGCGTCGGCCTGGCCTTCGGGCTGATGGCGATCGGCTACCTGGCCGCCTGGGCGGTCTGGTGGTTCCGGCATCGGTGAGGCCATGAAGAACCGCCTCAAGGTCCTGCGCGCCGAGCGCGACTGGAGCCAGGCCGACCTGGCCGAGCGGCTCGGGGTCTCGCGCCAGAGCGTCAACGCCATCGAGACCGGCAAGTACGACCCGTCCCTGCCGCTGGCCTTCAAGATCTCACGCGTCTTCGGACTGCCCATAGAGGCCATGTTCGAGGACGAGGCCTGAGCCTCCGCTCACTCACCAAGAATCGAGAGAAAGACCATGAAACTCGCCCGCACCCTGCTGGCGGCCACGGCCGCCGCCTGCCTGCTCGCCCCGCTGGCCGCCGCGCCCGCCTTCGCCCAGGCCGCCCCCGCCGCGGAGGCCCCGGCGGTCCGCACCATCGACCGCGGCCGCTTCACCGTCGAGGTCTCAGGCCAGGGCCCCGACGTCATCCTGATCCCCGGCCTGATCTCCTCGCGCACGGTCTGGGACGAGGTGATGGACGACCTGTCCGGCTACCGCGTCCACCGGGTGCAGATCGCCGGCTTCGCCGGGCTGCCGGCCGGACCGAACGCCCAGGGCGAGGTCGTGGCGCCGGTGACGGCCGAACTGGCCCGCTACATCGAGGACGAGAAGCTGGAGAAGCCCGCCGTCATCGGCCACTCCATGGGCGGGCTGTGGGGGCTGCTACTGGCCCAGGCGCGGCCCGAGCTGGTCGGCCGGCTGATGATCGTCGACGCCGCCCCCTTCATCGGCGCCATGGGCAATCCGTCCATGACCGTCGAGCAGGCCCGGCCGATGGCCGAGCGCTTCCGGGACATGGTGACGGGCATGGACGACAAGGCCTTCGCCGCCGGCCAGCAGGGGACCGCCGCCTCCATGGTGCGCACCGAGGCGCGCCGCCCGCTGATGGTGGACTGGTCGCTGAAGAGCGACCGCGGCGTCATGGCCCGCGCCGTCCACGACGTGATGACCACCGACGCGCGGCCCGGCCTGCCCGCCATGGCCACCCCGGTGACCGTGCTCTACGCCTGGGACCAGGCCATGGGCGTCCCGCCCGAGCGCATGGACGCCATCTACGGCGATCTCTACGCGCCCCTGCCCGGCGTGAAGCTGGTGCGCGTCGATCAGGCCTTCCACTTCCTCATGTGGGACCAGCCCGAGCGCTTCGCCGCCGAGGTGAAGGCGTTCGTGAAGGACTAGCCCGCCTCTCCTTCAGGAGAGGACGCGAGCGTCTCGCGCAGCGAGGCGGAGCGGGTGAGGCTTCTCCGCAGCCACGCCGTCCTGCGACCGCCGACGCCTCACCCGGGTCTGCTGCGCATCCCCGTCCTCTCCTGAAGGAGAGGCAGGGGGCGCGAGACATCCCTCGCCGGTCCCTTTAAACCTCGATCCAACTGTTCAGGAGTTCTCCCGATGACCCCCCTCGCCACCCTTCGCAACGCGCTGGCCGCCACCACGGCGGTCGTCGCCTTCGCCTTCCTCGGCGGCTGCGCCACCCAGACGACCACCGCCGCCCCGCCGGCCGCCGCGGTCGAGCCCGGGCCGGCCATGTGGGTCGTGCGCGATGCGGACTCCACCATCTACCTGTTCGGCACCGTCCATGTGCTGAAGCCCGAGCTGCAGTGGCGCACCGCCAAGGTCGACCGCGCCATCGCCGCGTCCAATGAGCTGGTGCTGGAGATCCAGGAGGTCGACGACCCCGCCTCCATGGCCCCGCTGGTCCAGAAGTACGGGCTCGACATGACCAAGCCGCTGTCGGCCAAGCTGACGGCCGAGCAGAACGCGCGCCTGGCCAAGGCCGCCCAGAGCGCCGGCATCCCGGTCGCGGCGCTGGAGCCCATGCGGCCCTGGCTGGCCAGCGTCACCCTGCTGGTGACCAGCCTGACCAAGTCGGGCTTCGACCCCAACGCCGGCGTCGACAAGCTGGTGAAGGAGATCTTCGCCAGGGCCGGCAAGCCGGTCCGCGCGCTTGAGACCGCCGAGCAGCAGATGCAGTTCTTCGCCGGCTTCCCCGAGGACGTGGAGGTCGAGATGCTGGTGCAGTCGCTCGACGACTTCGAGGAGGGCGCCGAGACGCTCGACCGCCTGGCCCGCGGCTGGGCGGTCGGCGACGTCCGCGTGCTCGAGGACGAGCTGGTGGACGAGATGAAGTCCGAGGCGCCGGAGCTCTACGAGGTGCTGATCACCAGGCGCAACATCGACTGGGCCGAGCAGCTGGAGCGCAAGCTGGCCGGCTCGGGCACCAGCTTCGTCGCCGTCGGCGCCGGCCACCTGGTCGGCCCCGACAGCGTCCAGGTCCACCTGCGCCGCAAGGGCATCCGCTCGACGCGGATGTAGGGGCGGCCTACGCGCTCACCGGATCATCGTCGTCATCGTCATCGACGGTCTCGACGATGATCCAGGCGAGCAGGCCGATGGCGATCCAGCCGCCCAGCGGCACGCCGCCGGCGAAGAAGCCGCTGGCCGGGCCGGAGCGGGCGCCTACGCGGTCGGCGACCCTTGCCGCGGGTTGGGAGCCCTGGGCGGCGGACTGGGCCGCGGCCGCGACCGGCGCGGCGGCAAGGCCCAGGCAGAGGGCGGCGGTGGTCATCAGACGGCGCATCGGCGTACTCCCGGAAGCATACTCAGGATTAGGTATGAACCGGCGGGAGCCGAAGAAGTTTCATCCCGCCGCCTTTTCGCTGACCGCCCGTCCGCGGCCCGGCGCCCTTGGCGCGGGGGCGCCGGTCGCGCTAGCCTCGGCGCGCATCGTCCGCAGCGGGACCGCCATGACCGACAGCCACGCGTCCAGTCCGCATCCCCGGATCCCCGTCGCCCTCGTGGTCGACAGCCTCAACGACCTGATCCGGGCCCTGGAGACGGCGGGCGGCGAACGGCAGATGATCTCCATCCTGTTGCTCAGCGCCGACGGCGAGCGGCTCCAGTGCCTGGCCGCGCCCAGCCTGCCGCGCGCCTACTGCAACGCCATCGAAGGCGCCCCGATCGGCCCGCGCGCCGGATCGTGCGGCACGGCGGCCTGGTTCGGCCACGACGTCTTCGTTACCGACATCGAGCACGATCCCCGCTGGACCGACTATCGCGACGTGGCCCTGGCGCACGGCCTTCAGGCCTGCTGGTCGACGCCCGTGAGCGGCGCGGACGGCCATGTGGCCGGGACCTTCGCCGTCTATCATCGCGAACCGCGTAGCCCTTCCGAGCAGGAGGTCGCGGCCATCCGCCTGGCCTCGCGCGCCCTGGCGCCCCTGCTCGAAGCCGCCCGCGCCGCCCGCGCGACTGCCGCTTGAGCGCCGCCCGGGGACCGGCTAGGGAGAAGGCTGCGCGGGTGTAGTTCAGAGGTAGAACGTCAGCTTCCCAAGCTGAATGTCAGGGGTTCGATTCCCCTCACCCGCTCCAACCCCCCCGTGCATTTCTCCGCCGGCCCCCTACACTGGGGCGGTCTGCAAACGGAGACGCCCGATGAGCCAGCCCGTCCGACTGAGCGGCCGCGTGATCGCCGCCGCCCGCGCCCTGACCGGGGTCAGCCAGGCGGAGCTGGCCAACGCCGCAGGGCTGTCGGTGGAGGCCGTGCAGGAGATGGAAGGGGCCGGCAGCGCCTACGTGCGGCCGGGCCCGGAGGTCGAGGCGATGGCGCGCGGGCTGGACCATTTCGGGGTCATCGTCATGGGCGATGAGGAGGGTTTCGGCGCCGGGGTGCGGCTGAAGTTCGCCCGCCAGGACGTGCGCCAGATCGTGCGGCTGGAGGGCGAAGGCGGCATCGTGGCCTCGGACGACGCGCCCTGAGGGCGCGGGCCTAGATCACGGCGTCGCTGCGCACGAGCCCGCGCCACAGCTCCGGCTGGCCCCGGGCGCCCACCTCGACGAAGCGCTGCAGCAGCCAGGCGGCCGCAGGACCGGGCGGCGCGTCGGTGCGGTGGATGGCCGAGAGCCGATAGCCGACCGGCGCCATGTCGGGCATGGCCAGCTCCACCAGGGTCCCGGCGGCGATGTCGGCGTCGATCATCGGCCGGGGCAGGGTTCCCCAGCCTATGCCTTCGCGCAGCAGCGCCTGCTTGGCGCCCAGGTCGGCCACGCGCCAGGTGCGGGCGCCGACCACGCCGAAGCTGCGCCCTTCGGTGAGGGCCGAGCGGTCGGTCAGCACCAGCTGCACGTGGCCGCGCCCCATGCCGGGCGACAGGCCGCGGCCTTCGGACCCGGCCGCGGCCTGGGCC
>JAEZEZ010000055.1 GCA_023432855.1 Pseudomonadota bacterium | reverse complement strand
CCCACGCCGCCCACCAGCTGTAGACGATGGTCACCAGCACGAAGGCCGCCGTCGCCAGCGGCGCCCAGGCCCAGCGCACCCGCCGCGCCCGCTCGAGCAGGCCGTGCAGGCTCTGGACCATGTCGGAGATGGCCAGGCCCGAGATGATGGCCATCAGGCCGAGGATGTACTCCCGAGCTTCCAACCCCCGCGCTCCCCAGCGTCGGGGGGAGGTTAACGGGGGTGGGGCGTTTTCCCAAACGGGGGGCGTCCTCTCCGGAGGAGGAGTATGCCGCCTTCCTCTTCCTCGGCGGAGGAAGCCACCGCCCCGCGTACGGGAGCGGCGTTAGACGCGGACGTTCTTGCGCTGGCCTGTCGGCGGCGGCGCAGCTCGAAGGCCGGAGATGGAGGAGGAAACGCGGGCGGTGGTGGGCGACAGCGTCCCGAGAATGGATGTGAGGCCCATTCGCCCTGCGCGCATCATTGCGATGGAAGGGATCGAACGGGTCAGGGCGCGAGGAGCGGGATGATCTCCATTTGACTAGTCCGATCCAGTGAACCCTCCCACCGCACGTTCATAGGCAGTGCGAAGGGCATTGTGTTCTGACAATTGATTCGCAGACGCTCGCACCAGGGCCACTTCGTCACTCAAGATAGCTAACCGCTCGATAGCCTGCGAGAGATATTTATCCCGATCTACGATCGTATCCAGATAATCATTGTGGACCATGTGACCGCGCCCGAACATTAGCACCGTCATTCTATCCATTATTTCCATGTTAGATATTTGGTCGGTCAACGCACTCCTCTCCTCTGGCCCATACTGATCCATATCGCGCAACACGTAGATAACGTCCATATTGACTATTCTATAGACGAGCCCTCGCGTTACCAATAACTTCTTCCATTTACTCGCCATCGACCTTGCAAGCGACTTTGTTTCATCTTCATCGAGAAACGCATATCGGTCGCTATCCTTGCGACGCTCAAATAATCCATGCATGAAGAAATGCAGGCGCAGAATCTCAGCGGTGACATTGATTTCACCGGATGCCCCCATCGCCGAAACGATAGCGACGGCTTCGGAGCCAGCACTTCTCCTATAGGCGGACGTTATGAGCATGCGAGCAAAACTCTCTACAGCTTCCCGCTTCGCCAGCAGGTCTAGCGCGGACCTGCGATCCCGCTTCTGGAGAAAACTCCGGACGCCGCGCCAGAATTCCATCGGAGGTGGAGAGGATACAGTCGGGTAAATATCTTGAATTCTGTCTAGATATGGAAACAATGTTCCATCCCGAAGCCTGTCCTTAAAGAAACGCGCCACCTGATTAGCAGGCGCGCCCAGCATGTACTCGATTTCGTCTCTACGGATACCTTCTGTCGATATGCCAAGCTTCAGTACCGTTCGAAGAGCATGCCGGCGAGAAATGGGAAGGGAGTACCTAAGGTCGTCAGTTCTATCTCGCCGCGACTGCGGGAAAAGCAATCCGAACAAGCGCTTGAACCGATCGCCAAGAACCGGTCGCAGAGGCTCGAAGCGATCAACCTTCGACGCTACACGACGCAAATACTCTGACTCATCCGCTGGGTCATCCACGTAACGCTCGTAGTCGCCAGCGATGATCTCAAGCACCTGCGGACACTTTGTGGCCAGGGCGGAGTATCCGAGGAGGTCTGAGCCGTTCACCTCGCCGCCGACCATTTGGTTTAGAACGCGATAATGGCCAAGCACCCGCTTGGCATCACGTGGAGTCACCAAAACACCGTCAAGCAGCGCATCGACCACTGCCCGACCTCTACCGCCCTCGGCCTGAAGATCCAGATCAACACCGGCAGCAATAAGCTCATCTAAGGCACCGAGAAAATACACTTTTAGATCGTTGCTTTCGGTCAACGGTAGCGGAAAGGCAAACTGAACAATCTTTTCTAAGTACGCCTGCCCTCTCGCCGGCGCATCTAGGGGGGAGCGCCCCTTCAGGGTCCCCAATGCCTCAACAACGCGGCCGTGATCGTAAGCTAAGACGTATGAAACGTTCGGGAAGTCGATCACAGCGCGAACAAGCTGGGCGACGGCCTTCACTTCATCGTCCTCAACTCGGTCAAGCTCATCGATCAGCACGACGACGGGAGCATTCACCTCCCTCAAACGGCTCGACAATTCTGCACGCAGTTGAGGCAACGTTTTTCGAGTACCGCGTCGACCAAGGACCCATTGGAAAAATGCCAGGAGGCTTCCCGCGATTCCATTCACCTCCCTGACCACCGGAGAGAACGCTTCGGCATATTCGGAAAGCGCGTCAGCCACCTCACTCCATTCCGAGTATTCCGACGACTTATAATTAAGTGATGCAAGAAATTCTTTGATGAATGATTCGATCAGTTCATCTGATCCCGTGATCAGCCACGGGTCAAACCTTACGATCAAAGCGTGTCTATACAGCGAGGAGATACGCTCCTCCAGCAGATTTAGAACCGAGGTCTTACCGCTTCCCCACGGCCCCGTGATCCCGACAACAACGCCTGTTGAACGGCGCGTAATTGGGTCGACGATGGCATCGACGAAACGATCAACGAATGGCGACCGCTCAAGCTTGTCCTCGTCTCGCGTAACGATGGCCCGTTCAGCCGACATACCGAGTACCCCTAGCCACGATTGGCCCCTCAGCACGGGCACATTGCGCGATTGGCTAAGCTAACGCTAAGTTAGATTGGCTCAGGGGGGAAGTTGATGGTTGCTGCTGTGGCTCTCGTGGCGCTGCCGGTCAGCATGATCGCACTCGCAGCTTACTGCGTTGCATGTGCGCACAACCTATTCAGCAAAGCTGTAGTTCTGGAGACGCACATCAACGGCCCGGGGCGGACTGCAGTCATTCCGCTCAAGATTCTTGGCGCGCTTCTGTTTGGTGTTGCAGCAAGTGTTCTCGTTTGGGGAGCATGGAAGTCGTATAATTCCATTGCTCGGGACCTTGTCGCTCAGCCTAGCGAACACCAGCAATCCGGACTGCCATCGCCTACATAACCACCCCCCTTCCTTGACTCCCCGCCCCTCTTCCCGCATACGCACCCGCTTCCGGCGCAAGCTTGCTCGCGCCCTCCACCGCCACGACCCCTGCTAGCAGGACGAGGGCGGCGAGGACCTCCGTCGACGTGATCGTCCACGGGGGTCGATGCCCGTTGGGCGCTGCGTTGCCGTGGCGCCTGCTGGGTCCCGGATAAATCGCTGCCGCGATTTTCCGGGATGACGGAGGGAGTGGGTGAGCGGGCGCAGCCCGTGTGAGACCGCATCTTGTTCGACGCCCTGAACGAACGTCTGTCCTCCGTCTTCGACCGGCTCGCCGGGCGCGGGGTGCTGACCGAGAAGGACGTGGACGAGGCCATGCGCGAGGTGCGCGTGGCGCTGCTGGAGGCGGACGTCGCCCTGCCGGTGGTGAAGGACTTCGTCGCCAGGGCGCGCGAGCGGGCGCTGGGCGAGGAGGTGATCCGGTCCGTGCGCCCGGCCGACCAGGTGATCAAGATCACCTATGACGGCCTGGTCGAGATGCTGGGCGGGGACGAGCCGGAGGGGCTGAACCTCAACGCCAACCCGCCGGTGGTGATCCTGATGGCCGGCCTGCAGGGGTCGGGCAAGACGACCACCGCCGGCAAGCTGGCGCTGCGGCTGACCAAGCAGGATCGCAAGAAGGTCATGCTGGCCTCGCTGGACGTGCGCCGGCCCGCGGCCATGGAGCAGCTGGCCATGCTGGCCGAGCAGGCCGGGGTGGCGAGCCTGCCGATCGTGGCGGGTCAGATGCCCGCCGACATCACGCGCCGGGCGCTGCAGGCGGCCAAGCTGCAGGGCTTCGACGTCCTGATCCTGGACACGGCGGGCCGCACCACCATCGACGAGGCCATGATGGCCGAGGCGGCGGAGGTGGCGCAGATCTCGCAGCCCACCGAGACCATCCTGGTGGCCGACAGCCTGACCGGCCAGGACGCGGTGCGCACGGCGCGCGCCTTCCACGAGCGGCTGCCGCTCACGGGCCTGATCCTGACCCGGGCGGACGGCGACGCGCGCGGCGGCGCCATGCTGTCGATGAAGGCGGTCACCGGCCTGCCCATCAAGTTCCTGGGCTCGGGGGAGAAGATCGACGCGCTGGACGCCTTCGACGCGCGGCGCGTGGCCGGGCGCATCCTGGGCCAGGGCGACATCGTCTCGCTGGTCGAGAAGGCCGCGGCCGAGGTCGACCAGCAGCAGGCCGAGCGGATGGCGAGGAAGCTCGCCAAGGGCAAGTTCGACCTCGACGACCTCTACAACCAGCTCGACCAGATGAAGCGCATGGGCGGGCTGGAAGGGATCATGGGGCTGATGCCCGGCGTGGCCAAGATGAAGGCCCAGATCGCCGAGAGCGGCATCAACGACAGGATGATCGCCAGGCAGCAGGCCATCATCAGCTCGATGACCAGGAAGGAGCGGGCCAAACCCGACATCCTGAACGCCTCGCGCAAGCGCCGCATCGCCAGGGGCGCGGCCGTGGAGGTGAGCGAGATCAATCGGGTGCTGAAGCAGCACCGGCAGATGGCCGACGCGGTCAAGGCGATGAGCAAGCAGGGCGGGCGCGGCTTCGCCCAGTTCGCCCAGATGCTGGGCCTCGGCGGCGGGGGCGGCATGGACATGGCCCGGCTGAAGGCGCTGGGCGGCGGCAAGATGCCCGATGTCGACCCGGCCGAGCTGGAGGCCCAGATGCGCCAGCTCTCCGGCGGCCAGCTGCCCGGCCTGGGAGGTCCCGGCGCGCCGGGCGGCCTGCCGGGCCTGGGCGGACCGAAGCTTCCAGGACTGGGGGGCCCCGGCCTCCCCCCGAAGAAACACTGAACCTTCCGATCAACCGACTGAAACGACTGACCAAGGACTGACTGAAATGCTGAAGATCCGTCTCTCGCGCGGCGGCGCCAAGAAGCGCCCCTACTACCACATCGTCGTCGCCGACAGCCGCTCGCCCCGCGACGGCCGCTTCCTCGAGAAGGTGGGTTCCTACAACCCGCTGCTGCCCAAGGACGGCGCCACGCCGCGCATCGTGCTGAAGACCGAGCGCATCGAGGAGTGGCTCAAAAAGGGCGCCCAGCCGACCGACCGCGTCGCGCGCTTCCTGGCCACCGAGGGCCTGGTGAAGTGGGAGCACGGCAACAACCCGCAGAAGGCGCAGCCGGGCAAGAAGGCGCAAGAACGCGCCGCCGAACGCGCCCAGCGCGAGGCCGACCGCGCCGAGGCCGAAGCCGCCGCCAAGGCCGCCCCGGCTCCGGAGCCCGAGCCCGAAGCCGAAGCCGCCCCGGCGGAAGAAGCTCCGGCCGCCGAGGCTGCTGCTGAAGAAGCGCCCGCCGCCGAGGCCGCCGCTGAAGAGGCGCCGGCTGCTGAAGCCGCCGCTGAAGAGGCTCCGGCCGCCGAAGAAGACAAGGGCTAATTCTTTTCCGCTCATCCCCGCGGAAGCGGGGACCCAGTGCTGTCCAGCGATCACGTCGCGACAGACGAAAGGACCGGGTCCCCGCGTTCGCGGGGATGAGCGGATTTTCAGGCATGCCCGCACCCGCTCCCCACCTGATCGAGATCGGCCGCGTCGCGGGCGCGTTCGGCGTGCGCGGGGAGGTGCGGATCACGGCCTACAGCGACGACCCGCTGGCGCTGAAGGGCTACGGCCCGCTACTGAAGGCCGACGGCTCCGTCGCCCTGACCCTGACCGCCGCGCGCCTGCACAAGGGCGGGCTGGTGGTGCGGGCGAAGGAGGCAGCAAGCAAGGAGGACGCCGACGCCCTGCGCGGCGTCAGGCTGTACGTCCCGCGCGAGGCCCTGCCGGCGCCGGACGAGGACGAATTCTACCTGGCCGACCTGATCGGGCTTCAGGCCCGCGACGCCGACGGCGCCGTGCTGGGCGCGGTGAAAAGCGTGCAGAACTTCGGCGCCGGCGACATGCTGGAGATCGCACCGCAGGGCGGCGGCCAGACCTGGTACCTGCCGTTCACGAAGGACGCCGTCCCCGAACTCCACATCGCCGACGGCTGGCTGCTGGCCGTCAGGCCCGACGAGGTGATGGGGGACGAGGGGTAGTAGAAATCCTCATCCTGAGCTTGTCGAAGGACGAGGATTTCGGACGCGCTGCAACGCCCTCGTCCTTCGACAGGCTCAGAATGAGGGCTGATGAGGCGACGTCTCTAGTCCCGCTCCACATCCCCCGCGATGGCGAAGACGCCGCCTAATCGTACGGCCGCTCGATGCCTTCCAGGTGCAGCCACTTCGGCGCGCGGTCGTGGAACACCTCGTACTGCGGCGGCGGCAGGGGGGCGTTGCCCTCATGACCGGCGAAGGCGCCCATGGCGATGGCGGTCAGTCCGGGGAGGGCGTCGAGGGTGTAGCTGACGGTCGAGCCGCAATCGGGGCAGAAGCGGAAGGCGGCGTGGCCGCCCTCCTCGCCGACCTTGACCCATTCGCGCGACTCGCCGGTGATCTCGACCTTGTCGTCGGGCCAGCGGGCCTGCGCGGCGAACAGGCTGCCGCTGCGCCGGCGGCAGTTGTTGCAGTGGCAGACGCTGACCCGCACCGGCTCGCCCCGGGTCGTGGCGCGGAGCTGGCCGCAGGCGCAGGCGGCGTGGCGGAGGTTGTCGCTCATGCGCCCAAGCTAGCGGACTTGGCGGCGCCGTGCAGCCGTGCTTGTGGAGCGCCATGGCCCGCCGACCCATCGCCGCCCCCGGCAAGAAGACCCCCGCCGCGCCCCGCAAGGGCCGCTTTCCGCCCGACCCGGCGCGCGTGGCCGCCATCTTCGAGCGCTTCGAGCAGATGGAGCCCGAACCGCGCACGGAGCTGAAGTTCCGCGATCCCTACACCCTGGTGGTCGCCGTCGCCCTGTCGGCCCAGGCCACCGACGTATGGGTCAACAAGGCCACCGACGTGCTGTTCGAGGTCGCCGACACGCCGGCCAGGATGCTGGCGCTGGGGGAGGAAGGGCTGATCCCCTACATCTCCTCCATCGGCCTTTACCGCTCCAAGGCGAAGAACGTCATCGCCGCCGCGCGCATGATCGTCGAGCAGCACGGGGGCGTGGTCCCCTTGGAGCGCGAGGCGCTGCAGGCTCTGCCCGGCGTGGGGCGCAAGACGGCCTCGGTGGTGCTGAACGAGCTGGGGATCGAGCCGGCCATCGCGGTCGACACCCACGTCTTCCGCGTCTCCCACCGGCTAGCCCTGGCCAATGCGCCGACGCCGGAGAAGATCGAGGCGCAGCTGAAGAAGGTGGTGCCGGAGCGCTGGCTGTCGCGGGCGCACCACTGGCTCATCCTGCACGGGCGCTATGTCTGCGTGGCGCAGCGGCCGCGGTGCCTGAACTGCGTAGTGGCGGACTGGTGCCCGTCGCGCGACTTCTACCTGGAGGCGGCGGCCGCGGCGGCCACGGCCCGGGCGAAGCCTTCGCCGCGCAAGGGGTCAAAGTCGAGGTAGAGGTCCGGCTCGATCAGCTCGAGCTCCATCAGCAGCGGCTTGCGGTCCGGCCCGCGCACCATGTCGACCCGGGCGTAGAGCAACGGCTCCTCGACGTGTTCCAGGATGCGGTCGGCCGCGGCCAGCACGTCGGCGTCGGGCCGGTATTCCGAGATACGGCCGCCCCACTCGGGCTGCACGCGGAAGTCCCCGGTGCGGGCGACCTTGCGGATGGCGTGGCTGAACTGCCCGCCGAGGTAGATGAGGGAGAGTTCCCCATCGAAGGCCACCTCGCCCATGTAGGGCTGGATCATGGCCGGCCCCTCCGGCGGGTCCTGCACCACCTGGCCCGGCCTGACCCGCGATGTCTGGTAGGCGCTGGCCGACACCTGCGGCTTCACCACCAGTTCCTCGCTGCCGCACAGGTCGATGGCCCGGTCCAGCGCCGCCTGGTCCAGCTCGTCCACGAACACCGTAGGGATGACCGGCAGGGCCAGCCGCTGCAGACGGTCGAGGTAGCGCTTGTCGGAATTCCAGCGAAGCACGCTGGGCGGGTTGAGTACGGGGGCGCGGCTGAACTCCCACCCGTCCGTGACGTTGAGCCAGCCGAAGTGATCGCGGTGATAGCCCCACGCCGTCAGCGGCAGCACCAAGTCGAAGGCGTTCCAGTCCTCGACTTCGATCCAGCTGCGACTCTCGACTTCCACGCTAAGCGCGGCGAGCGGCCCGACCATGCGGTCGCGCACCTGGCTCCAGCGGCCCTGGTAGGCGGGATCCTCGGGGTCGGGGGTCAGGATGGCGATACGCATGCGAGGCGGCTTATCAGGAGGGCTTCGCCTCGGCCACGCAGGCGTCGAGCTCGGGCGTCGGCGCGCCGCGGCGCAGCGGACCGGTGGAGCCGCCCTTGACCCGGAGCGCCCCGCGCTCGTCCCGGGCCAGGAAGACGTAGAGGGCGCAGGACGGCAGACGGTAGGTCCACATGGCGCCGCCGGCCTCGTCGCGGGCGGTCTCGGGCGCGCCGAGCGCCAGGGTCAGGTTGCGCTCGTCGCGGCCGATCAGGGCCTGGAAGCTGCGCACCGGCGAGGCGGCGGGCCTCAGCCCCCGGTCGTCGCCGCGCGAGCGGTCGGGGGAACTGGACAGCTCGCTGCCCGGCACGACCACGAGGTCGCCGCCGCCCGAACGCTGGCGCCGGGGACGGCGTTCGCGCCGCGCCTTCTTCTCCTCGGGCGAGGGCTTGGCGCGCGGCTGGCCGCGGTCGCGCTCGACCCGGTCGCGCGGGCCCGACGCCGGCGCGCCCTCGGCCAGGGCGGGCGCCGCGGCGGTCAGGGGCAGGACGAGGGCCGAAAGCAGCAGCAGCTTGCGCATGGCCGCGAGCTAAGCCGCCCCGGCCCGCCTGCGCAAGCGTCCGTTGCGCCGCAGGGTCCCATGGGCTAACCGGCGGGGCCGCAAGGAGGGACCCCGCCCATGGCCCACGCCCACGACGTCGCCGCCATCGGCAACGCCATCGTCGACGTCATCGCCCCCTGCGACGACGCCTTCCTGGACGCCCAGGGGCTGGCCAAGGGGACCATGACCCTGATCGACGACGCCCGCGCGGCCGAGCTCTACGCCGCCATGGCGGCGGGGGTGGAGGCCTCGGGCGGCTCGGCGGGCAACACCGTCGCGGGGATCGCCTCGCTCGGCGGGAGCGCCGCCTACATCGGCAAGGTGGCCGACGACCAGCTGGGCGAAGTGTTCAGCCACGACCTGCGCGCCCAGGGGGTGCATTTCGCCACCTCGCCCATGGCCGGCGGGCCGGAGACGGCGCGCTGTCTGATCAATGTGACGCCGGACGGCCAGCGCACCATGGCCACCTTCCTCGGCGTCGCTGGCCAGCTCGGTCCGGACGACGTGGATCCGGCGCTCATCGAAGGGGCGGCGGTGACCTATCTGGAAGGCTACCTCTTCGACCCGCCGCCCGCGCGCGAGGCCTTCCACAAGGCGGCGAAGATCGCGCGCAAGGCCGGGCGCAGGGTGTCGATCACCCTGTCGGACGTGTTCGTGGTCGAACGCTGGCGCGAGGACCTGCTCGACTTCCTCTCCGCCGCCACCGACGTGCTGTTCGCCAATGAGAACGAACTGCTGGCGCTGTGCCAGACGGACGACTTCGAAGACGCGGTCGACCGCGTGCGCACGCTCGTGCCGCTGGCCGCCGTGACCCGCAGCGAGAAGGGCTCGCTGGTGCTCGCCGGCGGCCAGGCGCATGAGATCGAAGCCTTCCCGGTCGAGAAGGTGATCGACACCACCGGCGCCGGCGACCAGTACGCGGCCGGCTTCCTCTACGGCCTTGCCCGCGGTCGCCCCCTGCCCGAGTGCGGCCGCCTGGGCGCGCTCGCCGCGGCCGAGGTCATCAGCCACTACGGCCCGCGCCCCATGGTCAGCCTTGCCGAACTGGCGGCGAAGGAAGGCCTCGGAGGCTAGTCAAAGATATCGAAGATGGAGCCGCGGCGCTTGCCGCCCCAGCCGCGTTCGCCGCGCTCGCCGTATTCGCCGCGCTCCCCGTACTCCCCGCGTTCGCCGTAGCCCCACGGCTGGGCGGGCGGGCGGCCCTGCGGCGGCGGGGCGTAGGGCTGGGCCTGGGGCGGAGCGGCGCCGGGCGCGTCGGCCACGGCGGAGGCCATCAGCTTTTCCAGTTCGCCCCGATCCAGCCAGACGCCCCGGCAGGTCGGGCACATGTCGAACTGCACGCCGGCGCGATCGACCGTCTGCATGGCGGCGTTGTCGTTGGGGCACATCAGTAGGGGCATGGGAGCTCCGGGGCTGGATTGAGACCCATACATAGGCGAGCCGCGGTGGCGTTCAAACGCCTGCGGACCGGCGGCGATCGCCTATTCCCTGCGCGCCTTCAGGGCGACGTAGAGGGCGCCCTCGCCGCCGTGACGGCGGCCAGCGGTGGAGACCCCTGCGACCACGCCGCGCAGCTCCCGCGAGGCCAGCCATTCGGGCGCGTGGCGGCGGATGAGGCCGTCGCCGGTCGAGCCCTTGCCGGTGACCACGAGCACGGCGCGCAGGCCGTTGGCGTGGGCGCGCAGCAGGAAGGCCTTGAGACGGTCCTCGGCCTCCCACACGCCGTAGCCGTGCAGATCGAGTCGGGCCTCGATGGGGTCGCGCTCGCGCGTCAGGCGGCGCAGCCGGCGGGGTTCGAGGGGGTCGGGTTCGTGGCGGGCGGCCTGGGCCGCTGGACGCGGCGCGGGCGCGTGTCTGACGCCCGAGGCCAGCTGGGCCAGCAGGGTCTTCATCTGCTCGGCCTCCTGGGCGGAGCGGACCGGCGCCGTCGGCGGCGCAGGCCTGGGCGCGCCGGCCGGCCTCGGCGGCGCAGGCTCCTCGGC
>JAEZEZ010000050.1 GCA_023432855.1 Pseudomonadota bacterium | reverse complement strand
CACCGCGAGGCCCCGTCCTTCGCCGAGCAGTCGACCTCGGCCGAAGTGCTCGTCACGGGCATCAAGGTCATCGACCTGATGTGCCCCTACACCAAGGGCGGCAAGATCGGCCTGTTCGGCGGCGCCGGCGTGGGCAAGACCGTGACCATGCAGGAGCTCATCAACAACATCGCCAAGGCCTACGGCGGCTACTCCGTTCTGGCCGGCGTTGGTGAGCGCACCCGCGAGGGCAACGACCTCTATCACGAGATGATCGAGTCCAACGTGAACGTGGACCCGAAGAAGAACAGCGGCTCGACCGAAGGCTCCAAGTGCGCCCTGGTCTACGGCCAGATGAACGAGCCTCCGGGCGCCCGCGCCCGCGTCGCCCTGACCGGCCTGACCCAGGCCGAGTACTTCCGCGACGTGGAAGGCAAGGACGTGCTGCTGTTCGTCGACAACATCTTCCGCTTCACCCAGGCCGGCTCGGAAGTGTCGGCTCTGCTGGGCCGCATCCCCTCGGCCGTGGGCTATCAGCCCACCCTGGCCACCGAGATGGGCAACCTGCAGGAGCGCATCACTTCGACGAACAAGGGCTCGATCACCTCGGTGCAGGCCATCTACGTGCCCGCCGACGACCTGACCGACCCGGCGCCGGCGACCTCGTTCGCCCACCTGGACGCCACCACCGTTCTGAGCCGCGACATCGCCGCCCAGGCCATCTTCCCGGCCGTGGACCCGCTGGACTCCACCTCGCGGATCATGGACCCGCTGGTGATCGGCGAGGAGCACTACACGGTCGCCCGCCGCACCCAGGAGATCCTGCAGCAGTACAAGGCGCTTAAGGACATCATCGCCATCCTGGGCATGGACGAGCTGTCCGAAGAGGACAAGCTGGTCGTCGCCCGCGCACGCAAGATCCAGCGTTTCCTGTCGCAGCCGTTCTTCGTGGCCGAGCAGTTCACCAACCAGCCCGGCAAGTTCGTCGAGCTGGCCGACACGATCCGCTCGTTCAAGGCCATCTGCGACGGCGAGTACGACCACCTGCCCGAAGGCGCCTTCTACATGGTCGGCACCATCGAGGAGGCCGTCGCCAAGGCCGAGAAGATGGCGGCGGACGCGGCGTAATGGCTGAGAAACTCCACTTCTCGCTGGTCGCGCCGGAACGCGAGGTCTTCTCGGGCCTCGTTGACCAGGTGGATGCGCCCGGCGCCGAAGGCGACTTCGGCGTGCTGGCCGGCCACGCGCCGTTCATGACGGCCCTGCGCGAAGGCGTGGTGGTGGTCCGCGACGGCGCCAGCGTGCGCCGTTTCGAGGTGCACGGCGGTTTCGCCGACGTGACGCCGCAGGGCTTCACCATCCTGGCCGAACAGGCCGTCGAGGCGACCGGCGCCACTCACTAGGGCGCTGGACTGTCGAAATCCGAAACCCTCCGCGGCTCTGTCGCGGAGGGTTTTGCATTGTGAGCACCTCGCGCCTGCGGCGCGCCGGTCCTATATTCCGCACGCCCGGGACGACCCGGCGCGCCTTCCATGGCTTCAGTGGCGGGGACGGCCCCGCGATATCCGCAAGGAGGTCGCGATGGCCTGGTTCATCCTCTTCATCGCCGGTCTGTTCGAGATCGGCTGGGCGGTGGGGCTCAAGTACACCGAAGGCTTCACCAGGCCGGTCCCCACGGCGCTGACCGCCGTCAGCCTGGCCGCCAGCATGGGACTGCTGGGCTGGGCGGTGCGCACGCTCCCGCTGGGCACGGCCTATGCAGTGTGGACCGGCATCGGCGCGGTCGGAACGGCGGTTCTGGGCATCTGGCTGTTCAACGAGCCGGCGACGGCGGCGCGGCTGGCCTGCATCGCCCTGATCGTGTCGGGCATCGTCGGGCTCAAGCTGTTCTCAGGGGCCTAGTCCGGGATCGCGAAGACCCGGAAGGCGTCCAGGACGCGGGCGTAGGCCTCGCGCTTGAAAGGCACGACCAGCCCCATCGCCTCCTCGAGTCCGGCCCAGCGCCAGGCGTCGAACTCCTGGGGCGGGACGGCGAGGAGGTCGATCTCGGCGTCGTCGCCCTCGAACCGCATGGCGAACCACTTCTGCTTCTGGCCCTTGAAGCCGCGGGCCCGCATCGGCCCCCGCAGCACCTCGGGGGGGAAGTCGTAGGTGATCCAGCCTTCGGTTTCGCCCAGCAGCGAGACCGAGGTGATGCCGGTCTCCTCGTGCAGTTCGCGGCGGGCGGCGGCGGCCCAGTCCTCGCCCTCGTCGACGCCGCCCTGGGGAAACTGCCAGCTGTGCGGGCCCCGCGCGCCGGCGCGGTGGCCCAGCCAGACGCGGCCGTCCGGATGGAAAACGACGACGCCCACGTTCGGGCGGTACAGATCCAGGTCTAGCGGGTGCAGGGGCGGCGGGGTCACCGCTTGGCAACGGCCGAGGCCGGCGCCAGTTGCAGCCCCCGCTCGTCGACGCCGGCGGCCCAGCGCAGGGCGACCTCGACCGTGACCGGATAGGCGAAGCCGGTCCCGAGCGCGGAGCCCTTCGACTTGGCCGCCGCCTCCAGCGCGTTGAACTGCGCCACGATGGCTTCGGGCGTGGTCTGCTCGTCGACGATGGTGACGGCGCTGGCCCGCGCCCAGGCGCCCGACCGGTTGCGCGCCGAGCCGTCGTCGAAGAAGGCCAGGCCCCGGCTCTTCAGGGTGCTGGCGAAGGCCGCCATGCCGCTGTCCGACGTGACGAACTTCTCGCCGAGGTAGTTGGTCACCCCGACGTAGCCGGCGGCCCGGCTGAGCAGCCACTCGAGGCGGCGGTTCAGCTCCTGGGCGTTGGCCGAGGACAGCAGGGTGTAGGGGCCCGGGTCGTTGTCGGGATAGTCGACCGGCTCCATGGGGATCTCGAGCAGGACCTCATGGCCGTTGGCGCGGGCCAGGTCGATCCAGCCCTGCAGGCCTTCGGCGTAGGGCACGAAGCTCAGGGTGACTTCCGGCGGAAGCCGCTCGATCGCGGTGCGGGTGGCGGCGGCGTTCAGTCCGAGCCCGCCCACGATCAGCGCCACCTTGGGCTTGCCGTTGGACTTGAAGGGCCGGGCGTAGGCCGAGAATGGCGTTCGGCCGTCGGGCGCGATGGTGGGCAGCGGGCCGAGCGGCCCCTGCTGCACGACGCCCGCGATCGGCGCGGCGGGGAGGGGATCGGTCGGGGCGCGGCGCGAAGTCGGCATGCTCGCCGGCGAACCGCCGGGAACGCCGGCGCCGTCGGGCAGCACGATCACGGCGGTGCCCTGCACGGGCGGGGCGTCGCTCAGTTCGAATCCCGGCACGGCCATGTCCTGGCCCATGCCAAGGCTGTCGATGGTGAAGGCCTCGAGGCCCGTGGGCGCGGCCTGGGCGGAAGCCGCGGCGGCTTCCGGTCGCTTCAGCGGCACCTTGATCGCCGGAGCGCCAGCGAACGGATCGCCCGCCACCAGGATCAGCACCGCCGCGGCGCCGATGAACAGCAGCCCGGCGCCGGACGCGGCGACCCAGGGCTTGCGCGCGAGATCCAGAAGGGCGCGGGGACTGAAGCGGCCTCCCGAAGCGGGGGCCTCGACGCCGACGTAGGCGGGCTGGCGTTTGGCGAACATGAGCGGACCACTGTCGAAACAGGCGGCCGGACGCACCTCGCCCGGCCTAACCGCAACCTCGCCTGCGCCGGTTAAGAAAGGCTAACGGAGAAGGTGAACACGGGCGGCCGACAGCAAGACGCCCCGGCCTCGCGGCCGGGGCGCTGGTTCGAATGGGCGGGGCGCTACTTCTTCGTCGGCGGGGTCGACGGCTGGTAGGGCTGGGGCTTGTCCGGAATGCCGGGCGCCGAGGGCGTCTCGGGCGCCTTGGTCCGGGCGCCGGGGAGGTTCGCGCCCGCCTCGGCCAGCTTCACCTTCGGAACCGGCTTCAGAGCCGCCAGGTCGCCGCCAACCGCCAGCACGTCGAAGGCGCGGCTCAGCTGGAAGTCGCCCTTCTTGGTGTCGAAACTGTCGGGCGGATATTCCGAGGGCTCGTGCTTGCCCCGGCGTGACCGGCCTTCGTCGGCGTTCAGCGCGTTCGAGAAGGAGGCCTCGCTGAAGACGTTGACCTGGGCCAGGCGCTCGGCCTGCTCCTTGGTCAGCGCGACTTCCAGGTCCGGCTCGATGCCGGTGCGCTGGATCGAGCGGCCGGACGGCGTGTAGTAGCGCGCGGTGGTCAGTTTCAGCGCCCCGTCGGCGCCGCCGCGCAGCGGGATTACGGTCTGAACCGAGCCCTTGCCGAAGCTGGTGATGCCGACGATGGTCGCGCGCTTGCGGTCCTGCAGGGCGCCGGCGACGATCTCGGCGGCCGAGGCGCTGCCCGGATTGACCAGAACCACGATCGGCACGCCCTCGAGCATGTCCCCGGGCTTGGCGTTGTAGCGCTCGATGTCGCGGGGGTTGCGCCCGCGCTGGGTCACGACCTCGCCGCCGTCGAGGAACACGTCGGCCACCGCGACGGACTGCTCCAGGATGCCGCCGGGATTGTTGCGCAGGTCGAGCACCAGACCCTTCATGCCGGGCAGGTCGCGCTTCAGCGTTTCGACCGCCTCGGCCGTTTCGCGGCCGGTATTCTCGTTGAAGTTGGTGATCCGGATGACGCCGTACTGGCCCTCGACGCGCGAACGCACCGACCTCACGTTGATGATCTCGCGCGTCAGCTTGAGGTCGAAGGGATCCGTGCCAGCGCGGGCGATGGTGATGGTCACATCGGTGCCGGGCGGACCCTTCATGCCCTTCACCGCCTCGCTCAGCGGCTTGCCGAGGATGCTCTCGCCGTTGATGGCGGTGATGTAGTCGCCCGCCTGCACGCCCGCGCGGCCGGCCGGGGTGTCGTCCATCGGGGTGATGACCTTGACCGCCCCGTCCTCGCTGGTGACCTCGATCCCCAGCCCGCCGTAGGCGCCGCGCGAAGTCTCGCGCAGGTCCTTGAAGTCGTTGTTGGAGAGGTATCCCGAGTGCGGGTCCAGCGACGACAACATGCCGTTCAGCGCCGCCTCGATCAGCTTGGTGTCGTCGGTCTCGACCACGTACTGCTGCTCGACGATGGCCAGGACGTCGCCGAACAGCTCCAGCATGCGGAAGGTTTCCGCCTTGGGCGCGAAGGCGGTAGAGCCTGCGTAGGCCAGCGCGCCGGCGCTGATCGCCAGGGCCGAAATGCCGACTCGGAGAAGCTTACGCATCAAGTATCCTCGTGTGCCGGTACGCCCGGATCTTCACAGACTGCAATCTTCACACCCGGACAACGACCAAATCGTGACCGGTGTTTTCAACGTCGCATCAAATCAGCGTTGTGGCGGCGCGTCGAGCCAGGGTGACGGGTTGACCGGCGCCTCTTCACGCCTGATCTCCAGATAGAGTTCCGCGGCCGGCTCGCGAGTCTTCCCCATGCGACCGATCGGCTCACCGGCCTCCACGCGCCGGCCCGTGAGGGCCGCGACCTGGGACATGCCCGCCAGAACCGCCCGGTAACCGCCCTCAAGGCGCAGGATGACGACGCCGTCCCAGCCCTTCAGCGGTCCGGCGTACTCGACCACGCCGGCCGCCGGGGCCAGCACCTGGGCCTCCGGCGCCGTGCGCCAGGTCACGCCCTCTGCTCGCGCCCGCTCGCTCCCCGCCTGTCCGAAACGGCGGATCAGCTCGCCCTGGACCGGCGCGCCCAGCCGG
>JAEZEZ010000060.1 GCA_023432855.1 Pseudomonadota bacterium | reverse complement strand
TACGACGACCGGGCCTCGGGGCTGACGGTGGGGCTGCTGTTCGGGGGCGAGCGGGCCGGGCTGGAGACCACCGACATCGCCCTGACCCAGGGCATCGTCACCATTCCGATCGACCCGAGGCACCATTCGCTGAACCTGGCCCAGGCGGTGGCGATCAACGCCTATGAGTGGCGCACCCTGATCCTCGACGCGCCGCCGCCCCGGTTCAGGGAGGGCGATCCGCCGGCGTCGAACGCGCTGCTGGTCGGGATGTACGAGCATCTGGAGACGGAGCTCGACGAGGGCGGCTTCTTCCATCCGCCGGAGAAGAAGCGGTCGATGAGCCAGAACCTGCGGGTCATGCTGGGCCGGGCGCAGTTCACCGAGCAGGAGGTCGCGACCTTCCGGGGCGTGATCCACGCGCTGGCGAAGGGGCGCGGCCGGGTGCTGGCCAAGCTGGCGGCGAAGAAGGCGGACGAGGCCTAGGCCAGAAGCTCCGCCACGAAGGCCGGGACGAGCTCCGTCGCCGGGCCGTGGCGGGTCTCGTCGAACAGGCTGCTGCCCAGCGAGGGTTCGAGGTTGAGCTCGATGGTGCGGGCCCCCGCCCGGCGGGCCAGCTGGACGAAGCCGGCGGCGGGCCAGACGGCGCCGGAGGTGCCGATGGAGACGAACAGGTCGCACGCCGACAGCGCCTGCTCGATGCGGTCCATGTGCAGGGGAAACTCGCCGAACCAGACGATGTGCGGGCGCAGGCGGCCCTGCGGATGGAAGGGCGAGGGCTGGTCGGGGGCGAGGTCGCCGGGCCAGTCCAGGACCCGGCCGGTGGCGGTGCACTGGGCCTTAAGCAGTTCGCCGTGCATGTGGATCAGTTCGAAGCCGGGAGCGGGCGGGGTCTCGGCGTGGGCGCGGTCGTGCAGGTCGTCGACGTTCTGGGTGACCAGCAGGACGTCCCCGTCCCAGCGGGCGGCGAGATCGGCGAGCGCGCCGTGGGCGGCGTTGGGCTGGACCTGCGCCAGCTGACGACGGCGGCGATTGTAGAAGTCCTGCACCAGGACCGGATCGCGGGCGAAGGCCTCGGGCGTCGCCACGTCCTCGACGCGATGGCCCAGCCACAGGCCGTCGGCGGCGCGGAAGGTGGGCACGCCGGACTCGGCGGAGATGCCGGAGCCGGTGAGA
Source organism: Pseudomonadota bacterium (assembly GCA_023432855.1). Classification (GTDB taxonomy): domain Bacteria; phylum Pseudomonadota; class Alphaproteobacteria; order Caulobacterales; family Caulobacteraceae; genus JAEZEZ01. The sequence continues at coordinate 52,260 of JAEZEZ010000060.1, read as the reverse complement.
ATGACGAGGTTGGTCATGCGGTCACTAAAGCCCTTCTCCCCTTGCGGGAGAAGGTGGCCGAGCGGAGCGAGGTCGGATGAGGGGTTGAAAGGCGCCGCCGCCGGTGCGACCCCTCACCCGACGTCCCGGCTGCGCCGGTCCGCCACCCTCTCCCGCAGGGGGAGAGGGAAGATCTTGGAGGCCCACCGATGAAGACCCGCGCCGCCGTCGCCTTCGAGGCCAAGAAGCCGCTGGAGATCGTCGAGGTCGATCTGGAGGGGCCGCGGTCCGGGGAGGTGCTGGTCGAGATCAAGGCGACGGGGGTGTGCCACACCGACGCCTATACGCTGGACGGGCTGGACTCGGAGGGCATCTTCCCGTCGATCCTCGGCCACGAGGGCGCGGGCGTGGTGGTCGAGGTGGGGCCGGGGGTGACCTCGGTCGAGGTCGGGGACCATGTGATCCCGCTCTACACGCCGGAATGCCGGCAATGTAAAAGCTGCCTCAGCCGCAAGACCAACCTGTGCACCGCCATCCGGGGAACGCAGGGCAAAGGGCTGATGCCCGACGGGACCAGCCGCTTCAGCTACAAGGGCCAGCCGATCGCCCACTACATGGGCTGCTCGACCTTCTCCAACTTCACCGTCCTGCCCGAGATCGCGGTGGCGAAGATCCGCCCGGACGCGCCGTTCGAGACCGCCTGCTACGTCGGCTGCGGCGTGACCACGGGCGTGGGCGCGGTGGTGAACACCGCCGGCGTGGAGCCCGGCGCCAACTGCGTCGTCTTCGGTCTGGGCGGCATCGGCCTGAACGTCATCCAGGGCCTGAAGCTGGTGGGCGCGGGGATGATCGTCGGCGTCGACATCAACCCGGCGCGCGAGGAGTGGGGCCGCCGCTTCGGCATGACCCACTTCGTCAATCCGAAAGCCATCGACGGCGACATCGTCGCCCACCTGGTCGAACTGACCGGCGGCGGGGCCGACTACACCTTCGACGCCACGGGCAACACCGACGTCATGCGCCAGGCGCTGGAGGCCTGCCACCGCGGCTGGGGCGAGAGCATCATCATCGGCGTGGCCGAGGCGGGCAGGGAAATCGCCACCCGCCCGTTCCAGCTGGTCACCGGCCGGGTGTGGAAGGGCACAGCCTTCGGCGGCGCGCGCGGGCGCACCGACACGCCGAAGATCGTCGACTGGTACATGGACGGGAAGATCGAGATCGACCCGATGATTACCCACAAGTTCCCGCTCGAAGACATCAACAAGGCCTTCGACCTGATGCACGCCGGCGAGAGCATCCGCAGCGTGATCGTGTACTGAAGCCCCCCCGGCGAAGACCCGCTCCAGGCCCGAGCGGTGTAGACAAAACGAGAACATTGTAGTTGCATCGGGTCCGGCGAAGCTGGGGGCGCGGACCGATGGCATTCTACGTCTACATCCTCGCGAGCCGCAGGAACGGCACGCTCTACGTGGGCATGACCGACTGCCTGGGAGCCCGTGTCTGGCAGCACAAGGAGAAGATCTTCGAAGGCTTCACCTCGAAGTACGGGGTGGATCGCCTGGTCTGGTATGAAGTCCATGAAAGTCGCGACACCGCCTTCACGCGAGAGCGGCGCATCAAGAAGTGGCGACGCGCCTGGAAGCTGGACCTGATCGAAAAGATGAATCCCGGCTGGGACGACCTGTTTGAGACCCTCAGCGAATAATCTCCGCGCATCCCCGCGGACGCGGGGACCCAGTCCTGTCCAGTTGGCTCAGCAGTCACCCAATGAATGTTTGATGCCGCGTTCGGGGCGGGGCATTAGATCGCCTGCGCCCTGCCAAAGAACTGGGTCCCCGCGTCCGCGGGGATGAGCGGAGTTTGGGATGACCGTTGAGGTACTGGCCCAGCACAAGGTCCACGGCGGAACGCTCCGCTACCTGCGCCATGACAGCGCCGCGACCGGCACGCCCATGCGCCTGTCCGCCTTCACGCCGCCGGGCGAGGGGCCGTTTCCGGTGGTGATCTGGCTTTCCGGCCTGACCTGCACCGAGGACAACTTCACTTCCAAGGCCGGGGCCTACGCCGCCGCCGCGCGGCTCGGCCTGATCGTGGTGGCGCCGGACACCAGCCCGCGGGGCGAGGGCGTCGCCAATGACGAAGCCTACGACCTGGGGCAGGGCGCCGGCTTCTACGTCGACGCCACGCAGGCGCCCTGGGCCCCGCACTTTCGGATGGAGACCTACGTCACCCGCGACCTGGTGGAACTGATCGACGCCGAGCTGCCGACCGACGGCCGGCGCTCCATCACCGGCCACTCCATGGGCGGGCACGGGGCCCTGACCCTGGCGCTCCGCCATCCGCAGCTTTTCGACAGCGTCTCGGCCTTCGCCCCGATAGCCTCGCCCACGCGCTGCCCGTGGGGCGAGAAGGCGCTCGGCGCCTACCTCGGCGCCGACCGCACGGCCTGGGCCGAACACGACGCGGCCCTGCTCATCGAGGGGGGCGCGGCCTGCGCGAAGTACGACGACATCCTGGTCGACCAGGGAACCGCCGACCAGTTCCTAGACGGCCAGCTGAAGCCCGAACTGCTGCAGGCCGCCTGCGCCGCGGCCGGCCAGAAGCTGACCCTGCGCATGCAGGACGGCTACGACCACTCCTACTTCTTCATCGCCAGCTTCATCGCCGACCACCTGGCCTTCCACGCCGAGCGGCTGAAGCGATGAGCCCGCCCGAGCGTCCGCGCCGCGCCCGCATGGAGCGCCTGATGCTGGTCATGGCGTTCGCCGTGCCGGTGGCGGGGTTCCTGATCGCGGTGGTCATGTGGTGGGCCGCCCGCGGCCGGTCGGCCGAGGCGGGCGCGCCGTGGACCGGGCTGATGATGCTGGCCGGCGTCGCCCTGATCGCCGCCGCCTACTGGGCCGCCGACCGGTTCTGGATCCGGCGGCGGTAGGGCGGCGGGCCGCCTTGACTTCCCAGGCTGCCCCCGTCATACACCGCGCCTTCACGCCCCGGCTCATCCCGGGGCGCGTTTCATGACGGATGACGCGATACCGCCGTTGAGATCGCGGGCCCAATTCCGGGGCCGCCGGGGCGCGTCGAAGAAGAGAGACAGATGTCCAAGCGCCACAGCGCCAAGTACAAACTCGACCGCGCCATGGGTGAAAACCTGTGGGGCCGCCCGAAGTCCCCGGTCAACCAGCGCGCCTACGGCCCCGGCCAGCACGGCCAGCGCCGCAAGTCCAAGGTGTCCGACTTCGGCCTTCAGCTGAAAGCCAAGCAGAAGCTGAAGGGCTACTACGCCAACATCACCGAAAAGCAGTTCCGCCGCACCTACGACGAGGCCGCCCGCCGCAAGGGCAACACGTCGGAGAACCTGATCGGCCTGCTGGAATCGCGCCTGGACGCCGTCGTCTACCGCGCCAAGTTCGTGCCGACCCCCTGGGCCGCGCGCCAGTTCGTCAACCACGGCCACGTCAACGTCAACGGCCGCCGGGTGAACATCGCGTCCTACCGCTGCAAGCCGGGCGACGTGATCGAGGTGCGCGAGCGCGCCCGTAACATGGCCCTGGTGCTGGAAGCCCAGCAGTCCAGCGAGCGCGACATCCCCGACTACGTCGAGCTGGGCGACCGCGGCTTCTCGGCCCGCTACGTCCGCGTCCCGGAACTGGCCGACGTGCCGTACCCGGTGAAGATGGAGCCGAACCTCGTGGTCGAGTTCTACTCGTCCTAAGCGGCGAAAGGTTCAGAGATCGAGAAGGCCCCGGAGCGATCCGGGGCCTTTTTTCGTTGCCTCACCCGGGTTCGAAGGGCGCCACCATCCAGGCGGGAATGCGCGCGGGGCGCATGGTCTGCGAGTCCACCAGCACCCAGTCGGACCGCCCCTGCGCGGCCGGGCCGTCGGGACCCTCGATGACCACGTAGCGGGCGAAGGTCGCGCCATGGGGCGTGCCCACCCAGGTGCGCGCCTGCACCGGATCGCCGAGGTTCAGCGGCTTCAGGTAGTCGACCTCGTGGCGCAGGCAGACCCAGGACCACTTCGCCCGCACATCCTCTTCGAAGCGCGCGTTCCAGTGGGTGGTGCCCACGTCCTGCAGCCAGCGCACATAGACCACGTTGTTGACGTGGTCGTTCTCGTCGATGTCGGCCGGCGCGATCTCCAGCGGCACGACGAACACCTCGCGGTCCGCGGGCGGCGAAAACACGCCCCGCCGCTCGCGGGACCGGGAGGAAGTAGGTTCGGTCATGACCGACGTTTACTTGGCCGCAGCGGTCTCCGGAAGGGCGGTGGCCGGCGCGGGCGCCGTCAGCGCGGCGAAATTCTCCACCGGCTGTTGCGGACACCCAGCGCCCCCGGGGCAGCGCTTCAGCATGGCGCAGCTGCTCATCGCTAACGCCGTGATGAGCGCCGCGCCGGTTATCAGCCCTCTCGACATCGCCCGCCTCCTATTCCTTGAATCGCATTGGACAGGCGCGCTGGCCATCAGGGCAGACGATAGCCCAGGCCCTCTCCTTGCATGGGCTCTTCCCATTACGGCAAACGATCAGGTCTCCCTTCTGCTCTAGCGCATCCTTCAGCAGTAGGCGGCCCACGTATCCCTTGGGGCAGCCGTCGGCATCTGAACCGTCGCAGATTATCTGGATCGGCCGTCCGGAGGCGTGATTGCCAACTTCCCAGCCAGCGATGCCGTAGTTGTCTCGGAAGTTGGGATTAGGACAGGCGTCGCCGCCCGGGCATTTGACCGATCCATCTCCGGGGTTCGGCGGAGGGCGCTGCGTGTCCGCGGGAGGCGGCTTTGCAGCTTCGGGTGCGGCAGCCTGTTCAGGGCCCCGACAGCCCTGAAGCAGAACGAGTGTGGCAATGGCGATTACGGCCAGACTTGAACTTCTCACGCCGTTCCTCCTTGTCTTGCGTCCTCACAGCCCGGCATCGCCCAGCCGCGGGACCTCAGGTAGTCGTAGATCGCGTCTCGCTCCTCGGGTGCGGCCGGCAGGCGGCATTCGAGCGAATGTTTCCCATCGAAGAAGGTCTCGAGCTCGACGAGGATCGTGATCGGCCCACTCCGCCGCATAGCTTCGACTGCACCGTCGAAGCTTCGGAACTGCTCGCATTGAGCGGGCGGGCCAGCGCAACCCGGCGGATAGATGCCAAAAGACAGGTAGTCGGTTCGTGATGAGCCTCCCGGCACATCCAGCAACCGGGCCGGCCGTTCGATGACGTAGAACCCGGTTTCCGCAATGCACCGCGCGCCGTCCGGGCAATTTTCAACGGCCCGCGTGACGTCCCGGCTCATTACCGGTTCAATGACGGCTTCGTAGAAGAAGCTGACGTCCGACGCCTTGGGCCCTTTAAACCTGACCGTGGCCCTGGTCACTACGTCGCCGTAGTCCGAACGTGCGGCATTGATCATGGCGACCGGCACGGCGACGTAGAGATCGGCGCCGCTAGGCCCCGCGTCGCGGTACATCACAAACTCCTTGGGCTGGAGAGTGACGATCTCCGAGCCGCGGAGATAAACAGCGATACTGCCCACGAAGGCCGCGCCCGACAGCAAGAGGGCCGCAAAGGCCACCCCCGCCTCGGTCAGCCGGAACTTCCGCCGCCGCCGGTCCGCAGCCGCCACGGCCGCCGCCGCCACGGCAGCGTGTTCATCGGCTTCCCGTTCGGCCTCGGTCAGGCGCTCAGGCGCGGAAACGGGGGGCTGTTCAGCCCGACGCGCCGGTTTGCGCGTACGCCTGCCTCGTTCCCCCGTCGCCATGGGAGAACACTGTAATGCGAATTTGGGCTCTGCGCGCCGGAAAACTCGCCCGGCAGGCGATCTAGGCCTCGGGTTCGCCCCCGACCACGCCCTTCTCGGCCATGAAGGTCTGCAGCTCGCCCGACTGGAACATCTCGCGCAGGATGTCGCAGCCGCCCACGAACTCGCCCTTCACATAGAGCTGCGGGATGGTCGGCCAGTCGGAGAAATCCTTGATTCCCTGGCGCAGGCCCTCGTCCTGCAGCACGTCGACGCCTACGAAATCGACGCTCATGTGGTCCAGGATCTGGACCACCACCGAGGAAAAGCCGCAGCGCGGGCTGTCGGGCGTGCCCTTCATGAACAGCACCACGGGATTCTGCTCCACGGCCTGGGCGATGAAGTCGCGAACGGGGTCGGCTGCGGCGGTGGCGTCGGTCACGGCGAGGCTCCTCGAGGATGGCCTCAGCTAGGAGCGCGCGCCTCCCGGGTCAAGCGATGCGGCGTCGCGGGCGTGCGCCCGCGCAACCTCAGGCGATCTTCTGGCCCGCCACCGAGAAGCGCGCCATCTCGATCTGCGCGCCCATGCCGGGCGGCAGGTCGCGGTCCGGCACGTCGCACAGCCGCTCCAGATGCTCGATGTCGGAGGGCTCGATCCAGGCGCTGGACACCGCAGGCTCCGTCAGGGTGAAGCCCAGGCAGATCTCCTCGGCGGTCCAGTTCGGCGTGCGGTGCAGGAAGGAATAGCCGCGAATGCCCTCGAAAGGATCCGGCTCGGCGAACACCTTGCCGAACAGCCCCTTTTTCTTCGGCTCCAGATTCTCGGCCTTCTTCGCGGTGCTGAGGTCGGCGGGGAACCAGTCGTAGGCCAGGATGGCCATGTCCTGTTCGACCGCGGCGCGCATGCGATTGCGCTCCTTCCAGCCGGAGGTGACGCCGTAGGGGGTGGCGAGCACGTCGAAGGCGCCGGTCGAGAGGTAGGCGTCCATGGCGTCGTTGTCGCCGGCGACGCCCAGCAGGTTCACCCGGCCGGCCGAGCGCAGAGACTTCAGGGCAGAGAGGGACTTTTGCGGAAGCTCCTCCTCGCCGGGATCGTCCAGGATCACCAGGTCGAGGTGGCCGACGTTGGACGTGCGCAGCGTCATCTCCACCGCCTGCGACAGCGCTTCGGGCGAGAAGTCGCGCACCATGCCCGTGCGCCCGCGCCCAAGGCCAAGCCGCATGGAGGTGAACACCAGCCGCCGTTCGATGGCGCCCAGCGCCTGGCCCAGCGCGATGGCGGCGTCCGGCTCGGGCGTCTCGATGTGAAAGGCGTTGACCCCCTGTTCCAGGGCGGCCTCGATCATCTCGCGGCAGGCGTCCTGACCGCCCCGCGCCATGTCGTCGTCGATCACCAGGGTGACCGCGGAAACGACGACGCCGGATCTTCCGAATGGGCGATAGCGCAAGGGTCAGCCCTCCACAGGCGTGCTGGTTTCGAGAGCAAGCGCGTGCAGTTCGCCGCCCATGCGGCCGCCGAGCGCGGCGTAGACCAGCTGGTGCTGGCGCACGCGGCTGAGGCCGCGAAACTGCTCCGAGACGATGCGCGCGCGATAGTGGTCGCCGTCCCCGGCCAGATCCTGAATTTCGATCTCCGCGTCCGGAAAGGCGGCCCGAAGGCGGCTTTCCAGGTCTTCGGCGGACATGGGCATGAACGGGCTCCCTCCTCGCGCACGAGGCCAGCCTGTGCATGCGCCCATTCTGGTTAAGATTGGACTGACGCGGCCGCGCGTGATGTGGTCGCACGACGGCCCACAAGGGGGGAAATCCATGCGTACGATCGCCTGCGCCGCAGCTGTCCTGATGCTCGCCGCCTGCTCCGGCCCGGCCGAGGCGCCCGCCGGCGAATCGACCGAGGTCGCCCTGCCGGCCGGCTCGGCCCCGCCCGCCGCCGAGCTCGCCGGCTTCTCCCACCCGGCCGGCGTCGACCTGTTCGGCTACTACATGCCCGCCTCCGAGGTGCAGGTTGGAAACTTCCGGCTTTCCCACCTGCACATGGGCGGCGTGCAGGAGTTCTCCGATTGGGAGGGCGGCGAACGCAGCGGGACCTATGCTCCCGTGATGCTGCAGTTCGAGGACGTCACCAGCCCGATGGTCTCCAACGAGCTCGGCGGCGAAAGCCGCTCGGTCACCGAACGGGCGCTCGCCGACGCCTATCGGATCACGCCCTCGGGTGACGTCGCCTTCGTAGACAATCATCCCCGGCTCGGCCGCATCGAGTTCCAGGGCCGCATGGACATGGCGGCGCTGCGCGCCGACCAGGCGGGCGGTCCCTCGGGCCCCGACGCCAGAACCGTCCTCACCGGGCGTCTGGTCATCGGCGACAAGGTATTCGACAACCTCGCCTTCACCTGGTTCGGCGGCGACTGATTCGATGAAGAGACTGACGGCGGCGTTGGCGGCCGCTTCGCTGCTGGCCGCCTGCGCAACCCTGCCGACGCCGGACGCCGGCGAGCGGCTCATGCGCGATGTGCGCGTGCTGGCTGCCGACGACATGGGCGGCCGCGCCACGGGCCGCGAAGGCGCCGCCATGGCCCGGGTCCATGTTCTGCGCCGGTTCCGGCAGGCCGGCCTGCGGCCGGGCCCGGCGGGTTGGGAACAGCCGTTCGCCTTCACTACCAAGGGAGGCGATACGGTTCATGGGGTGAACCTCGTGGGCATGGTCCGCGGCCGCTCCCGCCCGGGCGAGTTCATCGTGGTGACCGCCCACTACGACCACGAGGGCGTCGTCGAGGGTGAGATCTACAACGGCGCCGACGACAACGCGTCGGGCGTCGCGTCGCTGTTCGAACTGGCGCGGCGCCTGCGCGCAAAGCCCCCCGAGCATTCGGTGCTGTTCGTCGCCCTGGACGCCGAGGAGATGGGCCTGAAAGGCGCCGAGGCCTTCGTCGCCGAACCGCCGGTCCCGGTCGCGGCCATGCGCCTGAACATCAACCTCGACATGATCAGCCGGCTCGACACCGGAGAGATCTGGGCCGTGGGGACGCACCCGTACCCGGGCCTGCGGGCGCCGTTGGAAGCCGTTGCGGCGCGCTCGAAGGTGAAGCTGTCCTTCGGCCGCGACCGGCCCGAGGACAAGGGGCGCATGAACTGGGTCAACCTGTCTGACCAGGAGCCTTTCCACCGGGCGGGGGTGCCCTTCGTCTTCTTCAGCGTCGACGACCACCCCGACTACCATCGCCCGACCGACGACGCCGACCGTATCCCGGTGGAGGCTTACGCCGCCGCGGTCGAGACCATCGTCGATGCGTTCAGGACGCTGGACGCAATGGACCTGACGGGCGTCCGTCGCTGAGCGCCGCCAGCTCCCGCGCGATGTTGGCCCGCGCCGGCGCCTCGTGGCGCGCCCCGAACGCCGCATCCGGGTAGATCGCCCCTGCATCCAGGAACCTGCGCAGCACCGCCGCGCGCCCGGCCCGAAAGGCGTCGTCGGGCACGAAACCGTATTCCTCGCGCACCTGGGCGGCGTAGCGGTCGTAATCGTCGGGCGCGGCGCCCAGGATCGACAGGTCGATGGATACGAGCACGGCGCCCAGCCGGTCGTCGGCTTCGACCTCGTGCCCTTTCGTCAGCCGCACCAGCCGGGCGACCTCGGCGCGAACCTCTTCCGGTTCGCCCAGGGCCACGAGGTCGCGCTCCGCCAATTCGGCGGAACGCTCCTCGTTGTCGCTGCGGGTCGGGTCGTAGACCGCGTCGTGCCACCAGACGGCCAGCTCGAGCACCCGCCGCTCGGCGGCAGACAGCCCTTCGACCTCGCCGAGCCGCGCCAGGCAGTCCTCGACGTGGGCCAGCGTATGATAGCGCCGGTGCGGCTCGGCGTAGGCGGCGAGCAGGGCGGGGGTCATCTCCCCGACGTCCTCCTCAGGCGTCCGCCGCCACCTTCATGCTGACGATCTTGCCCGGGCTGGCGGGGGGCTCGCCCTTGGGCAGGGCGTCGACGTGCTCCATGCCGTCGGTGACCTCGCCCCAGACGGTGTACTGCTTGTCCAGGAAGCGGGCGTCGTCGAAGCAGATGAAGAACTGGGAATCGCCGCTGTTCGGGTCCTGCGAGCGGGCCATGGAGCAGACGCCGCGCACGTGCGGCTCAGCCGAGAACTCCGCCTGCAGCTTCTTGCCCGAGCCCGAGTAGCCCGTGCCCGTGGGATCGCCGCCCTGGGCCATGAAGCCCGGGATCACCCGGTGGAAGACCACGCCGTCGTAGAAGCCCTCGCGCGCCAGTTCCTTGATCCGCGCCACGTGGCCGGGCGCCAGGTCGGGGCGCAGGCGGATCGTCACCGGGCCGTTTTCGAGCGTCATGATCAGGGTGTTTTCGGCGTCGTCGGCCATGGCGGGGCTCTCCATTGGGGGGTTGGGCGCCTATGTAATCCGGGCATGGGCCCTTGTCGCCCCGCTCCCGAAAGGAAATCGCATGACCCCGCTCTACACCGCCGAGGCCACCGTAAAGGGCGAAGGCCGCTCGGGCGGCAGCGGCCGGACGTCCGACGGCCGCGTCAGTCACGACTTCTCCATGCCAAAGGAGCTGGGCGGGCCCGGCGGCGACGGGACCAACCCCGAACAGCTGGTCGCCCTCGGCTACGCGGCCTGTTTCGAAAGCGCGCTGCACTTCGTCGCCCGCCGCAGGAAGGTTGAGCTGACCAATCCCGAGGTGACGGTGAAGGTGCACATGGGCCGCGGGGAGGGCGGCGGCTTCGCCTTCGAGTTCGAGATCGACGCCTTCCTGCCCAATCTCAGCCAGGCCGACGCCGATTCCCTGACGGCCGAGGCCCACACGGTCTGCCCCTATTCCGTGGCCTTCCAGAACGGCGCGCCGACCAGGGCGACGGGGCGCGGAGGGAGCTGAATCCCTCGTCTTTCGACAGGCTCAGGATGAGGAATTCAGCGGCGCCGTCGTCTACAATCGCCTCATCCTGAGCCTGTCGAAGGACGAGGCGACGCACACCCGGCGCGTGCTAAACCCCTGCCCATGACCGACGAGGAACCCCGCCGCCGCATGGTCCGGCCGCCGACATCCGGCGACCCCGCCGGACGCAAGCAGGGCGTGAAGATGAAGACTGCGGCCGACAAGACCATGTCGAGCCAGCAGTGGATCAAGCGCCAGCTGGCCGATCCCTGGTCCGAACGGGCCCGGGCCGAAGGCTGGCGTTCGCGCGCCGCCTTCAAGCTGATGGAGATCGACGACCGCTTCCACCTGATCCGCAAGGGCTCGCGGGTGGTGGACCTGGGGGCGGCCCCGGGCGGCTGGGTGCAGGTGGCCCTGAAGCGTGGGGCGGCGGCGGTGGTGGGCGTCGACCTGCTGCCTATCGAGCCCATCCCGGGCGCGATCCTGATCCAGGCCGATTTCACCGACGAGGGCGTGGACGACCGGCTGATCGCCGAGCTGGGCGGCTCACCCGACCTGGTGCTGTCGGACATGGCCCACAACACCGTCGGTCATCGCGCCACCGACCACCTCAAGATCATCGCCCTGATCGAGATCGCCGCCGAATTCGCCGTCCGCACCCTGAAGCCCGGCGGCGCGTTCGTGACCAAGAACTTCCAGGGCGGGTCGGCCGGGGAGGTGCTGAACGTCCTCCGCGCCAACTTCGAGGATGTGAAATACGTCAAGCCCAAGTCCAGCCGGACCGACAGCTCCGAAGTCTATCTGGTGGCGACCGGGTTCAGGGGCCGGGGCTGACCGAACTCAGGGAGAACGGGCCGCCTGCGCGTTCAATCTGCAATGACCGAAGACCCGCCGTCGCTCGACCGCCTCGCCAACCTCGACTTCGAGGCCTCCTGCTATCCCGACGACGGCCGGAGCTTCCCGATCGAGGTCGCGGTCGCCCGACTCAAGGACGGCGAGGTCCGATCCTGGCTGATCCGGCCCCATCCCGACTGGCGCGACTGGACCTGGGATCCCGGCGCCGAACGGGCGCACGGCATAAGCCGGGAGCTGCTGGAACGGGAGGGCCTGCCCGCGGACCAGGTCATCGATGAGCTGGCCGCCATCGTATCGGGCCTCGAGGTCGTGTCCGACAGCGAGTCCGACCAGCTGTGGCTGGAGGTTCTCTGCAGCGCGGCGCAGCGAGAACCGCCCTTCGCTATCGGCTCCTCCGCCCACCTGCTGAAGCTTCTGGGCGTGGCCGGCCAGACCCAGGAAAACCCGACGTGGCAAGCGGCCGACGCCGAGGCGCGCCGGCGCTTTCCACAACTGCACCGCGCCCGGCCCGACGCGCAGCGCGGGGCGGAGATCATCCGGCTGGTGGCCAGCGCCCTGCGCCCGGGCTAGCGAACGTCCGGAACTGTCGCGTCTGCCGTAACCAATGCAGCCATGCGCGAACGAGGCAGGAAGCGTCCCGCCGGGACGGAGGACTGGACGGACGAGGAATATGAAGCCTGGCGCGCCCAGCCCTGGTGGCGGCGCTACCGGCTGACCCTGTCACCCTGGCCGATGATCGGCGCCCTTGTGATCGTCGTATCCCAGCTCGGACGCAATTGCTCGGGCGTTCCCTAGGCCGGCGCCGCGGCGTCGCTCTTGCGCTCGATCCGCGCCCATGCCCGGTCGTGCAGGGCGTAGAACACCGTCTGGACCAGCGGCTCGATCAGGCCGACCGCGAGCGCCGCGTGCCAGTTGCGCGTGAGCGCGAAGGTCACCGCTACGGCGACGACGAAGTGCATGACGCCATAGGTGGCGGTCTTCAGGGCGATCCGGGGCATGGCGACATTCTGATGCAATTGCGAACCAGTCGCAAGTAAGTGGGGCTTTCGGCCAAAGGATCAAGGCCGCCATATTCCCGCCCTTGCCACCGGGCCGGGGCTCGGGCATACGCGCCCCGCAAAACGGAGAGTCTCATGGAGATTCGCGAAGGGCTCACCTTCGACGATGTTTTGCTGGAACCGGGTCCATCCGAAGTGATGCCGACCCAGGTGGACACCAAGAGCCGCCTGACCCGCGAAATCGAGTTGAACATTCCCATCGTCTCGTCGGCGATGGACACCGTGACCGAAAGCCGCCTGGCCATCGCCATGGCCCAGGCCGGCGGCATGGGGGTCATCCACCGCAACCTGAGCGTGGACGAGCAGGCCGAACAGGTCCGCTCGGTGAAGCGCTACGAGAGCGGCATGGTGATCAACCCGGTCACGATCAATCCGGACACCACCCTGGCCGAGGTCCGCGCCATCCGCGAGCGGCGCAACATCTCGGGCTTCCCGGTGGTGGAGCCGGGCACAAACAAGCTGGTCGGCATGCTGACCAACCGGGACATGCGGTTCGAGTCGGACGGTTCACGCACCGCCGGCGAGCTGATGACCCGCGAGAACCTGGTCACCGTGCCCGAGGGCACCGGCCGCCAGACGGCGCTGGAGCTGCTGCGTGACCGCAAGATCGAGCGGGTGATCGTGGTAGACGGCGACTACCGCGCGGTCGGCCTGATCACGGTCAAGGACGTGGAGAAGGCCCAGGCCTTCCCCAACGCCGCGAAGGACGATCACGGCCGGCTACGCGTCGGCGCCGCCTCGACCGTCGGCGACGCGGGTTTCGAACGGTCCCAGGCCCTCGTGGACGCGGGCGCCGACGTGGTGGTGATCGACACAGCCCACGGACACTCCTCGCTGGTGGCCGACGCGGTGCGCCGCCTGCGCCGCGACGGCAACCGGGTCCAGATCATCGCCGGCAACGTGGCCACCTATGACGCCGCCATGAGCCTGATCGACGCGGGCGCCGACGCCGTGAAGGTGGGCATCGGGCCGGGCTCGATCTGCACCACCCGCATCGTCGCCGGGGTGGGCGTGCCCCAGCTGACGGCGATCATGGATGCGGTCCGGGCCGGCCGCGACAACGGCGTGCCGATCATCGCCGACGGCGGCATCAAGTATTCGGGCGATCTGGCCAAGGCCATTGCGGCGGGGGCTACCGCCGCCATGCTGGGGTCCATGTTCGCCGGCGTGGACGAGGCTCCGGGCGAGGTGTTCCTCTACCAGGGCCGCTCCTACAAGGCCTATCGGGGCATGGGTTCGCTGGGCGCGATGGCCCAGGGTTCGGCCGACCGCTACTTCCAGAAGGAGGTGCAGGACGCGCTGAAGCTGGTTCCCGAGGGGATTGAAGGCCAGGTCCCCTACAAGGGGCCCATCGGCGCCATCCTGCACCAGCTGGTCGGCGGCCTGCGCGCGGCCATGGGCTATGTCGGCGGGGCAACCGTCGAGGACTACCAGGCGAAAGCGAAGTTCGTGCGCATCACCGGGGCGGGCCTGCGCGAGAGTCACGTCCACGACGTGATGATCACGCGCGAGGCGCCGAACTATCCGACCCGGAGTTGATCCGGCCGGACGAGGGGAGGGAAGGCAGTCATGGCGTTTCTGAGCATCATGGCCCACGGCGGGCGCCCGGAGTACGGCCTTTTGGCCATCGCCATCGTGCTGGGCATCGTCCAGCTGGCGCTGGCGGCGGTCGCCGCGCGCAGGCAGCAAAGCCTGAAGTGGGCGCGCGGTCCGCGTGACGAGCCGATGCCCATCCAGGGCAAGGCGGCCCGGCTCGACCGCGCCTTCCGCAACTACATGGAGACCTTCCCCTTCTTCGCCGCCGCCGTCCTGCTGGGCGCGGAGTCGATGAGCCTGCGCGACGTTTCGGTGTGGGGGGCGCACCTCTACGTCTGGGCGCGGGTCATCTATGTGCCGCTCTACGCCTGGGGCCTGCCGGGCCGGACCGCGGTATGGGCCGTGTCTCTCCTCGGCCTGCTCATGGTCCTCTACACCCTCTTCTTCTGACGGAGACGCGTTGACCCCTGCCGCCCGCCTGCAAGCCGCCGCCGAGGTCCTGGACCGGATTGCGGGCGGCCGCGCGCCGGCGGAGGAGGTGCTGAAGGCCTGGGGGCGCGAGAACCGCTATGCCGGGTCGAAGGACCGGCGCGCCATCGCCGACAGGGTCTATCGATGCCTGCGCGGCAAGGCCCGGCTGGCCTGGGCCATGGGCGGGGACGACGGCCGGCGGCTGGTGCAGGGGTCGCTGGCCCTGATCGACGGCTTGCCGCTGTCGGAAATAGAAAAACTCTACACCGGCGAAGGTTACGCCCCCCATCCTCTCACGGCGGATGAAGTGGCGCGGCTCAGCGCAGCGCCGGGCGAGCCGCCGGCCTGGGTGGGCGCAGGGCTGCCGGAATTCGTGGCCGACGACTTCCGGCGGACGTTCGGTCCGCACTGGGCGGCCGAGGCCGAGGCCCTGCTGGCTCCGCGCGCGCCCATCGATCTGCGGGTCAACACGGCGAAGGCGACGGTCGACCAGGTGAAGGCCGAGCTCGAGGCCGAGGGCCTTTCGCCCGAGCCCACGCCCTGGTCCGCCGTCGGGCTGCGCCTGCGGGCCGAGCCGCCGCCAAACGTCCAGAAGCTGGCGGCCTTCCGCGAGGGCCGCATCGAGATCCAGGACGAGGGCAGCCAGCTCGCCGCCTTCCTCGCCGGCGCCCGGCGCGGCCAGACCGTGGTCGACTACTGCGCCGGCGGCGGCGGAAAGACCCTCGTGCTGGGCCAGGCGCTGGGCGGCGAGGGGCGGCTGGTCGCCTGCGACGTGGTCCAGAAGCGCCTCGACAACATTCGTCCCCGGCTGGAGCGCGCCGGCCTCGACGCCGACCTTCGCCGGCTCGGCGAAGACGGCCAGGGCCTCGAGGACCTGGAAGGCCTGGCCGACCTCGTGCTGGTCGACGCGCCCTGCTCGGGCTCGGGCACCTGGCGGCGCCGTCCCGAAGACGCCTGGCGTCTGTCCGAAGCGGAGGTGGATCGGCTCCACGCCCTGCAGGTCGACATCCTGGACCGGGCCGCAAAGCTGGTGAAACCCGGCGGGCGCCTGGCATACGTCACCTGCTCCATGCTGAGCCGTGAGAACGAAGCTTCCGCCGACCTTTTCGAGACCCATAACAGAGCCTTCAGTCGCCTGCCGATCCGTTCCGTGCTCGCGGATGCGCCGATAACGCCTGCGGCCCGGGAACGCCTTGCAGCCCTTGCCGGGGAAGGCCATACGCTCCGCCTCTCGCCCCATTCCGCCGCCACCGACGGCTTCTTCATCGCCCTCTACGAAAGACCCGCATGACCGCCCCCGAGACCGCCCACCTGCACGAGCGCGTGCTGATCATCGACTTCGGCAGCCAGGTGACCCAGCTGATCGCCCGGCGGGTGCGGGAGGCCGGCGTCTATTGCGAAATCCATCCGTTCGACAAGGCCGAGGCGGTCCTGGAGTCCTTTGCGCCCAAGGCGGTGATCCTGTCCGGCGGCCCCTCCAGCGTGACCGAGGCGTCGAGCCCGCGCATCGGGCTGAAAGTCTTCGAACTCGGCGTCCCCGTCCTGGGCATCTGCTACGGCGAGCAGCTGATGTGCGACCTGCTGGGCGGCAAGGTCGAGAGCGGCCACCACCGCGAGTTCGGCCGCGCGGACATCGTCATTACCGAAGAAAGCCCGCTGTTCGCCGGCATCGGCGCCGTCGACCATCGCGAGCCGGTCTGGATGAGCCACGGCGACCGCGTCACCGCCATCCCTCCCGGGTTCGAGGTCATCGCCACTTCGTCCGGCGCCCCTTTCGCGGCCATCGCCGACCACCGCCGCAACTTCTACGGCGTGCAGTTCCACCCCGAAGTCGTGCACACCGCTCGCGGCGGCGAGATCCTGCGCAACTTCCTGAAGGGTATCGCGGGCCTGAAGGGCGACTGGTCCATGGCCGCCTACAAGGAAGAGGCGATCGCCCGCATTCGCGAGCAGGTGGGCTCAGGCCGCGTGATCTGCGGCCTGTCGGGCGGGGTCGACAGTTCGGTCGCCGCCGTCCTCATCCACGAGGCGATCGGCGACCAGCTCACCTGTGTCTTCGTCGACACCGGACTGATGCGCAAGGACGAGGGCGAACAGGTCGTCTCGCTTTTCCGCAACCATTACAACATCCCCCTCGTGCACGTTGATGCAGGAGATGAATTCCTCGGCGCTCTCGCCGGCGTCTCGGATCCGGAAACCAAGCGCAAGACCATCGGCAAGCTGTTCATCGACGTCTTCGACCGCGAGGCGGGCAAGATCGAAGGCGCGGAGTTCCTCGCCCAGGGCACGCTCTATCCCGACGTGATCGAGAGCGTCTCGCCGACGGGCGGGCCCAGCCACGTCATCAAGAGCCACCACAACGTGGGCGGCCTGCCCGACTACATGAAGCTGAAGCTGGTCGAGCCCTTGCGCGAGCTTTTCAAGGACGAGGTCCGCGCGCTCGGACGAGAACTCGGCCTGACCGACGCCTTTGTCGGCCGCCACCCGTTCCCCGGCCCTGGCCTCGCCATCCGCATTCCCGGCGAGATCACGCCGGAGAAGGTGCAGGTTTTGCAGGAGGCCGACGCCATCTACCTCGAAGAGATCCGCAAGGCCGGGCTCTACGACGACATCTGGCAGGCCTTCGCGGTCCTGCTGCCGGTGAAGACGGTGGGGGTCATGGGCGATGCCCGCACCTACGAGAATGTGCTCGCCCTGCGCGCAGTCACCTCGGTGGACGGCATGACGGCCGACTTCTACCCCTTCCCCTGGGACGTGCTCGGACGCGCCGCCACCCGCATCATCAACGAGGTGCGGGGCGTGAACCGTGTCGTTTACGACGTCACCTCCAAGCCCCCGGGGACCATCGAGTGGGAGTAGGCGGCCGGCAACGCTGAAGCGCGGACCGGTCAGCCGGGACCGGCCGGGGCGCCCTGAAATGACTTGTCGCCCACCGCCGCCAGGCGCGCCCGCGCTTCCTCTTCGGGTGCGCCGCACCGCTGGTTGGCCGGGACTGCGATGTCCATCTTGCGCGGATAGGGCAGGTCGAGATTGGCCATGATCTCGATGAACGCTTCCACGGACTGGCCGCCGCCCAGGCGGGGGTTCCGCTCGCGCTCCTGGGCCACGGACGAGACGTGGCGGTTCTTGTAGTCGTGAGCGGGGTACACCAGCGTGTCGTCCGGCAGGGTGAAGAGTTTCTCCGTCACCGACCGGTACAGGGTGCCGGCGTCTCCGTTCTGGAAGTCGGTCCGCCCGCAGCCATCGATCAGAAGCGCATCGCCCGTGAACACGCGAAGCGCGCCGGCCGATTCCACCAGATAGCTGTGGTGGGTGTCGGTATGGCCGGGCGTGAACAGGGGCTGGAAAACGAGCGCGCCGACTTTCAGCGGCTGGTCTTCGGATACGCCCACATCGGCGCAACCCAGATTGTCCGCCGAGGGATAGGCGACCTTGCAGCCGGTAAGGCTTCGAAGCCGTGAGGCAGAGGTGATGTGATCGGCGTGGATGTGGGTGTCCAGGGTGCAGGCCAGCCGCAGGTCCAGCGACTGCAGGGCCGCCAGGTCGCGCTCCACCGTCTCGAGCACGGGATCGAGCAGCACCGCCTGGCGGGTCTCCGGATCGGCGAAAAGGTAGGTGTAGGTCGAGGACTCAGGCTCGAACAGCTGCCGGAAGATCAAGTCGCTCTCCTTCAGACTACGTTTCGCAGGCCGCCAGATCGGTGTGGCCGAAGCCCTTTGCGTAGTCGAGAACGGAAATGGCCACGGAGGACGATCTCCAAGAGGTCGCGCAGGCCGAATGCGCTTCGAGGCAGGTAAACCCGTCGCGCGGGCTTGGGATCGCCCGTCGGGGAAATCCGCGCGTCATTGCAGGATCGGCGAAGCGAGGCCTGCGCCGCACGAGCGCCAAGGCCTTCTCAGCGCGTGGGCGCCGGGCGGTTGGGCCTGTCACTGCAGATCACGCCGTCCGCCAGCTCGACCCGCCGGGAACACTGGCTGGCGACCTGCTCGTCGTGGGTGCAGATGAGAAAGGTGATCTCGTCCTCCCGGTTCATCGACCGCATCAGCTCGAGGACCTGCTGGGCCGACTGCCGGTCCAGGTTTCCCGTCGGCTCGTCCGCCAGCACCACGAGCGGCCGGTTGATCAGCGCCCGCGCGATGGCGACCCGCTGCTTCTGGCCGCCCGACAATCGCGTCGCCTTGTAGTCCACGCGCGTCTCCAGACCGACACGGACCAGCAGCTCGCGCGCGCGCTCGCGGATCTCGCGGGTCAGGCCGCCCGCCGGGGCGGCGGCGGGGAGGGCGACGTTCTCGAGGGCCGTGAAGTCCGGAAGCAGGTGGTGCGCCTGGAAGATGAAGCCCAGGCTTTGGTTACGGATGCGCGACCGCGCCCGTTCCGGCAGGCTGTCCACGCGCTTGCCCTCGATCAGCACCTCGCCCCTGGTGGGCGTCAGAAGTAGGCCGAGGATGGAAAGCAGCGTCGACTTCCCCGAGCCGGAGGCGCCGAGCATGGCGACCAGCTCACCGGGGTGCAGGTCCAGGTCGATGCCACACAGAACCCGGGTCGTCTCCTCGCCATTGAGGAAGCTCTTTTCGATGCCGCGGGCGGACAGGACCGGCGTCATTGCTGGATGGCGTCCAACGCATCGACGCGCGACGCGGCCCTTGCCGGCCACACCGAAGCCAGCACCGCGCCCAGGGTGGTCAGAATGAAAACCGCCACGTAGCCGCCCCTCTCCGGCGCGATCGGCAGAGCCGCCACGCCGTCTTCCAGGCGCACGGAGGCCAGCCAACTGCTGAGACCGAAACCCACGCCACAGCCGACCAGGGCGCCCACCAGCCCGATCATCAGCCCCTGCAGCAGGAATACCGCCGCGATGAAGCGCCCCGAGATGCCCGCCGCCCGCATGATGCCGATCTCGGGCCTGCGTCGGTATGCCGAAAGCACCAGGGCGCTGGCCACGCCGATGATGATCGAGACGAGCGAGAACAGCTGAATCAAGCGACCCGTCTGGCCCTGGGCCGCCAGGGCGTCGTTGAGCGACTCGTTCTTCTCCTGCCACGGCGTACTGCGAAGCCCGGTCGCGCCTTCCAGGAACCGGGCGGCCTCAGGCGCGGCGTTGGGCTCGGCCAGCTTGATCTCGATGTTGGTGACCCCCTCGGGCAACCGGAAGAGCGGCCGGGCCGTCTGCAGGGACATGAAGAGCACCCGCGAATCCAGGCTTTCCAGTCCCGTGCTGTAGATCCCGCGGACCACGAGCAGCCGCTCGGCGCCGCGGTCCGTGCGCAAGAGCACCGGCTGATCCGCGGACAGACCCAGCTCCTCCGCGAGGCTATCCCCGATCAGGACCCCATCGGCGCCCATGTCGGCGCGCCCGCTCGCGATGCGCGTGCTGATCGGGGAGATGACGTCCAGGCTCTCGGGCTCCAGCCCGGTCACCGATACCGGCTGCACCGCCTCGCCGCGCACGAGGAAGGCGCTGCCGGTGATCTGCGGGCTGATGCCGGTGACGCCCGGTTGCGTCCGGACGCGCTCTATCACCGAGCGCCATTGCCGGATCTGCTTGCGCTGCAGAGTCGAGACGAGGGTCACGGCCTCGCTCTGCACCCCGGGCGCGCCGATCACCCGCGCCACCCGCGTGGGCGGCTCGATGGTCACATGTGCGCTGTTGGCCGTGACCTCGTCCGTCAGCCGCACGGCCAGACCCTCGATCAGGGCCGTGATGAACACGAAGACCGTCACGCCCAGCGCCACGCCGGCGATCAACAGGCCCGTCTGGGTGGGGTTCGAGGCTAGGTATCGGCGTGCGATGGTGAAGGCGAACATGGGCTAGCGCGGCGTGGGCTTCGGCCGGATTCGCTCGCCGGGCTCTACGGCGCCGGGATCCAGGACGATGCGCTCTCCGCCCTTCAGTCCGCTCTCCACGATGGCGTGGGTCGAGGGCCAGTCCACGATGCGCACCGGCCGCACCTGCACCACGTCGTCGTCGCCGACGACATAAACCTTGGGCGCCACGGTCGCATCCACGACCGACTGGCGGGGAATGAGCAGCATCCGTTCGGCCGGCCGCACCACGATGGTCGCGTCCACCGATCGACCCGGCGCGAGGCCGGGGGCCGGAGGGATCGACAGCCTGACGAGACGCCCGCCGGTGGAAGCATCCACCCTGGGCGAGACCTCCTTCACCACGGCCGCAAGGACCGTCTTCGAGCCTGTCGCAGCGACGCGCGCGGTCATGCCGGGGCGGATGGCGTCGCCGTAGACCTCGTCGATCTCCGCTTCGACCTCTTCACCGGCGAGCGTTCCGAGTTCGAACAGGGTCGTTTCCCCCGAAACAACCTGCCCGGGATCGATCGGCCGGGACAGGACGATGCTCGCCATGGGCGCCTTGACGATGAACTCGCGAGCGCGGGCGGACTGCGCCTGGGCAGTTGCTTCCGCCGCCCTGGCTTCCGCCTCAGCCGTACGCAGGGCGGCGCGCGCCTGGTCCAGCGCCGCCCGGGCGGCGAATCCGCGCTCGTGCAGCTTGCGGGTGCGTTCGAACTCCTGGCGCGCCTCTACGGCCCGCGCCCGGGCCGCCTCGACCCGGGCCAGGTCGGCCTGAACCTCTGCCTGCTCCACCGTCGCCCGCATCACCGCCAGCGGCGCCCCCGCCGCGACACGGTCGCCCTCGTCGTGGAGCAGGCGTACGACCTGGCCGGGATAAATGGGGCGGACCTCGACGAGGTCGATCGGCCGTACGCGACCCACGACGGCCAGCACGCGCTCGGCCGTGCGTGGGTTCGCCACCAGGGTTTCGACGGCCTTGGGTCGCGTCATCAGCACCAGCGCCGAAAAGGCGGTGACGACGACCACGACCGCCGCGCCCAGGAGGACGAGCCGGCGTCTAGGAGACATCGGACCCTGGCCGTGTACGCGTCGGTGCAGGGCGTCGCGTCGACTTGGGCTTGTTGGTCGCTTCCAGGTCACCCTCCCGCATTGGCCGAGCCAGGGGTCTGGCTCCGATACTAACCCCCTACGCTCGGCCTGCGGCCACGGTTCTTATGTGGGCGGCGGCTTTCGGTTTGCCATTCGGGCGGCGCAAGCTAGCAAGGCGCGGCTTCACAGGAGAAGATGCGCCATGAGCCTCTCTGGCAAGACCCTGTTCATCACCGGCGCCTCCCGCGGGATCGGTCTGGCGATCGGCCTGCGCGCGGCGCGGGACGGCGCCAATGTCGTCATCGCGGCCAAGACGGCGGAGCCGCACCCGAAGCTGCCGGGCACCATCTTCACCGCCGCCGAGGAAATCGAGGCCGCAGGGGGAAAGGCGCTCCCGCTGGTGGTGGACGTGCGCGACGAAGCGAGCGTGCAGGCGGCCGTCGACCGGGCCGTGGAGACCTTCGGCGGGATCGACATCTGCGTGAACAACGCCTCGGCGATCTCGCTCACGGGCACGCTCGCCACGGACATGAAGCGCTACGACCTGATGCACCAGATCAACGGGCGCGGGACGTTCCTGACGACCAGGCTGTGCCTGCCGCATCTGAAGAAGGCGGCCAATCCGCACGTCCTGGCCATGTCGCCGCCGCTCGACCTCGCGCCGCACTGGTTCGCGCCGCACGTCGCCTACTCCATGGCCAAGTACAACATGAGCCTGTGCATGCTGGGCATGGCCGAGGAGTTCCGGTCCGACGGGATCGCCTGCAATGCGCTGTGGCCGCGCACGGCGATCGCCACGGCGGCCATGGAGTTCGCCCTGACCGGGGCCGAGGGCCTGAAGCACTGCCGCTCGCCGCAGATCATGGCCGATGCGGCGTACCGTATCTTTCTGAAGCCCTCGCGCGAGTTCACCGGCCGGTTCCTGATCGATGACAGCTTCCTCTACGCGGAGGGAGAGCGCGATTTCGACCGCTACCGGGTGGATCCGGAAGCGTCGCTGCTGCCCGACTTCTTCGTGCCCGCCGACAGCGTCCCTCCGCCCGGGGTGAAGGTGGGCTAGAGTCGCAAAAGTCGCACGAACCGCTGCATCGATCACCCGAAGGGACCGACCCATGGCCGGCGTCACGCTTCACGGCATCAAGGCCTGCGATACGATGAAGAAGGCCCGCGCCTGGCTGGACCAGCATGGGATCGACTACGCATTTCACGACTACAAGACCGCCGGGGTGACGTCCGACATGCTCGACCGCTGGTCGGGCCGCGTCGGGTGGGAGCTGCTGCTCAACCGCGCCGGAACGACCTTCCGCAAGCTTCCCGAGAGCGATCGTCAGGGGCTCGGCGAGGCGAAGGCGAGGGCCCTGATGATGGCCCAGCCCTCCATGATCAAGCGGCCGGTGCTCGAGCGCGGCGATGAGGTGCTGGTCGGGTTCAGGCCCGACGCCTACGCGCGCTTCTTCGGCCGCTGAAGGCGGGTAACGACATGGCCGACAAGCCCAGGCTGCCAGGCTTCACCCGGCGCCGGCCCGCGCCCGGGGGTGACGCCGAGATCCCCGGCTTCGAGGGCGTGAGGCTGACAGTCGAGGAGGCCGAGGATTCCCTGGCCGGCGCCGCGGACCGCCTGGCCCTGCCCAGGTCGGTCTTTGCGTCCGACAGCTTCAACATCCTGGCCATCTCGGGCGGCGCGGCGGGCGGCGCGTTCGGGGCCGGCGTACTCGTGGGGCTCACGAAGGCTGCGGCCCGGCCCGACTTCGCCATCGTCACGGGCGTCAGCACCGGCGCCCTGATCGCGCCCTTCGCCTTCCTCGGGTCCGAATGGGATGACCGGCTGACTGACGCCTACACGGGCGGCCACGCCGCGCGCCTGCTCAGCCTGACGCGTCTCTCGCCTCCGATCGGCGGGGGAGGGCTGTTCCGCTCGGATGCGCTGGAGGCGCTGATCGATCCGTTCGTGGACGAGGCGCTGGTCGCGGCGGTGGCCGCCGAACACGCTCGGGGCCGCCGCCTGCTGGTCGCCACTACGGATCTGGACAGCCAGCAGCTCTGCATCTGGGACATGGGAGAGATCGCCTCGCGCGGCGGCGCCGCAGCGGTCACCCTGTTCCGCGACGTGCTCGTCGCTTCGGCCAGTCTGCCGGGCCTTTTTCCTCCGCGCCGCTTCCACTGCCGCCTCGACGGCAAGGACTACGAGGAGATGCACGTCGACGGCGGCGTCGCGGCGCCGCTGTTCCTCATGCCGGCGGCGCTCCTGCGGTGGCGTGGCGTGGCGCGCCGACTGCGGCGCGGGCAGGTCTACGCCATCGTCAACACGGTGCTGGAGTCTTCGCCGCAGACGACGCCGCCGAACATGCCGGCCATCCTGGGGCGAACCTTCGACACCCTGCTGCGGTATTCCTACCGCCAGGCGCTCGGCGTGGTCTCGACCTTCTGCGCCGCGCATCGTCTTCCGTTGAGCGTGGCCTCGATCGAGGCGGTCGAGCCTCCGGTCAGCATGCTGAGCTTCGAAACCCGCCAGATGCGGCGCACCTTCGACGACGCCGTGGAGCGCGCGCAGGCCGGGCGCATCTGGTCCACGCCCGTTCCGGCCAAGACGCCGCCGGCGAACCCCTTCGGCTTCCTGAATGGGCTCGAAGCCTATTTCCCTGGCGGCGCGGCGCCCGGCAAGGGGCCTTCGGGCGCGTCCTGAGGGTCAAGCTGGTCGGGCGCCAGTTCTATGTCCTCGCCCGGCCTGAGGCCGCAGTCCAGGAGGCATTGCCAGACGCTCTCGGCGTCGTCGGCGTAGCGGAACAGCTCAAGGTCGTGGGCGGCGATCATGCCGTTGTCGATCAGCACCTGGAAGTTGATCACGGACTCCCAGTAGCCGCGATCGAACAGCACGATCGGAATGCGCGGCGACTTGTCGGTCTGGCGAAGGGTCAGGATCTCGAACAGCTCGTCCAGCGTCCCGAATCCGCCGGGAAACACCACCAGGGCGTTGGCCCGCATGGCCAGGTGCATCTTGCGGATTGCGAAGTAGTGAAACTGGAAGGTCAGTTCCGGCGTGCTGTAGCGGTTGGGGCGCTGTTCGTGCGGCAGGGTGATGTTGAAGCCGATGGACGGAGCACCGACATCGCTCGCGCCCCGATTGGCGGCTTCCATTATGCCCGGGCCTCCGCCTGTCGCGATGACGTTGTCGCGCGGCCCGGCCGAAGTCCGGAAAGCTCCCCCGCGCTCTGAGGCGATGCGGCCGAACTCGCGCGCCTGCCGGTACCACTCGGCGCGACGACCATCGCCGTTCTCGTGGCTCCGGGCGCTGCCGAAGACGACGATCGTCGATCGTACGCCCCAGGCCTTGAGCGCCTCGTCCGCCTTGACGAACTCCAGCATGAAGCGGACCCCGCGCATGGAGTCCCCCATGATGAAATCCATGTCCTGAACCGCCAGCCGGTAGGAAGGCGACAGCATCTGCGGGATGAGATCGGTTTCATCTTCTCGGTCCATGGAACTCGAATAGAGCCCGGCGGCGCGCTGAGGAAGGGGCCAGCCGGGCGTTCAGCGGAGGGACAGAGGGGGCCAGCGTTGCTGTTCTTCCTTGACCCCTACCTTTTTCGGCGGACCCTGCATCCGATCCCGGCGCCGGCGGCGATGAAGGGTCGAAGACGGCGCGGATCGGCCGCGTCCGAGGGAGGCGTCGATGTCGGACCTGTTCCACTCCTACTGGTGGCTCATCTTTCCGTTGGGCTGGTTCGTGTCCATGGGCTGGACCAGCTGGATGAACTATCGCCGGGACCGCGACCGGCTGGCCCTGATCCGGACCTATGCCGAGAAGGGACAGGAGCCGCCCGCGGAGCTGCTCAAGGTGCTCAACCGGGACGAGGACGTGGACGAGTGGGGCGAGCGCCGCTCCGACGCCCAGCGCTCCAGACCCTGGCCCTGGCAATCGATGGTGGTGCTGTTCGGGGTGCTCAGCGCGGGCTTCGCCTGGGCGAACTGGGCGGACCTCTATGGCGCGGGCGGGGCTTTCGCCATCGTGAGCTTCACCATGGGCGCGGTGGCCCTGGCCTTTCTCGTCACCGGTCTGGTGACGCGCCCGCCCCGCGGTTGATGACCACGGCCGATGTCGGGCTCGTCGCCAGGGCGAAGGCGGGTTCGGACCAGGCGTTCGGCCTTCTGGTGCAGGCTCACCAGCAGGCCGTTCGCGCCTTTCTGCGAAGGGTTTGCGCAGACGCCGCCGAAGCGGACGACCTGGCCCAGGAGACCTTCCTGACCGCCTGGTCCAGCCTGGGCCGCCTGCGTCCGGAAGCCAGGGTCCGCACGTGGCTGTGCGGCATCGCCTGGCGAAAGGCGCAGACGGCGGCCCGCACGCGAGCCCGCGCGGCGAGGCGGGACCGACAATGGCTGGATACGCGGTCGGACGTCGCCGGGCACGGGGGCGATGACCGCGCCGATGTCGCCCGTGCGCTGGCGGGCCTGCCGCTGGAACAACGCGCCGCCATCGCCCTGTGCCTCGGAGGAGACTGGTCGCACGCCGAGGCCGCAGAGGCGCTCGGTCTGCCGCTTGGTACGGTGAAGTCGCATGTCGCGCGCGGCCGCGCTAAACTGATGGAAGTCCTGGGAGTGGAGCCATGAGCGCCGACCCGAACGATCTCGACGCCAGGCTGAAGGCCGCGTTGGCGTACGACGCGCCGCCCGGCCGCGATCTGGCGTTTCAGGCCGCCGTGATGGAGAAGGTCGCCCGCCGCCGCCTGTGGCTCAGCTTGGCCTACATGGCCCCGGTATTGTTCGCGGCTATGGCTGTGCTGTGGTCGGTGGCGCCCGCGGTCGAGCCTCTGGCGAGCGAGCTTGCGCTGGTGGTGCAGCCGGTGATCGGCGCGGTGGCGGCGGTTCTGTTCCTGGCGTTTGTCAGCGGCCGTCTGCCCAGCCTGGCGCGGCGCTGACGGCTTACGAAGAATTCATGCGGGGGGCCGCATCCGAAGCCGGTCCGGCGGGCCTCATTACGGTCAAGAGCGGCGCATTCCGCGACCGCCGAACAGACGTCGAGATGCAGGAGCAACCACAATGGAAGCTGAATTCCTCATTCCCATCGCCTTCTTCGCCGCGCTGGCGGCGATCATCATCCTGCCCAGCTACTTCAAGTCGAAGGAGCGGCAGCACATGCACGAGACAGTGCGCACCGCCATCGAGAAGGGGCAGGAACTGCCGCCGGAAGTGATCCAGGCCGTGTCCCAGGGTGGAAAGTTCATGTCGACCCGCACCCAGGATTTCCGCAAGGCCGCGATCTGGCTGGCCATCGCCGGCGCCCTGGCGACCATGGGCTTCATCGTCACCTGGTACCACGGCTTCGACGACGACACGGTCGTGCCCTTCGCCTTCGCGGTGATCCCGGCCTTTGTCGGCATCGTCTACCTGGTCTTCGGGCTGCTCAACAAACAGAAGTAATCGCCCGAGCCAGCTGAGGAGACAGCGCATCATGGGGGGAATTCCCGCCACCCGCGCCCTCTCGGGCCTCCACGACGTCGAGCTCGCCGCCCTCGCGGCGGCGGGCGGACGGCGGGAGTTCGGGGAACTGGTCCGGCGCCACGGTCCGGCCGTCCGGGGACTGCTGCGCCGGATGGGGGCCGATCCGGCTTCCGCCGACGACATGGCCCAGGACGCGTTCCTTGTCGCCTTCGAGCGGATCGCGGAATACCGGGGCGAGGGGGCATTCGCCGGCTGGGTCCGCCGCATCGCCGCCCGCCTGTACCTGAAGCGGATCCGCAAGGACGCCCGCGTCGTCCTGGAGGCCGAGACCCGTGAACCCGAGCAGGTCCAGGACTACGCCTATGCGGGCTCCAGGCTGGACCTGGACGGGGCCATGGCGGGCCTGGGCAAGGCCGAACGGCTCTGTGTCTCGCTGTGCTACGGCGCGGGACTGTCGCATTCCGAGGTCGCCGAGACCTTGAACATCCCCCTGGGAACGGTCAAATCCCATGTCAAACGTGGTCTGGATAAGCTCAGAGAGCGCCTCGCGCCGCAGGGCGAAGGGGCAAGGAGCGTGGCTCATGGATGAGCGTGAATTCGAAGCCAGGCTCGAGCGTCTGTTCAACCAGCCGCCCGCCTTCGACGACAACGACGCTTTCGCGCGCCGGGTCGAGACGAAGCTGAACCGGAACTGGCGCGTTCGCGCCCTGTCGATCGCCTTCGCCGGCTCCGTCGGCGGCCTGATCGCGCTCAGCCAGACGCTGGGCTCGGGCTTCGGCCTGCAGGTGCAACAGGCCGGCGCGAGGTCCACCGAGCGGGTCAACAGCGTCTATGACAGCCTCTGGGACCAGGCCGCCCTTCAACTGGCGAACATCGGCGGGGTCGACCTGGGAATGAACCTGTTCTGGGCGGCTTCGGCGCTGCTGATCCTGGCCGCCGGCGCGGCGACGACCCGGATGTTCGACCAGAACTAGCCGCTTGGCGCCCCCCCCCTTTTTCGCTCCCCCGGAAAGGCCTCCCTTATGTCAGCCCAGCGCCAGGACGCGGTCCGCCGCATCACCGCCCCCGAGATAACCGCCCGCAAGGGCGGTGAACCGCTGGTCTGCCTCACCGCCTACACCGCCCCGATGGCCGAGGTGCTGGACGAGCACTGCGACCTGCTTCTGGTCGGCGACTCCGTCGGCATGGTGGTGCACGGCCTGCCCAACACCGTCGGCGTCACCATGGAGATGATGATCCTGCACGGCCAGGCGGTGATGCGCCGCGCGCGCCGCGCCATGGTGGTCATCGACATGCCGTTTGGCTCTTACGAGGCCGGCCGCGAGGTCGCCTTCGACAACGCCGCGCGCCTGCTCAAGGAGACCGGAGCCCAGGCGGTGAAGGT
The DNA here is from genome assembly GCA_023432855.1 of Pseudomonadota bacterium. Lineage (GTDB taxonomy): Bacteria > Pseudomonadota > Alphaproteobacteria > Caulobacterales > Caulobacteraceae > JAEZEZ01. Next base: position 24,048 of record JAEZEZ010000060.1, on the reverse strand, counting down.
CGAGAGCGGCCCGACCATCGCCGAGACGGTGGAATATCTGGTCAAGCGCGGCATCCCGGTGATGGGCCATGTCGGTCTGCGCCCCCAGGCGGTCAATGTCGACGGCGCGTTCAAGGCCAAGGGCCGCACCGAGGACGAGCGCACCCGCGTGCTGGCCGAGGCGGAAGCCGCGGCTGACGCCGGCGCTTTTTCCATCGTCGTCGAGGGAGTGGCCGAGAGCCTGGCCCGCGAGATCACCGAAAGCATCCACGTGCCGACCATCGGCATCGGCGCCTCGGCCGGCTGCGACGGCCAGATCCTGGTCACCGACGACATGCTCGGCATGTTCGCTTGGACGCCGAAGTTCGTGCGCCGCTACGCCGACCTTCGCGGCGACATCGGCCGCGCCGTGGGCGAATGGGCCGCCGACGTAAAGGCGCGTCGCTTCCCCGCCGAGGCCGAGACCTACTTCAGCAAGAAGCCGGCGGAAGCCTGAGCTGGGTCGAAAAGTCCGGAATTACCGCGACTTAATTTGCATTGGCTCGCCGGGAACTGCAGCGTCCCCTCCAGCAGGGAAGGGGATGCAAATGACCGAAGAAGCCAGGAAGAACGGCGGCGGGATCGTGGCAGTACTGATCATGGCCGGGATCATGATCGGCGCCGGCCTCGGGGCCGCCTTCGGCAACGTCGCGATCGGCATTCCGGCTGGCCTCGCGGTCGGGGGCCTCGCGTCGATGCTGGTGCTGGCCCGCAGGCGGTAGACGGTCCGGCGCCAAGCCCCTGCCGCTACTCTCGCAATTCCGCCCAAGCCGCGTTGCGGCCACGATTGGGAGCCTATAGGTTCGCGGCGGTTTTGAACTTGCGCGGCGGGGAGCGCCTGAGTGGTCGATTTCTTCAATCAGGTGGACGAGGAAGTCCGCAGCGAGCGGATGCGCGACATGGCGCGCAAGTATCTGCCGTGGGTCGCGGGCCTCCTGGTCGCCGCGCTGGTGATCGCCGGCGGTTTCTGGGCCTATGACGCCTGGCGCGCTGACGCCGCCTCCAAGGCGTCTGTCGCCTACGATCGGGGCATGAAGGCGATCGAGCGGGATGATTCCGCCGCCGCCGACACGGCCTTCGCGGAGGCCGCCGGCATGGCTTCGCCTGCCTACAAGTCGCTGGCGCTGATGCAGCGCGGCGGTATCGCGCTTCGCGACAACAAGGTCGATGAGGCCGTGAAATTCTTCGACGAGGCCGCCAAGGCCGCGCCGTCTCCGATCATGGCCGACGCCGCCGCCCTGAAGGCGATCTTCGCGCTCATGGACACCGCGCCCTACGCGAGCATCGAAGAGCGACTGAAGCCGCTCACCGAGGAGGGCCGCCCCTACCGGCCGATCGCACGTGAAGCGCTGGCCATGGCCAAGCTTCAGGCCGGCCAGGCCCAGGCGGCGCGAGGCGAGTTCGTGGCCCTGTCCCTGTCGCTGGACGCCCCCGAGGCCATGCGCGGTCGCGCCCAGGCCGCGATCCAGATGATCGATTCCGGCGCGGCGGCGAAACTGCCCGCCATCGCCAAGGCCGCCGCCGCTCTGCCGCCGCGCGCGCCGGCCGCCGCAAGTCCCTTCGCATCCCAGGCCGGAGCCCCGGCCCCGCAAGCCGGAGCCGCTCCGCAATGATTCGCCTTGTGAAGACCTCGCTCGTGCTCGTCGCCTGCGTCGCGGCGGCCGGCTGCTCGACCATCAATCGCCTGAACCCGTTCGGCGGCGACGACGGGCCCGAAGCCGTCGCCTCGGCCGGCGAACGCATTCCGATCCTGGCGCTGGACAGTTCGCTGTCGCCGTCGCCGGCGCTGGCCGGCGCGGACTTCTTCCTGCCCGCGCCTCAGCCCGTGGCCGCCTGGCCGCTGCCCGGCGGAACGCCGGAGCAGTCGGTTGAGCACGTCGCGGCCGCCGCCTCCTTCCAGGTGGCCTGGAAGCGCAATATTGGCGACGGCTCCAGCCGCCGCGCGGCCGTGACGGCGCCGCCCGTGGCGCTGGACGGGCGTATCTACACCATGGACGGCCAGGCCCGCGTGGTGGCGTCCGACGCCCGCAACGGCGCCCGCATCTGGGAGGCTGACCTCGGGCGCGCCGTGCACCGCCGCGACCGCGACGCCTTCGGCGGCGGCCTCGCGGTGGCCCAAGGCAAGCTCATCGTGACCTCCGGCTACCGGTTCGTTGCGGCGCTGGACGCGGCCTCCGGCCAGGAACTGTGGCGCACCCAGGTCGACTCGCCCATCCACGCGGCGCCGACGGTCTCCGGCAACCGCGCCTTCGCCGTCAACGTCGACAACGAGATCTCGGCCTTCGATCTGAACACCGGCGAGATCGCCTGGTCGTTCCAGGCCATCGTCGAGCCCGCCCGCATCCTGCGCGCCTCCAGTCCCGCTGTCGAAGGCGACACTCTGGTCGCGCCGTTCAGCTCCGGCGAACTGGTGGCGCTTCGCGCCGCCAACGGGAACCCGCTCTGGACCGAGGTGCTGTCGCGTACCAGCCGCACCAGCGCCCTCTCGGAAATCCGGGACATCCCGGGGCGACCCGCCGTCTACCAGGGCGAGGTCTATGCGGCGAGCCACTCGGGCGTCTTCGCTGCCGTCGACCTGCGTACGGGCAACCGCCGCTGGGAACTGCCGGTGGCCAGCATCAACAGCCCCTGGCCGGCGGGCGACGCCGTCTTCCTGGTAAGCCAGGGCGGCGAGGCCATGGCCGTCAACCGCCAGAGCGGCCAGGTCTACTGGGTCACTGATCTCAGCCAGAACCGCACCTACTCCGAGGGCGGCTTCCTGGGCCTTTACGACCGCACCGCCAAGCCGATCTGGACCGGGCCCATTCTCGCCTCCGGCCGCCTGATCGTGGTCAGCGACCGCGGCATCGCCGTCGCGCTCGACCCCAAGACCGGCCGCGAGATGGGTGCGCTGGACATCGGGCCGGCAGCCTTCGTCCAGCCGATGGCCTATGGCGACACGGTCTACTTCGTGAACGACAAGGGCGAACTGGTCGCGGTGCGTTGAGGCGCGAAGCCGCCTCCGGAGCTCATGAGATCGCCGCGCCCGCTTCCCCGCGGGCCTAATCCGCCCTAGGGAGGGGCCATGGCCCTTCGCGTCGCGATCGTCGGCCGCCCCAACGTGGGCAAGTCGACCCTGTTCAACCGTCTCGCCGGCCGCCGCCTGGCCATCGTCGACGACCGGCCGGGCGTGACCCGGGACCGTCGCTATGCCGACGGGCAGATCGGCGACATCGAGCTGCAGCTGATCGACACCGCGGGCTTCGAGGACGTGGCCGACGAAAGCCTGGAAGCGCGCATGCGCATCCAGACCGAGAAGGCGGTGGACGAGGCCCAGGTGGTGCTGTTCGTCATCGACGCCCGCGAGGGCGTCACGCCGCTCGACCGGATCTTCGCCGACCTGCTGCGCAAGCGCGACAAGCCGGTGATCATGATCGCCAACAAGGCCGAGGGCCGGGCGGGCGAGCACGGCATCGGCGAGGCGCACGCGCTCGGTTTCGGCGAACCCATCGGCCTTTCCGCCGAGCACGGCGAGGGCTTGGCCGACCTCTACGCCGCGATCGCCGCCCATGAGTCCGAAAGCGCCTTCGAGGACGACGAAGAAGACGCGGGCAAGCCGATCATGATCGCCATCGTCGGCCGCCCGAACGCCGGCAAGTCGACCCTCGTGAACCGACTGATCGGCGAGGACCGGCTGCTCACCGGTCCGGAAGCGGGCATCACGCGGGACTCCATCTCGGTGGACTGGGAATTCGAGGGCCGGCGCATCCGTCTGGTCGATACGGCCGGGATGCGGCGCAAGGCGCGCGTGCAGGAGAAACTCGAGAAGCTCTCGGTCGGCGACACCATCCGCGCCATCACCTTCGCGGAGGTGGTGGTGCTGGTGATGGACGAGGCCAATGCCTTCGACACCCAGGACCTGCAGCTGGCCGACCTCGTCGAGCGCGAGGGCCGGGCCCTGGTCTATGTCATCGCCAAGTGGGATCTGGTCGAGGAGCCGCAGGCGCGGCTGAAGGAACTGCAGATCCTCGCCGACGAGAAGCTGCCGCAGCTGAGGGGATCGCCCCTGGTGGTCCTGTCGGCGCAGACCGGCCGCGGGGTGGATCGCCTGATGCCAGCAGTGCTGAAGGCGCACCGCAACTGGTCGGCCAAGGTGAAGACCCGCGACCTCAACGACTGGCTGGCCATGGCCGTGCAGCGCCACCCGCCGCCCGCTGTGGACGGCAAGCGGATCAAGCCCAAGTACATGGCGCAGATAAAGGCGCGTCCGCCGACGTTCGTCCTGTTCGCCAGCCGGGCCTCGCAGATGCCCGAGCACTACCGGCGCTACCTGATCAACTCGCTGCGCGAGAGCTTCGACCTGCCGGGCGTGCCGTTGCGCGTCACGATCAAGTCCGGCGCGAACCCCTACGCCGAGGGCGGCGAGAAGGCCGGGCCGGCCAAGACCGCGCCGCGTGGCCTGAAGGCAAAGGCGGCGTCCAGGGCCCACGGCAAGCCGAAGCCGGGCGCCAAGGCGCAGATCGAGGCGCGCAAGGCCGCGAAACCGGCGCGTCCCGGCGCCAAGGTCGGCCCTCGCGGGACGCCCATCGTCCGCCCCCGCTCGGGCCCCGGCGCCAAGCCAAAGGGGCGGCGGTAGTCGCCGCTAGCGGCCTGCCTTCCACTCGCGGAAGCTGACCGTCTCGCCCGGCGCCGCGCGCGCGGGGTCGGCCAGCTCGACCATCAGCGGTCCGATCTCGGACGGGTCGGGCAGGGTCTCGGGGTCCTCGCCGGGATAGGCCTCGGCGCGCATGCGGGTGCGCATGGCGCCCGGGTCCACCAGGATCGGCCGGACGTTGGTGTTCTCCATCTCGTCGGCCCAGGTCTTCACCAGGGTCTCCATGCCGGCCTTGGTGGCGGCGTAGGGGCCCCAGAAGGCCCGCGGCCGCGCCACCGCGCCCGTGGTGACGAAGATCGCGCGCCCGGTGTCGGACACCCGCAGCAGCGGCTCCAGCGAGCGGATCAGGCGATAGGGTGCGGTCAGGTTGATGGCCACGGCCTTGGCCCACGGGCGCGGCTCCATGTGGCTGACGGGCGTCAGGGTCCCGAGCGTGGCCCCGGCATGCAGCAGGATGTCGAGGCGGCCGAAGCGCTCGAACAGGGCGCCGCCCAGCCGGTCGATGGCCCCGCCGTCGACCAGGTCGAAGGGCGTCAGCGTCGCGCGCTCGCCCGTGGCCTGCCGGATCTCGTCATCGAGCTCCTCCAGCCCCCCCTGGGTCCGCGCCGCCGCAATGACGTGGGCGCCCGCCCGAGCCAGAGCGAGCGCCGAGGCGCGTCCGATGCCGCGCGAGGCGCCGGTGACGAGCGCGATGCGCCCGGCGAGGGGAGTGGGTTCGTTCATGCGGGGTGTCTAGCGGTGCGGACCGGGTGAGGCGAGGGGGTACGCGGCTTTTCTCCCCGCTACGCCTTCACCGTCGCCCGCTTTGCCGGCGGCTTCTTTGCGACGGACTTCCGGGCTGTTGGCTTCTTCGAATAGTCCGCCGTCTTGGGCCGGCGGGCCTCGTCGATGAAGACGTCGCGCACGATCGGCACGTTGTCGATCTTCGGCGCCAGCAGCACCTGGAAGACCATGTTCGACCCGTTGGAGAAGCCCACGTCCACGGCCGCCAGATAGTACTCCCACATGCGGCAGAAGCGCTCGTCCATGATCTGGGCCGCCGTGGCGCGGTTGGCGGCGAAGCGTTTGCGCCAGTGCTGCAGGGTGTAGTGGTAGTGCAGCCGCAGCACCTCCATGTCGGCCACCCAGACCCCGCTCCGCTCGGTGGCGGCAAACACCTCCGACAGCGACGGCACATAGGCGCCGGGGAAGATGTACTTGCGGATGAAGGGTCCGGTGGATCCCGGGGGCGCCATGCGGCCGATGCAGTGGATCGCCGCCCAACCGTCGTCCTTCAGGAAATCGCGGATTTTTCCGAAATATTCTTCGAAATGCCCGATTCCCACGTGCTCCATCATGCCGACGGAGACCACGCGGTCGAACTTGCCCGGATAGACCCGGTAGTCGGTCTCGACAAACTCGACGAGGTGATCGACGCCCGCCTCTTTCGCCCGCTGCCGCGAAACGCGCAGCTGTTCGGGCGAGACGTTCAGCGCCTTGACCGTGACACCGCGCGTCCTGGCCATGTGGATCGCCAGAGAGCCCCAGCCGGAGCCGATCTCCACTACGCTCATGCCGGGTTCCAGGAGGAGCTTGGCGGTGATGCGCTCGAGCTTGTTCTCCTGGGCCTTCTCCAGGGTGTCGTTGGCCGGGTCGTCGAAGAAGGCGCAGCTGTAGTTCAGCCCCTCGTCCAGGAAGAGCCGGTAGATCGCCTCCGGCACGTCGTAGTGGGCCCGTGCGTTCTCGGCCGCCTTGCCGACCACATTGGCCTGGTGCCAGCGCTTGGCCGCGCGCCAGTAGCCGCGCAGCACCTTCTGCGTCGGATGCTCGGCCAGGCCGGTCCGGTTGAACGAGAACAGGTCGATGAAATCGAAGACGGTGGTCCCGTCCTCGAAGGTGATCGTCCCGTCCATGTAGCCTTCGCCGGCGTACAGCTCGGGGTTCAGCGCCAGCTGGTTGTGCAGCCGCGCGTCGTGCAGCTTCATCACCACGCGCGGCCCTGGGCCCTTGCCGCCGAATTCGTGGACGCCGCCTGTGGCGTCGATCAGCTTCATCGTCCCGTTCTGGACGAACTTGGTCAGCAGGCTCTTCAGCAGGCGCATCGGTCTCCCCCCGGCGAACGGGGTTCAGCCTAGCGGATGGACTGCCGGGCGCCAGAGCTCAATTCGCCGTCCGACGCCGGCGCGAAGCGCTGTCCGCGGGACGGCGGCGGTCGTCAGGCGCTCGCCAGCAGGCTCAGTTGCACGACGGAGTCGTCGCGGCCTTCGGCGATTTCGCGGTCGCGCAGGCGAGTGGGGTAGTCGCCGGTGAAGTAGTGGTCGGTGAACTGCGGCGTCTGCGGGTCGCGGGGGCCGGCGTCCATGGCGTCGTAGAGCCCCTGCACCGACAGGAAGCCCAGGGAATCGACCTCCAGGAAGCGCTGCATCTCGTCCAGCGACTTCTGCGCCGCCAGCAGGCGGTCCTGATCGGGCATGTCGATGCCGTAGAAGTCCGGCCACTTGATGGGCGGGGAGGCCGAGCGCAGGTGCACCTCGCGGGCGCCGGCCTCGCGCACCATGCGCACGATCTTCACCGAGGTAGTGCCGCGCACGATGGAATCGTCGATCAGCACCACCCGCTTGCCGGCCAGGACCGAGCGGTTGGGGCTGTGCTTGCGGCGCACGCCCAGGTCGCGCACCGCCTGGGTGGGCTGGATGAAGGTGCGGCCGATGTAGTGGTTGCGGATGATGCCCAGTTCGAACGGGATGCCGCTCTCCTCGGCATAGCCGAGCGCCGCGGGCACGCCGGAATCGGGCACCGGCACGATGACGTCGGCTTCGACGCCCGTCTCGCGCGACAGGATCCGGCCCATGTTCTTGCGCACGTCATAGACCGAACGGCCGTTCACGATGCTGTCCGGGCGGGCGAAGTAGACGTACTCGAAGACGCAGGGGCGGGCCTGCTTGGCCGGGAACGGGCGCAGCGACTCCACGCCCTTTTCGTCGATCACCACCACCTCGCCGTGCTCGATGTCGCGCACGAAGGTCGCGCCGATCATGTCCAGCGCGCAGGTCTCGGACGCCAGCACGTACCGGCCGTGCCGCTCGCCCAGCACCAGCGGCCGGATACCCAGGGGATCGCGCGCGCCGATCAGCTTCTTGTTGGTCAGGGCCACGAGGGCGTAGCCGCCCTCGATGCGAGACAGGGCGTCGATGAAGCGGTCCATGATCCGCGCCTTCCGCGAGCGCGCGATCAGGTGGAGGATCACCTCGGAGTCCGAGGTCGACTGGAAGATTGCGCCCTCGGCCACCAGTTCGGTGCGAAGGCTGAGGAAGTTGGTCAGGTTGCCGTTGTGGGCCAGCGCGATGCCGCCGGAATCCAGATCCGCGAACATCGGCTGCACGTTGCGGATGAAGCTGCCGCCGGCGGTCGAATAGCGCGTGTGGCCGATGGCGCCGCGTCCGGGCAGGCGGGTGACCAGGTCTGGCCCGGTAAAGGCGTCGCCGACGAGGCCCATGTGACGTTCGGTGTGGAACCTCGCGCCGTCGGAGCTGGCGATGCCGCAGGCTTCCTGCCCGCGGTGCTGCAGCGCGTGCAGGCCGAGCGCGGCGATGGCGCTGGCGTCCTCGATGCCGAAGACGCCGAAGACGCCGCACTCGAGCCGGGGCGCGTCGTCGTCCGGGTCGCGCACGGGCGCGGGCTGCACGAACTCGCGATGGCTGCTCATCGGGTCGTCTCCACCAGCTTGTCCATGTCTTCCCGCTGTCGCTGACTATAGGGCGCCGCGCCCTTATCGTCCGAATGCGGCCCATCGGAGGCGCCGCGACGGACGCTGCGCTCTACCACCGGAGCCACCCGGTCCGCCACCTTGGCGCCCTCGGGAAGCACCACCTGGAGCGCTTTCGCCGCAGCCGCGCCGGCCGGATAGACCATCGCCTCCCGGTACCAGGGCGGAATCCGGCCCGGCGGCGTCGCGGCGTAGAGCATCAGGTGCACGACCCCCAGGAGGACGAGGCCCCGCAACAGCCCGAACCCCAGTCCAGCAAGGCGGTCGACGCCGCCGAGGTGGTCGCTCTCGTGCAGGCTGCGGCTGAGCCACTTCGCGAGCAGGCGCAGCAGCAGGCCGAACGCCACGAACACGACCAGCACGGCGGCCACGGTGCCGGCCCAGTCCGGGTCCAGCATGTCGCGGCCGATTGGCCCGGTGAGGGGCAGGGCCAGCAGGGCGATCAGCCCGGCCAGCAGGAAGGTGAAGAGGGAGACGATCTCGCGCGCGCCGCCGCGCCAGAGCCCGGCGAGCGCCGACACCGCGAGCACGAGCAGGGCGAGGCCGTCGAAGAAGGTCATGAGCGCGCCGCCCGCGGGGTCCAGTCCTCGTCGCCGATGCGCCGCACCGCCTCGGCCAGCCGGCCGACGCCGGCCACGGAAAAGGGCGCGCCCTCCGCCGCCGCCATGGGCGCCAGCGCCTGATCGAACCCGAGCTTGGCCGCCTCGCGCATTCGCGCCTCCATCCGGCTGACGGCGCGGACCTCGCCCGACAGGCTGATCTCGCCGAACACCACGCATCCCTGGGGCAGGGACGTCTCCAGCGCAGAGGACGCCAGGGCCGCCGCCGCCGCCAGATCCGCCGCGGGCTCGTTGATGCGCAGGCCCCCGGCGACGTTCAGGTAGACATCCCGGTCGCCGAAACCAAGGCCGCATCGCGCCTCCAGCACCGCCAGAACCATGGCCAGCCGCCCGGAATCCCAGCCGACCACCGCCCGGCGCGGGGTCCCGTAGGCCGAAGGCGCCACCAGGGCCTGGAACTCGACCAGCACCGGCCGCGATCCCTCGATGCCGGCGAACACGGCCGCGCCCGCCGCCCGCTCGCCGCCCTCGCCGAGGAACAGGGCCGAAGGATTGCGCACCTCGCGCAGGCCCGCGTCGCCCATTTCGAAGACGCCGATCTCGTCGGTGGCGCCGAACCGGTTCTTGGCCGCGCGCAGAATGCGGAAGGGATAGCCGCGCTCACCCTCGAACGAGAGCACCGCGTCGACCATGTGCTCGACCACCCGCGGGCCGGCGATCTGGCCTTCCTTGGTGACGTGCCCGACCAGGACGACCGCCACGCCCTTCTTCTTGGCCAGGCGAACAAGCTCCCCGGCGCACGCGCGGACCTGGGCGACCGAACCCGGACCGGCCTCGAGCGCGTCGCTCCACAGGGTCTGGACGGAGTCGATCACCACCAGGTCGAAAGGATCGCGCTTCAGCGCTTCGAGGATGTCGCGCAGGGCCGTTTCCGCCGCCAGGCTCACCGGCGCCTGCGACAGCCCCATGCGCGCGGCCCGAGACCTGATCTGCTCGACCGCCTCCTCCCCCGAGACATAGGCGACCCGCGCGCCGCCGACGGCGGCGTTGGCGCAGACCTGCAGCAGGAGGGTCGACTTGCCCACGCCCGGGTCGCCGGCCAGCAGGATGGCCGAGCCGGGCACGACGCCGCCCCCGCAGACGCGGTCGAACTCGGACAGCCCCGTGACGATCCGCGGCGGCTCAGGCGTGTCGGCTTCGAGCGTCTCGAAATCCAGTCCGCGCCCGCGCCGGCCCTTCGTCGGCGCCATGGCGCCGGGCGGTCGGGCGGCCTGGGCTTCCTCGACCAGGGTGTTCCAGGCTGCGCAGGCCGAACACTGCCCCGACCACTTCGCGTGGACGGCGCCGCAGGCCTGGCAGACGTAGATCGCGCCGTCGCGCGCCATGCGTCCTCCGTTCAGCTTCAATGCCGTCCGACGCCTGACTTTCCCGTGATTCGGCGGCGGATTCGCGGCGCGCCGCCTCGCACCGTGGCCATAACGGCGTTAGCGTGGCGCCGGGACGACAGATTTCGAGGGAGACGCCATGAGCACTCAAGACCCAACCCCGACCGCCTCGCCCGCCCCCGGCGGCGGCCTGGTCGAGCGTGTGAAGTCCATCCTGCTGAAGCCGAAGGCGGAATGGGAGGTGATCGACGACGAACCGGCGACGATCCAGGGCCTCTATCTGCGCTACGCCGTCATCCTCGCCGCCATCCCGGCGGTCGCCGGCTTTCTGGGCTCCATCCTGTTCGGATCCGGCTTCATGGGCGTCACCTACCGCCCGCCGCTGATGTTTGCCCTGTCGGGCGCGGTGATCGGCTATGTGATGTCGCTGATCGGCGTCGCCGTGCTGGCGCTGGTGATCGAGTTCCTGGCCCCGCACTTCGGCGGCGAGAAGAACCGCATCCAGGCTTTCAAGGTGGCGGTCTATTCCATGACTGCCGGCTGGGTGGCCGGCGTCTTCAACCTGATCCCCGCGCTCGCCATCCTTGCGGCCCTCGGCGGGCTCTACGGGCTCTATCTGCTCTATCTGGGCCTGCCGCGCCTGATGAAGTCGCCGGCCGACAAGGCGTTGCCCTACACCGGGGTCGTCGTGGTCGTGGCGATCATCGTCTACCTGATCCTGGGGGCCGTTACCGGCGCGATGGCCGGCGTTTCAGGCGCGGCCAGGTTTGCCGAACGCGGCGCCGCGTCGGGGACGGTCACCGTCCCCGGCTACGGCTCGGTCGATCTGGGCAAGGCGGAGGCGGCCGGCTCCCAGGCGGAGCGGGCCATCACCGCAGCCCTCGGCGACGCGGAAGGGGCGGTCCAGCCGGTCGCCGCCGAGACCTTGGCCGGCCTGCTCCCGGCCACGGTTTCGGGGTTTTCCCGCGGGGAGATCAGCTCCGCATCGGGCGGGGTCGGCGGCATGAACAGCGCCGAGGCCAGGGCGACCTATGAACGGGGCGACGCGACTATCCGGCTCAGCATCACCGACCTGGGCGGGGCCGCGGCCTTCGCCCAGCTCGGCGGAGCCTTCAACGTCAACCGCACCGAACAGAGCGGCGACCGCTACGAGAAGGTCTCAACCGTGGGCGGCCGCATGACCACCGAGCAGTACGACCGCTCCGACCGTTCCGGCGAATATTCCGTTCTCGTCGGCCAGCGGTTCATGGTCGAGGCCGAAGGCCGCGGCGTCGAGATGGCCCAGTTGAAGTCCGCCGCCCAGTCGGTCGGTTTCGCCCGGCTCGAAAGCATGGCGAAGTAGGCCTCAGGCCCCGAGCACGACCCGCTCGACCCGACTGCCGACGCTCGTGAGCAGCTCGTAGGAAATGGTCCCGGCCGCGGCGGCGGCGTCGTCGACCGGCAGGTTCTTCCCGAACAACTCGACGAACTGCCCGGGCCTCGCCCCGGGGCAATCGCTAACGTCAACCGCCAGGGTGTCCATGGAGATCCGCCCGAGCATCCGGCGCAGGCCGCCATCGAACCAGGCGCACCCCCGCGGCTGATTGGACCTCAGCACCCCGTCGGCATAGCCGATGCCGACGGTCGCCACCCGCATCGCTCGCTCGGCGACGAAGCTCGCCGAATAGCCGACGCTTTCCCCCGCAGGCACGTCGCGCACCTGCAGGATCTCGGCTTCCAGGGTGGAGACCGGAGCGATGCGGGGATCGGGCCTGCCTTCCGGTCCGCCGCCATAAAGGGCGATGCCCGGCCGCACCATGTCGAAGGCATACTCTTCGCCCAGGAAGATGCCGCCCGAATTGGCGAAGCTGGCCCGGGCGTCGGGGAACAGGGGACGGACCTCGGCGAAGCGCTCTAGCTGGCGCCGGTTCATCGGGTTCGACGGCTCGTCGGCGCAGGCGAGATGGCTCATCACCAGCGACACGTCCAACCCCAGACGAGCGAGCGCCTGGGCTTCCTCGGGCCGCACGCCCAGCCGGTTCATTCCGGTGTCGACGTGCAGGGCGGCGCGCCCTCTCGGCCTGGCGGCCTTCCAGGCGGCCGCCTGTTCGATGCTGTTGATCACCGGCGTCAGCTTCGAGCGCAGGAGCCGTTCGGCGTCCCCGGGGCGGCAGCCGTCGAGGACGTAGATCTCGGCGTCGGGGCCGATCAGCGCGCGGATCGCCTCGGCCCCTCCGATGCCTGCGGTGAAGAAGCTGCGCGCGCCGCACTCCCACAGCCGCGCCGCCACGTGGGCGCCGCCCAGGCCATAGGCGTTGGCCTTCAGCATCCCGGCCACTTCCGCCCCGCCGGCCTGCGACTTCAGGAAGGCGTAGTTCGCCGCCAGCGCGTCGAGATCGACGGTATAGCGGGACGTCGGGTGGTGTGGGGGCATTCGCCGCCTAATGCATGCTCTCCGCCCGCGCGTAAATGGCGCGCGGCGATAGAAATACGTCGAGCGACGAGACTCGTTTCGAGCCGCCTCAGCGCGCGGGGCGGCCCTGGTCGATACAGGCCTGCACCCGCGGGGCCGCCTCGGCGACCGCCTCATCGGAACTGAGCGCCGTGGCCCGACGCGTCAGCAGTTCCCGCAGTTCGTCCTCGGTCAGGCCTGCCGCGTCGGCGCGCCGCGCCATCTCGCCCGTCCACCAGATGGCGAGCCCGGCAGGGACCTGGGGCAGGGCTTCGGTCGGCGAGACGGTCTGGCGCGCGTTCGCAGCGTTCAGCAGAGCCTGGCACTCGGCCGCGAACTCGACGTCTTCGCGACTGACGGCGGCGGGCGAAGCTGAGGGCGGGGGTGGGGCTGATGTCGTTGCCGAGGCTTCGTCGTCCGCGGGGGGAGCGGCGTTGTCACCGCAGGCGGCCAAGGCGAGGACGGCGGCAGTCGTGAGGATGACGCGAAGGGTCATGCGGCGAGGCTCCGGAGTTTATCAAGCGCGGAGCAACTGGGCGCCGGCGGCTCCGGAATGCACGAGTCGCCTCCGGCGAGCAAGGTTCGCCGACCAGTGTTCTGGCGACAGGCCATCCGCCGGCGGGCGTCCTCAGCTTTCGATGATCTCCCGCACGAGACCGCCCAGGCCCTCCACCGCGAACGGCTTGGTGATGACCCGCATGCCCGGCTCGAGACTGCCGCTGCCGAGCACGGCGTTTTCCGCGTAGCCGGTGATGAAGAGGACCTTCAGGCCCGGTTGCAGGGCGCGGGCGGCGTCGGCGACCTGGCGTCCGTTCATGCCGCCGGGCAGGCCGACATCCGTCACCAACAGGTCGATGCCGGCGTTCGCGCGGAGGATATCCAGGCCCGAAGGTCCGTCTCCGGCCTCCAGCACCCGATAGCCGGCTTCCTCCAGCACCTCGACCACCAACATCCTGATGGTCTCCTCGTCGTCGATGACCAGCACCGTTTCCCCGGCGCCGCCGGCTGTCTCGGCCTGCGGCTCGACGGCTTCCGGCGCATCCAGCTCGCCGGCGAACCGGGGCAGGTGGATGGTCACGGTGCATCCCATCCCGGGCTGCGAGTGAATACGCACGGCCCCCTCCGACTGGCGCACGAAGCCGTGGATCATGGACAGGCCGAGGCCAGTCCCCTGGCCCAGGGGCTTGGTCGTGAAGAACGGGTCGAACGCCCGTTCGGCCACTTCGGGCGTCATCCCCGATCCGGTGTCGGTGACGCGCAGGCGCACGTACTCTCCCGGAGGAAGCTCCAGGGTCTTCGCGGCCCGCGGGTCGAGCGTCGCGTTGGCCGTTTCAATGAGGATGCGGCCGCCGTCGGGCATGGCGTCGCGCGCATTGATGACCAGGTTGAGCAGCGAGCTTTCCAACTGGGCGGCGTCCACCCGCGTGAGCCACAGATCGGGCGCGCCGTCGACATGCACCTCGATGCCGGGGCCGACAGTCCGGCGCAGCAGCTCCTCCATGCCGACCACCAGGCGGTTCGTGTCCGTTGGCCGGGGATCGAGCGTCTGGCGGCGCGAGAAAGCGAGCAGGCGCTGGGTGAGCGAGGCCGCCCGCTTGGCGGACGCCTGGGCCATGCCGACGTAGCGCTCGGCGCCGTCGTAGCGCCCTTCGGCGAACTGCCTCTGCAGCAGGTCCAGGCTGCCGACGATGCCCGCCAGCAGGTTGTTGAAATCGTGGGCGAGACCGCCGGTCAGCTGTCCGACCGCCTCCATCTTCTGGGCCTGGCGCAGGGCTTCCTGGGCCTGGGCCAGCTCCGCCTCCGCCGCCTTCTCCTCGGTGATGTCGCGGCCGATGCAGTAGACCATGCCGTCCTCGGGCACGCCGATCCACGAGATCCAGCGGTAGGAGCCGTCCTTGCAGCGGTAGCGGTTGGGAAAGCGGATCGCCGGCTGGCCCTTCAGGGTCTCTTTCACCGCCGCGCGCGTCCGCTCGACGTCGTCGGGGTGCATCATCTCGAAGATGGACATGCGGGCGACCTCGGCCTCGCTCCAGCCCAGCACGGTTCTCCAGGCCGGGTTCGAGGTCTCCATGTACCCTTCGGCGTTCAGCGCTCCCATGAGGTCGGGCGTCACCTGCCAGACGCGGCCGCGCGCCTGGGTGCGCTCGATGACCTGGCGTTCCAGGTCCGCGTTCAGTTCGCGGAGGCTGGCCTCTCGCGCGCGCAGCTCCGCCTCTGCGCCCACCCGCTCCACGTGGGCCCATGATCGTTCGGTCACCTCGCGGATCAGGGCGAGATCATAGGCCGACCAGTCCCGCGGATTCTTGTGGTGGATCGCCATCAGGGCCGTCAGCCGGCCCTGCTTGACCAGCGGCATGCAGATGGTCGCGCCGATGCCGATGGCCTGGAAGGTGGCGGCCTCGTCCGCGTCGAGTTCCTTCAGGTTGTCGCGGATGACCAGAGGCTCGCCGGCGCCCAGGCGCTCGACGGCCAGACGGCCGAAGTCCGCGAGGCGATAGTGGCCGACAATGCTCGGCGATCCTTCGGCCGCCCAATCGCCGCGGATGGTGAAGCCGTCCTCGTCCTCGTCCATGTCGGCGTAGGCGCAGTTGGTCAGGCCCAGGTGTTCCCCGACCATCCGGGTCGTCTTCGCAAGGATGGCGTCGGCGTCCGTCAGGCGACCCACCTCGACCTCCAGGGTGTCGAGGAAGCGCAGGCGGCGCTCGCTCTCGCTCAGCGCCGCGGTGGCTTCGCGCTGCGCGCGGTCGGCCAGCACGCGGTCGGTCGTTTCGATGACGATGGCGATGACGCCCTGGGGCCGGCCGTCGTCCCCCGGCACGGGCGAGTAGTCCAGGTTCATCCAGACCTGTTCGGCCCGCCCCGTGCGATGCAGGGTCAGCTCCTGGTCGCGGTAGGCGAGGGTGCCGCCTGCAAGGCCGACCCGCATGACGTTGTCGTTGAAGTCGGCCACCTCGGGCCAGCCCTCGCGGACCTTGGAGCCCAGGAGGCCAGGATGCCGGCCCCCGGCGAAGCCGGAGTAGGCGTCGTTGTAGATCATGACGCCGTCCTCGCCCCACAGCAGGACGATCGGGACGGCGGAGCGCAGGATCAGGCCGACGACCGTGCGCAGGCTCTGGGGCCAGGTCTCGATCGGGCCGAGTGAGGTGGCCGCCCACGGGTGCCGCCCGATGAGCTCCGGCAGTTCGCCCGGCGCATTGAGAAACTCAGGTCTGGTCGCCCCCTCAGCCCGCACGCGTCCCTCCGGCTTACTCGCCTCAGGGCGGTAACGCGCAAACGGCTGAAAGGCTCAGCCCGCGGTCAGTAGTCGTACCGGCCCTCCCGGGCCAGGTTGCCGAAGCGGGTGGTGTCCTCGTCGAAGCTCAGCTTCACGGTGCCGATGGGGCCGTGGCGCTGCTTGCCGATGATGACCTCGGCCAGGTTCTTCAGCCGGTCCATGTCGTCCTGCCACTCGAGGTGCTTGGCGGCGTCCTTCACCGCGTCGGGCTCCTGGCGGCCGACGTAATAGCTCTCGCGATAGACGAACATGACGATGTCGGCGTCCTGTTCGATCGAGCCGGATTCGCGCAGGTCCGAGAGCTGGGGCCGCTTGTCCTCGCGCTGCTCGACCTGGCGGCTCAGCTGCGAGAGGGCGATCACCGGCACGTCCAGTTCCTTGGCCAGGGCCTTGAGGCCCTGGGTGATCATGGAGACCTCCTGCACCCGGTTGACGTCCTTGCCGCCGCCGGTGGTGGTGACCAGCTGCAGGTAGTCGACCACGATCAGGTCCAGGCCGTGCTGGCGCTTCAGCCGGCGCGCGCGCGCCGTCAGCTTGGCCAGCGACAGGCCGCCGGTATCGTCGATGTGCAGCGGCGCTTCCTGGATCTCCATGGCGGCGTCACGGACGCGCCCGAACTCCGAAGCGTCGATCTCGCCCTTGCGCAGGCGGTCGGACGACACGCCCGAGGCGTCGGCCAGCAGACGCATGGCCAGCTGCTCGGCGCTCATTTCCAGCGAGAAGAAGGCCACCACGCCCCCGCGCACCGTCTTGCGCGAGCCGTCCGGCTGGGGCTCCCAGGCGTAGGACTTGGCGACGTTGAAGGCGATGTTGGTGGCCAGCGCCGTCTTACCCATCGAGGGACGGCCGGCGAGGATGATGAGGTCGGACGGGTGCAGGCCGCCGATCTTCCGGTCGAGGTCGATCAGGCCGGTCGAGACGCCGGCCAGGCCGCCGTCCCGCTCGAAGGCCTCGGCGGCCATGTTGACCGCGCCGGTCAGGGCGTCGGCGAAGGTGACGAAGCCGGTCGACGGCGCGCCGCTCTCGGCCAGGGCGTAGAGCTGCAGCTCGGCGCTCTCGATCTGCTCGCGCGCCTCGATCGGCTCCGGATCGCCGCCCTCGTGGGCGACACGGCTGATCTCGCCGCCGATGCGGATCAGGTCGCGGCGCAGCGCCAGGTCATAGACCACCCGGCCGTAATCGGCGGCGTTGGCCGCCGGCGGCGCGCGGTCCACGAGGTCCGCCAGATAGCGGATGCCGCCCAGCTCCTCGAACGCCGGGTCGCGCTTGAACCGCTCCATGAGTACGATCGGCTCGGCCAGCAGGCCCTTGCGGACGTGGTCCTCGATGGCCTCGAACAGCCGCTGGTGGAACGGCTCGTAGAAGTGGCGCGACTGAAGGGTGTCGCCCAGCCGCTCGTAGGCGGCGTTGTCGAACAGGACGGCGCCGAGGAGCGCCTGCTCGGCCTCCAGATTGTGCGGCAGCGAGGCGATCGCGGCGCCGGTGGCGTCGTGGCCGGGTGCGAAGGCGGGGAGTGTCATTTGGCTACCCATACCCAAGGCCGGCCGTCACAGGAGTGTGGCGATTTGGTCCAGCGACGCCCTGTCCCCAGGTGAATCGCAATCTGTGGATTGTAAGCGTCGCCGTTCATCATGATGAACGGGAGGATGGCCGCGCGCTGCGTCAGAAGCGGACGCTATCCCTGTCCGAAAGGGTGGAACCAGACGACGCGCTCCTCGGCGAACGACTGGCCTTTGGGCTCGAACGGCGTCGGATCGTCGAAGGCGCCGACGTGGAAGTGGACCTCGGTCGGCCAGCGGTCCCCCTCGTAGGTGAGGGTCGACCCGCAGGTGGCGCAGAATCCGCGCCGCACCCCTTCGGAGGACTCAAACCGCGCCGGCTCGGCCAGGAACCGCACCCGGTCGCGCTCGTACCCGGCGTAAGCCGACGCCGGTTGACCGGTGTGCTTGCGGCAGCTGTGGCAATGGCACCAGGCGGTCCACTTGGCCGGTCCCTCGGCCTCGAAACGCACCTGGCCGCACAGGCAGCCGCCGGGGTGGGTCTGGGTCATGTCGGCCTCCTGTGCGGAAGCTAACCCGCCGGAGCCGAATGCAAAACGGCCCGGGAGCGATCCCGGGCCGTTCCGTTTCAGCGATGCTGCGAAGCTCAGGCTTCGCCCATCGGAGCCTCGGCCAGCGCCTGGCCGGCGCCGCCTTCGATCATGTCCTGGGCGGCCTCCTGGGCGAACACCCGGTCCTCGTCGAACTGGCTGGCGATGACGTCCTCGCCGCGCGCCTGGCGCTCGGCCTCGTCCTGCGAGCGGGCGACGTTCACCTTGACGGTGATCATCACTTCCGAGTGCAGGCGCACCTTCACCTCGTGCACGCCGAGCGTCTTGATCGGCGTGTCGAGGACGACCTGGCTGCGCTCCACCTTGCCGCCTTCCGCCGAAACGGCGTCGGCGACGTCGCGGGCCGCGACCGATCCATAGAGCTGGCCGCTCTCGCCCGCCTGACGGATCAGGACGTAGGACGAGCCGTCCAGCTTCTCGCCGGCCTTTTCGGCCTGCGACTTGGCTTCGGCGTTGCGGGCCTCGATCTGGGCGCGCTGGGCTTCGAACACCTTCTGGTTGGCTTCGGTGGCCCGCAGGGCCTTCTGACGCGGCAGCAGGAAGTTACGGGCGAAACCGTCCTTCACCACCACCGTGTCGCCGATGCCGCCGAGGCGTTCGACGCGTTCGAGCAGAATGACTTTCATGATCTACGTCCTCACTTCACGACGTAGGGCAGCAGCGCCAGGAAGCGGGCGCGCTTGATGGCGCGGGCCAGTTCCCGTTGCTTGATCTGCGAAACCGCGGTGATGCGCGACGGCACGATCTTGCCGCGCTCGGAGATGTAGCGCTGCAGGAGCTTGACGTCCTTGTAGTCGATCTTCGGGGCGTTGGCGCCGGAGAACGGGCACACCTTGCGGCGGCGGAAGAACGGGCGGCGGGCGGGGCCGGAGCCGGCCGGCGCGCCGGGGGTCGGGGCGTTGGTGTCGGTCATGGTCTGTGTCCTCACGCCATGTCTTCGAAGCCGCCGCGCGGGCCGGGGCTGCGATCGCGTTCACGCTCGCGCTCCCGCTCCTTGCGGGCGAGGATGGGGGACAGCTCCAGGTCGAGCTCGTCGACGCGGACGGTCATGTAGCGCAGCACGTCCTCGTTGATCGACAGCTGGCGCTCCATCTCCTTCACGGCCGGGGCCGGGGCGTCGATGGCGAGCAGGGAGTAGTGGCCCTTGCGGTTCTTCTTGATGCGGTAGGTGAGGTTGCGAAGGCCCCAGTATTCGATCTTCGCGACGCTGCCGCCCTGTTCTTCGAGCAGGGCCTTCAGCTGATCGTTCAGCGCCTCGGCCTGCTGCGCGGAGATGTCCTGCCGCGCAATGATGACGTGTTCGTAGAGTGCCATTTTCCTCTTCCATTGAGGAGGCGGCGCCGGCCCCGGCGGAAGACCCGGGGGAGCGATGGTTCCGTTCGCGTCGTGGGCGCCTGATGCGCACACCGTCGGGATCCGCGAAGGACCGCCTTCCAGAGAAGCGCGCGGACATACGCGAACCCCTGTGGAAAGGCAAGGGCGGAGGGCGTCAACGCGCCTCTTCGAATGCGCGCGAGCCGGCGTTCCAGACATGCCGCCGCCCGCACGGCTTCTGATACTCGCACTCGGCGTCGCCCTCGCGCCAGACCCAGACCGCCGCCGGCTTCGAGGCGAGGTCGAGTGAGACCTGCATGTCCTTGCCTTCCAGGGCCATCGTCGGCTCCGCGGGATCCCCGGCCGTGGCAAAGACGGTGACGGGCAGGGCGGTCAGGGCGCCTTCCGGCGCCTCCCCGTCGTAGTCGCAGGCGAAGTAGCGGTAGCCCACCATCCAGTCGCCCAGGCCGTCGCCGTCGATGTCGGGCAACCGCGTCACCGCCCATGCCGGCTCCTCGAGGGCGCCGCCCGAGCCGCGGCACGCTGCCTGCATCGCCTCCACCGTATGGCGCACGGGGGCGGGGACGGAGGCGAGGTCCACGGCCTCCAGCACCGCCGGGCCGCCGGCCAGGTAGCTCGGGCCGCCGGGAACCGCGACCGGTTCGAACACCCCGGCGTCCTCGTTCCAGAGATAGCTGCGCGGACAGTCCTGGGCCCCGAAGCCGTCGCAGACCGAGCCGTGAAAGTGAAGGTCCAGCCGCACCGCGCCGCCCGCGCGCACGAGCCTGAGCGTTCCGGCGGTGCGGCCCATCGCCCTGCGCCAGCCGCCGTCGGGCTGCGACACCCACAGTTCGTTCCGGCAGCCGCCGGTGCCGCAGAACAGCGAGGGATTGGGCGCATGCTCGTAGTCCACCCGCCAGTCCGGGACGCTGTCGCGGTTGATGTCCACGCGCGAGAACATCTTCGCCGGCGGCACGCCCCAGGCGTCCCGCGCTGGGGCGGCATCTTCGGGGTCGCGAAGGTCCCGGTCCGCCGCGGCGTCGAGGCGGGCGGCGACCTCGTCCCACACCTGGGGCGGCGGCTTGGCCAGGGCGGCCGACGCCGAACAGCCTGCAGCAAGCATGGCGAACGAGAGCGACGCGACGCGCATGGGCGATCCTCCTGGGGTGAAGGTCGCGCTGTCGGGCCGGCGGAACAATAGAGCTGCGGCTTACGAATGCGGTAAGCCTCGCCGCTCAGGTCCAGTTGGAACCCGTCGGCGCCTACGCCGCTTGCCGGTATGGCGCCTTTCCCCTAACCCTCCGCGCCGAGTCACCAGAGGAGACGGCGCGTGAGCCTAGCCTTCCTTTTCCCCGGCCAGGGCAGTCAGGCCATCGGCATGGGGGCCGAGCTGGCCGAAGCCTTCCAGCCGGCGCGCGAGGTGTTCCAGGAGGTCGACGACGCGCTGGAGCAGAAGCTCTCGAAGCTGATGCGCGAGGGCCCGGAGGATCAGCTTACCCTGACCGAGAACGCCCAGCCGGCGCTTATGGCTGTGTCGCTCGCGGTCATCCGCGTGCTGCGCACCGAGTTCGATATCGACATCACCCGCGCCGCCTTCGTCGCCGGTCACTCCCTGGGCGAGTACTCGGCCCTGTGCGCCGCCGAATCCCTGACCCTGGCCGACACGGCCCGGCTGTTGAAGCTGCGGGGCCAGGCGATGCAGCGCGCCGTGCCCGTGGGCAAGGGCGCCATGGCCTCCCTGATCGGGCCGAAGACCGACCTCGCCCTGGCCGAGAAGGCCGCGGAGGCCGGCGCCGAGGCCGGGGTCTGCGTCGTCGCCAACGACAACAACAACGGCAACGTGGTCATCTCCGGGGAAAAGGCGGCCGTCGACAAGGCCATCGAGAAGGCCAAGGAGCTGGGCGCCCGCGCCATTCCGCTCAATGTCTCCGCGCCCTTCCACTGCCCCCTCATGCAGCCGGCCGCCGACGAGATGGCCGAGGCGCTCGCCGGGGCGGCCATCGCCGCGCCGCGCACGCCGCTGGTGGCCAATGTGACCGCCCGGCCGGTGCTGGATGCGGAAGAGATCCGCAGGCTCCTGGTGGAACAGGTGACCGGCCGCGTCCGCTGGCGCGAAAGCATGGAATGGCTGGCGACCGAGGGGGCGGTCACCCGGTTCGCCGAGGCCGGCGCCGGCAAGGTCCTGTCCGGCATGGCCAAGCGCATCGCGCCGGACGCCGAGGCTGTGCCGCTGAACACGCCGGCGGATCTGGAAGCTTTCGCCCGTAGCCTGGCCTAGAGGAGACGACAGATGTTCGACCTTTCCGGAAAGACCGCCCTGGTCACGGGCGCCACGGGCGGCCTGGGCTCCGCCATCGCCAGGGCGCTGCACGGCCAGGGCGCGACCGTCGTCCTGTCGGGCACGCGCGAGAACGTGCTGGCTGACCTGGCTTCGGAACTCGGCGGCCGGGCCCATGTCGCCGCCTGCAATCTGTCCGACGCCGAGGCGGTCGACGGCCTTGTCGGCAAGGCCGAGGATGCCGCCGGCGCGGGTCTCGACATTCTGGTGGCCAACGCCGGGATCACGAAGGACGGCCTCATCCTGCGCATGAAGGACGAGGACTGGGAGCAGGTGCTGAAGGTCAATCTCGAGAGCTACTTCCGGCTGGCCCGCGCCGCCATCAAGGGCATGATGAAGCGGCGCGCCGGCCGCATCATCGGCATCACCTCGGTGGTCGGCGTCACCGGCAATCCGGGCCAGACCAACTACGCCGCATCCAAGGCCGGAATGATCGGGTTTTCCAAGTCGCTGGCCCAGGAGGTGGGCTCCCGGGGCGTGACGGTGAACTGCATCGCGCCGGGCTTCATCGCATCGCCCATGACCGACGTGCTGAACGAGCAGCAGCGCGGCGCCATCCTGGGCCGCATTCCTGCCGGTCGGCTGGGCGAGGGCGACGAGATCGCCGCCGCCGCCGTCTACCTGGCCAGCGACGAGGCGGCCTACGTCACGGGCCAGACCCTGCACGTGAACGGCGGCATGGCGATGATCTAGGCCGCGCAAGCGGTGCTTTTTCGCCCGGGGAAGTCGTGCTAGGCCGGAACCATCCGGCAAGCGCGTCCCTTAGGGCTTGCGAAAGCTGTTCGAGCGTGACACCGAACGGCGCGATTGGCCGCCACGGCGGTATGAACAAAGAAGGCGAAGACGTATGTCCGACATCCTCGAACGCGTGCGCAAGATCGTGATCGATCACCTGGACGCCGATCCTGACAAGGTCACGGAGAAGGCCAGCTTCATCGATGATCTGGGCGCCGACAGCCTCGACAACGTCGAGCTGGTCATGGCCTTCGAAGAAGAATTCGACATCGAGATTCCCGATGACGCCGCCGAGCACATCCAGACCGTCGGCGACGCGGTGAAGTTCATCGACGAGAAGCTGGCCGCCTGATCCGGCTGCGATCCGTCGCACTTAACCAAGCTGATGGCCGCCGTGACGGGACCCTAGCGGGACCGTCCGGCGGCCATTAGTGTTTCTGGAGCTGATTCAGCACTCAGGCTGATTCATTTGGGTCGGGCGCCGGTAGGGCGACTGACAGGCTTTTACAGCCGTTGCACTGTCTGAACTAAGGAGCGCGAACCATGCGCCGCGTCGTTATCACGGGCCTCGGCCTTGTCACTCCGCTGGGCACTGGCGTCGAGCACGTCTGGAAGAATCTGCTGGACGGTCAATCCGGCATCCGTCCGATCACCACCTTCGACACCGAAGGCTATGGCTGCACCATCGCCGGCGAAGTGCCTTCGGTTGATGGTCGTGGCGGCGGTGCGCCCGATCAGCCGGGCGTATTCGATTTCGACAAGGTGCTGTCTCCCAAAGAGCGCAAGCGCGTCGATGACTTCATCGTCTTCGCTATTGCCGCAGCCGACGAAGCGCTGGCCGATGCCAACTGGAAGCCGGAAAGCGAAGAAGACAAGGAAGCCACCGGCGTCATGGTCGGGGCAGGCATCGGCGGCCTTGGCCCGATTGCCGACACCGCCATCATCCTGAAAGAGCAGGGCCCGCGCCGCGTCAGCCCGTTCTTTATCCCCTCGGCTCTGATCAATCTGGCGTCCGGCCAGATTTCGATCCGTCACGGTCTGAAAGGCCCGAACCACTCGGTGGTGACCGCCTGCGCCACCGGTGCCCACGCCATCGGCGATGCGGCCCGTATGATCGCGCTGGGCGATGCCGAGGTGATGGTGGCCGGTGGTGCCGAAAGCTCAATCGTGCCGATCGGCAATGCGGGCTTCCTGGCCTGCAAGGCGCTTTGCACCGCCTATAACGACACCCCTGAAAAGGCTTCGCGTCCCTATGACCGTGGCCATGCCGGCTTCATCATGGGTGAGGGCGCAGGGATTATGGTTCTGGAAGAGTACGAGCACGCTGTCGCTCGCGGTGCCAAGATCTACGCCGAAGTCGTCGGCTATGGCATGAGCGGCGACGCCTACCACATCACCGCCCCGTCGGAAGACGGTGACGGTGGCCAGCGCGCCATGAAGGCGGCGCTGAAGCGTGCAGGGCTGGAGCCCTCGGACCTCGACTACGTCAATGCCCACGGCACCTC